>NZ_CP046201.1 GCF_012569525.1 Enterobacteriaceae endosymbiont of Donacia piscatrix | reverse complement strand
TATATAATTTTTATTAAAAAATTTTTTAACAGCTAACTATTAGTTGAGACCATTCGCATATAATTTAATTATATACATTTTTTTTTTTTTTACAAGTGTTTTTTTGATTATTAAAAAAAAAATTATAAAAAAATTATAAAAAAATTATAAAAAAATTATAAAAGGATTATAAAAGGATTATAAAAGGATTATAAAAGGATTATAAAAGGATTATAAAAGGATTATAAAAGGATTATAAAAAAATTATAAAAGGATTATAAAAGGATTATAAAAGGATTATAAAAGGATTATAAAAGGATTATAAAAGGATTATAAAGAATAACTGATTTATTTTTTTATATAAAACATATATATAGCAGATCTACTTGCTATCCCGTTTTTTACTACTTGCTATCCCGTTTTTTACTACTTGCTATCCCGTTTTTTACTACTTGCTATCCCGTTTTTTACTATTTTAATTTTTTTATGTTTATTTATTAGATTTTAGGAGATAAAACATCTTTTTTATAAAAAATTTTAAAATTATTTTGACACATGAAAAAAAATAGATATAATTAAACAATAATTTATTTTATTTTCAAGGTTTTGTTAAAAATAGTAATAAGCTGACTAGAAAATGTTTTTTCTTTCGTATATGTTTTTTTGTGTTTATAACATTTGTGGGGGGTCTTTGTTTTTTTTATATGATTTAAAAAAAAGTAAATTGTGTAAATGTTTGGAATTTAGTTTAATTTATTTAGTTAAAAAAACATCATTTAACTTTTTTTTGATAATGTTATTTAATCTCTAATTTTTGTTTTGTGTTTATTAAACTTTAATGTGTAAAAAGCAGTTTTATAAAAGAATTAGTTTACTTATTGAAAAGAGTAATTTTTTTAGAAAAAAAAAGAAAAAAATAGAAAAAAAAAGAGTAAAAAAATCTCTTTCTTTTTTACACAAAAAGAAAAAAGCTAAAATAAGAAATTTTTTTCCAAATATTTCAAGAAATAAAAGGGCAGTTCCTAATATCATTTTACGTAGTTCTTTATTTGGTATTTTAAAAAAAGGATATAGAAAATATGAAAGAAATATTTTAAAAACATCCTTAAATGACTTTTTTATACGTTTTACTGGAGAAAGTTTGGATCAATCAGATTTAGACGTTTGGTTAGAATGTTTATATAGATTTTCACAAGTTCCTTTAGGAGAAAGGGTTATTTTTTCATCTTATTCTTTTTTAAAATCTATAGATAGAACAACAGGGAAAAAAGATTATGAATGGTTGAAAACTTCTTTAACAAGATTATCTATTTGTAGTATAGAAATTAATTATAAAAGTTATTTTTATATAGGTCATTTGTTACATGAATGGTATAGAAATAATAAAACAAAGAAAAATATTATTTTATTAAATAAGAATATAACATCTTTTTTTACACAATCTATATGGACTATAGTTTCTTTGAAAGAACGAAAAAAATTAAAAGGTAAACCATTATCTCAATGGTTACATTGTTTTTATTGTACTCATCATATTCCTTTATGTTATAAAGTAATTACTTTAAAAAATTTATGTGGAAGTAGAATAATAATTTTGTGGAAATTTAGACAAATTTTAAAAAAATCTCTATATGAGGTTTCATTAGCAACAGGATGGGATTGTTGGATAGATAAGAATGATATTGTTCACGTTATTAAATAATTAATAGTATATAATGTACTATATATATGTTATAATAATTTAAATTTTTATTTTTAGAAAAATAATGATTAGTATAATTAAAAAAAAAAATATTAATAATAATTTTATTATTGATAATAATACCAAAAGTGTTGGAAAAAAATTTTTAAATCTTAATAAAGAGAGTATTGCTTTTTTAGGTCCTTTATATAGTTATTCTCATCTAGCTACTTTAACTTACATTAATAATTTTTTTTTTAAAAAAAAAATTATTAATGTAAGTTGTCAAAATTTTTCTGAAATTTTTTTTTGTATTAAACAAGGTTTAATTAAATTAGCTATAGTTCCTATATATAATAATATCACAGGAGTTGTTAAGGAAGTATTTGATTTATTAAAAATCAATAGTATTTATTTGCACGTAAGAAAAGTTTTTGAATTACCAATTAAACACTGTTTGGTTTCTAATAAAAAAATCTTTTTAAATAAAATAAAAAAAATTTATAGTCATTCTGAACCATTTAAACAATGTAATTTTTTTATAAGACAAAATCCATCATGGGAATTAAAAAGTTGTTCCAGTACTTCATTTGCCATGAAAATAATTAAAAATTATTCATCAGAAGAGATAGCAGCTATCGGGAATGAAAAAGCTGCTATTTTTTATAAATTATATATTCTAAAAAAAAATATATCAAATAAAAAAAATAATAAAACTACTTTTTTAGTTTTAAAAAAAAATTAATGTAATATGCAATTATCATTATTAATAATATTATCAATATTACCATGAATGATAACATTATTTTTAATCCATGAAGATCCATTTTTTATGTGGAAATTATTTACAAAAATTTCGATCATATTATCTTCATTTAATCCATTAAATTTTAATATTCCAGGAGTTAAAACTTCAATATTTTTAAAAAAAATATTTTTAAATTGAGGAATATTTTTTTCTTCATTTTTTATATTATCACTATAACTAGTATCTAAAACAATAGGATTTTTTACATTTGAAATACAAATATTTTCATAATGTATATCTGTGACTATTCCTCCTTTTGTAATGTCACTTTTAATTCTTAATCCATTAGTTGTATTTTGTAATGTTAAATCCTTAACAAGGATATCATTTACTCCACTATTTATTTCACTTCCTATGGACATACCATGTCCATAGCCAAAATTATTATTTATAATAGTTATATGTTTAGATGCCCCATTATTTCCAGCTTTAATAGCTATATTATCATCTCCTGTACTAATATTAGAATGTGTAATCGTTATATTTTCAGAAGAAGATGGATCTATCCCATCTGTATTACGAGAATCAGCAGGAGTATTTATTTTTATCCCCCAAATAGTTAAACCATTTGTTTTATAAGATACAACATGAAAATTTGGAGAGTTTATTAAATGTAATTTATATATAATTATATTATGACCTGAATTAATATTAATTAAATGAGGATTATTTTGTTTTTTATGACCTATTTTAGCTTCTGTAGCTAATTGCCACCAAGTATATTTTCTATTTTTTAATAAACTCCCCCCTTGTCCATCGATATAACCTTCCCCATATAGCCCACTATTTTCTCCTTTTAAAACTATAAAAGGATTACAACCTTTACCTATATTATCCAATGTTCCACAAGTTTGTTTACCTTTATCATATAAAGAAGAATCGTTAATAGCCGATAAAATTACTTTTTTATTAATTAATAGTCCTCCATGAGAGGGAATAATTATAGGCCCAGAATAAAAATGTGTATCCCCTTGATTAGAAGGAATTAAACTAACTACTTTATGTTGTTTAGCACAATCCATAACAGCATTATTAATTTCAGTAGTAAAATCTTTATTATCATTTGCTATTAATGTTTTACCTATTTCAGGTACTACTGGTTCCGTAATAAAACGTGTATCTTTTGCATATACACAATTATGAAAAAATAAAATTATAATTATAAATATAGTATGAAAAAAAATTTTTTTTGCATTTCTATAAAATAATATTTTCATTTTAGATTAATTCATATTTAAAATAATATATATTATTATATAATATTTTTTTTAATCAAATATTGTTTTTAATCAAAAAAAATGAATTATTAATTTTTATCTTGAACACAAAAAACGGTAAAAACATCACTAATAACCCCTTTATCAATTTTTCTATTTAAAAAATCGACATAGAAATGTAAAGGATTACGAAAATACATGTTTCTTATAGAAGAAGAAGTCCATACAAGATTATATCTATCAACAATAGGCCATCCATACTTACTAAATAAGTCATTACCAGGATAAATATCATAGAAATCTAATAATTCTTCCCTATTAGGAAATCTAGCATTTTTAGCTTTACATAGATCTTCCCCATTATACCAATTATATTTTGCCCAATCTTCATTTAAATAATGATATACTTGATCTCCTGCACGTTCAGAGAATAAAGTAGGTCTATAAAATTTTAATCCATTAATAGATAAAACATCAGTCATATGACCATACATTCTGGCATATAAATTATTAGGGCTAGTAGGAACTGTAAAAATTACAGCAATTTTTTTGCTAATAGAATTATCTGCACTAATTTTAAGAAAAGTACGTACTCCAATTCCATGGGGATCAGATATTTTAACTTTTAATTCCCCTTCTTTATTTGTGTAAGATATAAAATTATCTCCATCATAAAATTTTTTATTTGTTATATCTTCAAAATGAATTTTACCACTATCTTTTCTAGTATATCCTTGTTGATCCATAACTAAAATATTAGCTATTTTAATTTCAGAATCTTTTAAACCTTTACCATGTTTATCAAACACTTTTATAGATAAATTAATCGATTCACTTACTTTTGTAAGTAAACTTGAAGGATCTGCCGTAACTTGAATATTATCAGCAAATAGAGAGATTACATTAATTGTATCACTAATATTTTTATTAATAATATTGTTAATTTTAACTTTTATTAAAGCTCTTCCTGGAGAAGAACTTTTAATTATTGCTGTATATGTTCCTTTTGGATTTTCATGAACTTTACTGATTTTCACATTAAAAATATCAGGAAAATCTCCACTGTCAACTACAAAATTAATATTTTTTATATCTGTTAATGGTTCATTATTAACATCTCTAGCTTCAAAAGTAATTTTCGCTTTTTCAGAGTTAACTAATATAGTTTTAGGAAAAATATTTAAACTTGAAAAATTTTTGTCTACTAAGGGGGGGAAAACATTAACTTTAATATAAGAAATATCTTTATTATCTAATAAATCAGAAACTATAACTTTAACCAAATAGTTATTATCTTTTTCTTTTTGTGTATCAAAACGAGGTAATCTTATTATATAATTATTATGAATTAATTTAATAGCTCCCCCTTTTTGAAAAAAATTACTTTGACTATGAAAATTTATATTCTTAATTTTATTTACAGAATTTACTATAATTCCTAAAGAATGTTCACTATTAGGGTATCCTGAAATTTCTTTTTTTGTAAATAATTTAATTATAAATTTCTTTCTATACTTTAAAATCATATTATTATTTCTTTGAACAAAATTATATCTATGATCATAAGAAGATGAAAAAATATTATGAATTTTATTATGTATTTGGTCATAAAATGGAGTATTTAATTGTAAATTTAAGCTACCTCCAAATTGGATACTATTTTCCCCATTACTAGTTTTTATTGTGTCAATAATAAAAGAAAAAATTGGTATAGGAGTATACTTTATACTAAATGAATAAATTGAAGGAGAGAATAATTTTTCATGTTTTTTTAAATTATTATCCAGTTTAAATCCTATATTACCATAGTATTTTTCAAAACCTAATTTAAATACTACTTCTGGTAACTTTAAAAAATATCCTTCTACATTAATATCCCACCCTGTTGCCGGTTTTGAAAAAAACTCATCATCATTAATATAATCATAATGATTATGATATTTTTTAACGTTTAAAAAATCTTGGTTTTGATGCCACCATCTACTTAATCCGTAATATATATTAGTACTTACTTTAAAAAATTCTTTCCATAATTCTAAACCTAATCCTATCCTTGCATTATCTAATGTAAAATCATAATCAAAAAAACTATTAATTCCTAGTAAATAATTATCATCAAACGATATTTTTCTAACCCCCAAACCTAAATTATTTTGACTTCTATTATCCGTTTTATGAATATTATTTTGTATAAAAAAAATATAATTTTCTTTTTCTAGAAAAGGAAAAAATAAAGCTAATTCCGAATTATTTAAATTTAAATTTTCATCTAAATTAATTTTAACCAAAGATTTTCCGTTTAATTCAAATTTTTCAAATATCCTATCTAAAATCGATTTAACTGTATTGTTAACCTCTAAATTAAACTTACTTAAAATATTTAATTTAACATTTTTTATGAAAACTTCTTTATTAGAAAAATTATCTTTAACTGAAAACAATGAATTAATTAAGTTTTTTTTATTAGAATCATTATTCTCTTTTACTTTTTTATCTTTATCAAGGTAAAGATCAGAAACACAATTTTCTGAATAACTATTGTTATAGTTTTTTCTTATGTTACTCCATTTTATTTCTTTTTTACTTAGTGGTTTTTTTAAATAGTAATTTTTTAACACATTTAAAGTTTCACTATTTTTTTCTATTAAAAAAATTATATTTTTTTTAATAAAATTTGGTTTTCTTTTAATGTAAAAAAACATATAACTTTTTTTAATTTCTTCCAAAAAGAAAACTTGTTTTATAAAAAGATCAATTTTTTTTTTTGTTTTCTTTTTTTTTTCAAAAAAAGTTTTTTGTTTTTTGATTTTAATATTTTTATGAAAAATTACAGCATTACTAAATGATATAACCATTAAGTTTAGTAACACAAAAACCGTAATTTTTTTCAATTTATTCAATACTGAAAATACTTTTTTTTTTTTCTTCAT
>NZ_CP046200.1:451885-459119 GCF_012569525.1 Enterobacteriaceae endosymbiont of Donacia piscatrix | reverse complement strand
TTTATAATCCAAATTAAATAAAATTTATTTTTATATATTTATAAATATTAATTAAAATAATAAAATTATATAAATAATTTATATAATTCTTAAAAAGAAATTAATGTTTTTTATTTTTTAATTTATATAAATAATTTGAAATATCTATATATAATTTTTTAATTCCAATATTATTTTTAGATGATACTAAATAAAATTTTTTTATATATTGATATTTTATTAATTTTTTTTTAATACAAGATATTAAATAATTTGGATTATGTAATAAATCAATTTTATTAAAAATAATCCATTGTTCTTTTAATAATAATGTATTATCATATTTAGAAATTTCATTACATATTATATTTAAAGTATTAGATATGTTATATTTTATATTAATAATTGATATATCTATAATATAAAAAATTAAATTACAATATTTAAAATATTTAATAAAATCTAAACCTAATCCTCTACCAAAAAAAGAATTTTTAATAATACCTGGCACATCTAATATAGAAATATTAGAATTATCTAATTTATTTTTAATAATACCTAAAATAGGTTTTGTAGTAGTAAAAATATAGTTGTTAATTTTAGTTTTAATCGAAGATATGTTTTTAATAAATGTTGATTTTCCAGAATTAGGTAATCCTAAAATACCTATATTTATTTTTAAAATTAATTTTAATTTAATTTTCTTTTTCTCTCCTAAATCACCTATAGTTCTTTTATATGGAGTTCTATTTATAGATGATTTAAAATTAATATTTCCTAATCCTTTTTTTCCACCTTTTGCAATTAAAAATATCTGATTATTTTTTAGTAAAGATACTAAAATCATATTTTTTTCTACATCAATAATTTTTGTACCTAAAGGTACTTGAATAATTAAATTTTTTCCATTTTTTCCAGTACGTTTCCGATTTTGTCCATTTAAACCATTATCAGCTATATAATTGTTTTTATAATGAAAATTTTTTAAATTATTAATATTATGATTAGCTGTAATATATACATTACCTCCATTACCTCCATTTCCTCCATCTGGACCTCCTTTAGGAAGGAATCTTGCACGATAAAAACTAATACATCCATCTCCTCCTTTTCCAGCTTTAACATATATAATTACTTCATCAAAAAATTTCATTATAACTCCATTTTATAAAAAAATATTTAAATAATATATATTTAGTAGATAAAATAATTATAAATAAAAAACAATAAATTATCAAAATTATATATTAATAATATTAATATATAATTTTTTTTGTAATCCTTTATGAGTAAATTTTACAATACCATTAATTTTAGCAAATAAAGTATGATCTTTACCACATCCTACATTATTTCCTGCATGGAATTTAGTACCTCTTTGTCTTATTAAGATATATCCAGATTTTACTTTTTCTCCTCCATAACATTTTATTCCTAATCTTTTAGAATGCGAATCTCTACCATTTCTAGAAGATCCTCCTGCTTTTTTATGAGCCATAAAATTTTTTTCCTTTTATATTAAAAATATAATTTTAATAATTTTTATATTAGTAAATAATTGACGATGACCTTGTATTTTACGATAATGTTTTCTTCGACGAAATTTAATTATTTTAATTTTTTTATTTTTTCCATGTGATATTATTTCTGCTATAACTTTTCCTCCAGGAACTATAGGATTACCTATATTTAATTTATTTTTATTAGAAATTAATAAAACATTATTAAATTCGATTTTATTTCCGATAACACCTTGTATTTTTTCTAATTTAATAATTTGTCCTTCTATAACTTTATATTGTTTCCCATAATTGTCAAAAATAGCATACATTAAACTATAATCCTTATAAAAGATTTATTAATATAAAATTATTATAAGTTTATAATAATTTTATATTAATAAATCTAATTTTTTAATCTTATTATTTTAGCTCCTAAATTAATTAATTTATTTTCTATATTTTCATATCCCCTATCAATATAATTAATATTATTAATTACGGTTATACCTGTAGCAATACATCCTGCTAAAACTAAACTTATTGCACCTCTTAAATCAGTTGCTTTAATTTCAGAACCATAAAGTGAATTTACACCTTTACAAAATACTTTATTATCTTTAATAAAGATTTGGGCACCCATTTTTATTAACTCATATATATATAAAAAACGATTTTCAAATATGGTTTCTGTTGTTATACTTTTACCTAATGCGATACAATTTAACAAAGTAAATTGGGGTTGTATATCAGTAGGAAAATTAGGGTATGGACCTGTTGTAATATTAATAGCTTTAGGTTTTTTATTATTCATATCAAGACTACACCAATCTTTACCTATTTTGATTTTTGCACCTACATATCTTAATTTTTTTAATAAAATATTTAAATATTTAGGATTAGTATTTTTACATAAAATTTTTCCTTGAGATATAGCAGCAGCTATTAAAAAAGTTCCAGTTTCAATTCTATCTGGCATAATAGTATAAATACCTCCTGTCAATTTTTTAACACCTTTGATTATAATTTTTTTAGTTCCTCCACCTCTAATATTTGCACCTATCATATTTAAAAAATTAATTAAATCTTTTATTTCAGGTTCTTTAGCGGCATTTTCAATTATAGTTATATTATTTGCGTAAATTGCAGCTAAAATACTATTAATAGTTGCTCCTACACTACTTTTTTTCATAAAAATATGAGCACCTTGAAAATTATTATTTATAGATGCTATAATAAATCCGTTTTCAACGTAAATATTAGCACCTAATTTTTTTAAATTTTTAATATGTAAATCAATAGGTCTTTGACCAATAGAACAACCACCAGGTAAATTTATTTTTATTTTCTTAAAACGTATTAATAATGGACTTATTAACCAAATAGAAGCTCTAATAGATTGAATTAATTTTTTAGGTAAAATATAATTTTTATATAAATTATTTGCATTTATCGTTAATGATTTGCCTTTTTTAACCTTTACACCTAATGTTAAAAGTAACTTAATAGTTATATCTATATCTTTTAATTTAGGAATATTTTTAATTTCTATTAATTCATTTGTTAAAAGTGATGCAAATAAAATAGGTAAAGCAGAATTTTTTGATCCAGAAATATTAACTTTTCCTTTTAATTGTACCGGGCCTTGTATTAAAAATTGATCCATATCAAACTCTATAAATATCAATAAAATTAATTAAAAAAATAATTAATTTTGTTTTAATATTGAATTTTTTAAAATAAAAATTTAACGTTTAGAAAATTGAGGACTGCGTCTTGCTTTTTTTAAACCAAATTTTTTTCGTTCTACTCTACGATCATCTCTAGTAATGAAACCTGCTTTTTTTAAATCTTTTCTAAAAAAACTATCATATTTTATCAAAGCTCTTGTTATACCATGCCTAATTGCTCCTGCTTGTCCAGAAACACCACCTCCTTTAACAGTAATATATAAATCAAACTTATCATGCATTTTTATTAATTGTAAAGGTTTTAATATCATAATACGATGTATATTCCTATTAAAAAAATTATTTATTTTTTTTTTATTAATTAAAATATTACCAGTTCCTTTTTTTATAAAAACTCTAGAAGAAGAACTTTTTCTTCTTCCTGTTGTATGATAATCATAATTTATTTTATTCATAAATTTTATATCCTTAATAAAATAATTTAAATATTTAAAATATTATTTTTTTGCGCTATGTGTTTATGTATTATTCCTTTATAGATTTTTAATCTATTTAACATTAATACTCCTAATTTATTTTTAGGTAACATTCCTTTAACGGAATGTTTAATAACTTTACAAGAATTTTTTATCATTAATTTTTCTAACGATATTTTTTTTAATCCTCCTGAATATTCACTATGAGTAAAATAAAATTTATTTTTTAATTTATTTCCGGTTATTTTAATTTTACTAGCATTTACAATTATAATATAATCACCTATATCAATATGTGGTAAATATGAAATTTTATGTTTTCCCATTAAATAATGGGAAACAATACTAGATAATCTTCCTAAGATTTTATTTTCTGCATTAATAAGAAACCATTGACGATTAAATTTTTTATTTAATAAAATATTCATTTTATATATATCCAAAATATAAAAAATTCTATTTAAATTATTTATTTTTAATTTTTTAATAAAAAAATATATTTTTTTATTAAAAATATGATAATATAGATAAATAATAAATGCAATTAGTCTTTTTATTTTTAAAATTATTCTTTTTAAATAGAATAAATAATACGATTTTTATTTACATAAAATTAATATAATAGATTTATTTTTAAATAAAATATTTTTCTTTTATTTTTTTTGGTGAACTTTATGAGTGTTATTTTTGCAAAAAAAAAAGAAGCTAATTTAATTAAAATATTTAAAAATTTAATAAAAAAAGAAAAATTTAGTACTCAAATTGAAATTGTTCGTGCTTTACAAGAAAAAGGTTTTCAAAATATTAATCAATCTAAAGTTTCTAGAATGTTAACTAGATTTGGTGCAGTAAGAGTTAGAAATACAAAAATGGAAATGGTATATTGTTTCCCATTAGAATTAGGAGTACCAAATACAACAAGTCCATTAAAAAATTTAGTATTAGATATTGATTATAATGATATTTTAATTATTATTCATACAAGTCCAGGAGCAGCACAATTAATAGCAAGATTATTAGATTCTTTAGGAAAACCAGAAGGTATATTAGGTACTATTGCAGGTGATGATACGATTTTTGTAGTACCTACTCGTCTTTTTAAGACTATTCATTTATATGATTTTATTCAAAATTTATTTGAACAAAAATTATAATTTCATTAATTATTTATTTTTTATATATTTCATACCATTCATGTATGGTTGAAGTACATCAGGTATTTTAATTGTTCCATTTTTGAGTTGATAATTTTCCATAATAGCTGCTAATGTTCTACCTACAGCTAAACCAGAACCATTTAAAGTATGTATAAATTTAATTTTTTTATCTTTCATTCTTTTATATCTAGCTTTCATTCTTCTAGATTGAAAATCACCCATATTAGAACAAGAAGATATTTCATAATATTGATTTTGTGAAGGAAACCATACTTCTAAATCATAAGTCTTACTTGAAGAAAAACTCATATCTCCTGTGCATAATAATATTTTTCTATATGGTAAATTTAATAATTGTAATATTTTTTCAGCATGTAAAGTAATTTGTTCTAGAGTTTTTATTGAATATTTTGGTTTTACTAATTGTACTAATTCTACTTTATCAAATTGATGTGTACGTATTAATCCTCTATTATACTGACCATATGATCCTACTTCAGATCTAAAACAGGGACTATGAGCAACATATTTAATAGGTAAATGATCTTCTTTAATAATTTTATTATACACTAAATTAGTTAATGGTACTTCAGCTGTAGGAATTAAAAAATATTGACATTTATTATTTTTAAAATTTTGTATATGAAAAAGATCTTTACTAAATTTAGGTAATTGCCCGGTACCATATAAAGTTTTCTCTTTAACTATATAAGGAATATAAACTTCTTGATAATTATGTTGATTTATATGTATATCTAACATAAATTGGATAAGTATTCTATGTAAATAGGCTATTGTTCCTTTTAATACAAAAAATTTTGATCCACTTAAATTAACACCAGATTCCATATCAATTCCTTTATGCAATAAACCTAATTCTAAATGGTTTTTTATTATAAAGTCATAATTAGTTATTTTACCCCATTTTTTAACTTCTTTATTTTTTGTATTATTAATCCCGATAGGGACTTCTTTAAGAGGTAAATTAGGAATAGAAGAATAAATATGTTTTATATTTTTTTTAATATTATCTAATATAGATTTATATTTTAAAATATTATTAGTTATAACAATAGATTTTTGTTTTAAATTAGAAATATTATCAACATTTTTTTTAGATAAAATATAAGATATTTTATTTTTTTTTATTTGTAATTTTTCTACTTTAATTTGGAATAATTTTCGTTTTGTTTCTAATTTATTTATTAGATTAATATCTAAAATAAAATTTCTTTTTTTTAAAATTTTATATACATAATTAATATTATTACGTAATAATTTTATATCTAACATAATATTTTTCTTATAAATTAAAATATAATATTTTACTATAAAATTAAAATTTATATAAATTTATTTTTAAATTATTAATTTAATTATTTAATCTTTTATATATAATAAAATAAATATTTTAAATAATTAAAAAATATGAAAAATATAAAAAAAACAAAACTACTTATTATTGGTTCTGGTCCTGCTGGTTATACAGCTGCTATATATGCAGTAAGAGCAAATTTAAATCCTATTTTAGTAACAGGAAATGATATTGGAGGACAATTAACAAAAACATTTAATATAGAAAATTGGCCAGGAAATTTTCCTAAAATAACAGGACAAAAATTAATGAATAATTTATATAATCACACAAGTTTTTTAAAAACTAATATTATTAATGATACAATAGTTAAAATTATTAATTTTAAAGAAACACCTTTTATTTTAAAAGGTAATTTACATACATATATATGTAATAGTGTTATTATTGCTACTGGATCAAATCCTAAATCTTTAGGTTTATATTCAGAAAAGAAATTTATGGGTAAGGGAGTATCTTCATGTGCTGTTTGTGATGGATTTTTTTTTCGTAACAAAATAGTTTCAGTTATAGGAGGCGGTAATACTGCTATAGAAGAAGCAATATATTTATCTAATATTGCATCTAAGGTACACTTAATTCATAGAAAAAATAATTTTAATGCCGAAAAAGTATTACTTAATAAATTAAAATTTTTAATAAAAAACAAAAAAATATTTTTATATACTCCTTATGTATTAAAAGAAATCTTAGGTAACGAAAAAGGAGTTCACAACATTAAAATTAATTCTATATATAATAATAATATTGTTAATATTTCAACATTTGGTGTATTTATATTAATAGGTACTATTCCTAATAGTAATTTATTTAAAAATCAAATAAGATTAGATAAAAATGGTTATATTATTACAAATAATTATAACTTAAATAATTTAAATTTTACTCAAACAAGTATTCCTGGTATTTTTGCAGCTGGTGATGTTATAGATAAAAACTATAGACAGGCAATTACATCAGCAGCTACAGGATGTATGGCAGCATTAGATGCACAAAAATTTTTAAATAATGTTGATAAAAAAAAATTAATTTAGTTCTATATAACATAAAGTTAAAT
>NZ_CP046200.1:441413-451788 GCF_012569525.1 Enterobacteriaceae endosymbiont of Donacia piscatrix | reverse complement strand
GCAGCATTAGATGCACAAAAATTTTTAAATAATGTTGATAAAAAAAAATTAATTTAGTTCTATATAACATAAAGTTAAATTTTAACGACTACGAAAAATTATCCTACCTTTTTCTAAATCATATGGAGTTAATGCTACAGTAACTTTATCTCCAGTAAGAATACGAATATAATTTTTTCTCATTTTTCCTGAGATATGTGCTGTTATAACATGTCCATTTTCTAATTTTACATGAAAAATAGTATTAGGTAAAGTATTTAATACTATACCTTGCATTTCTATATTATTTTTTTTAGACATTATTATTCCTCATTAATATGATCATAATATTATTATATTATATTATTTTTAATATAATTCCAGTAATATTCTTTTTTATCTATTAAATTAGAATGTTTTCCTTTTTCAATTATAGAACCATTATCCATCAAATAAATATAGTCCATTTTTTTTAAAATATGAATATTGTGTGTTATAAATATAATAGTTTTTTTATTAAAAAATGATAAAATTAATTTTATTATTTTAATAGATGAATTTTTATCTAATCCTTCTGTTGGTTCATCTAGTAAAACTAAATTTCCATTATGGATCATAATTCTTGCAATACCTAATTTTTTTAATTCTCCCCCAGAAAGTGATCTTCCTTCTTCACCCATCCATGTATTTAAACCTTCATTATTTAATAATTTTTTTAAACCTACTAATTTTAAAACTTTTATTAAATAATTATCATTAATTTTTTTATTATTTTGATTATTTAATAGTATATTATTTCTTAATGTATCACTAAAAAGATATATTTTTTGTGACATCATACTGATATTTTTTCTTAATAGAGATAAATTCCATTTTTTTAAATTACATTTATTTAAAAAAATTTTACCTTTTACAGGATCCCATGCTCTAGTTAGTAACATAAATAATGTTGATTTTCCACTACCATTATGTCCAGTAATAGCTATTTTTTGATATTTTTGTATATATAATGATATATTTTTTAATATATATATTTTTTTTTTATTAAAATAAAAAGATAAATTATTTATTTTTAATAAAAAAAAATAATTTTTATTTTTTACATTATCAGTATTTGTAAATACTATAGTAGGTTTTTTTTCTATTAAATAAAAAATTTTTTTAGCTGATAAAAAAATTTCATTAATATTCTGAAAAACATTACTTAATGGAGATAATATTTTATAAAATGTAATAAAAAATAATAAAAATAATATAATTTGATATTTATATGTATTATTATAATAATAATATATTATTATTAATAATATATTAGTATTAATTATTGTATTCATTAATAATTTTGATTGAATATTATAATTATTTTTTATTAATTGTATTTTTTTTAATTTTAATTCTAAATTATATATTTTATAAGATATATATTTTATACCTTCAAATATTTTATATTCTGTATGTTGTGATATAAAATTACTTATGTAAAAAAAATATTTTTCTTTTAAAGAAATATATTTTTTTCCTATTGTTTTACTTTTTTTATAAAAGTAAAAAAAATAAAATAATACTAAAAATAAAATAGTAATATATAGTATTATAAAAAAAATAAGATTAATAATACTTAAACAAATTAAAATTATAATAGATATTGTACTAATAACTATTATAGGAATAAATATTTTTATATATAAAAAATCTAAAATTTCAATATCTGAGATTAACATATTTAATATTTTAATATTAAATATCGAGATTAAATCAGATGGATATAAAGGAAATATTTTATTAAAAATTAATATTCTAAAATTATTTAATAAATATAAAGTATTATTATGTTGAATTAATTTTTCAAAGTATTGTATAATATTTTTTATTATAGAAATTATTCTAATAGTAATTGTAGGTATTATATAATTATAATAAATATTGTTATTTTTTATTCCAATTAAAAAAGTAGAAGTTAACAAAAAACTAGATATTACCGATAATAATAAATTCATTAAATTATTAATTATTGATAATAATACACCTAAAATAATTTTTTTAAAAAATTTATTATGATATTTAAAATAATTTAATAAATAAAACATATTAAATAACTCTTTTAAAAAATAATTTATTTTTTTTATATAAAATTTTACGATATATTTTTTTTATAATTTTTCCATTTTCCATATACCAAATTTCATTGTAATAGTTAATTTGATTAATTTTATGTGTAATAGTTATACTTATTTTTGAAGTTGATAGATTTTTTTTTATTGTTTGTATAATATCATTTTGACTATTAATATCTATATTAGCTATAGGTTCATCTAATAATAATAACATATAATTTTTAATTAATGCTCTAGTAACTACTATTTTTTGAATTTGTCCTATTGATAAACATATATTTTCTTTATTAATAATAGTATTTAATCTATTAGGTAATTTTTTTAAAAAATTAATTATATTAATTTTTTTTAAAATATTATTTATTTTAATTTTATTTATTTTTTTAGAAAAAAATAAATTTTTTTTAATTGTTGTAGCAAATAATTGAGGATTTTGTTGAACACATGATATTTGTTTATACCAACTATATAAGTTAATTTTATTAAATTCAATATTATTTATTTTTAGGGATCCTTCATATGGATAAATTCCAAGAAAAACATTAAATAATGTTGTTTTACCAGCTCCATTAGATCCAGTAATAATTATATTTTGTCCGGAAAATATTCTAAATGATATAGGGCCTACTAATATATGTCCTTTATTATTTTTTATAATTAAATTAGTAGCCTTAATTGTTAATTTTTTAACTTTTTTCAAAAAAAAATTTTTTCTTGTATTTAAACTAATAGATTTATTATTTAATAATTTTACAATATTATCCGCAGCTCCAATAGCTCTTGCTTTTATATGATATAACACACCTAAATTACTAAAATTTTGAAAATATTCAGAAACAATAATAAGTATAAAAAAACTATGTAATATTTTAATATTTTTATTATAAAAACCGATATTTATTATATGTAAATATGAAAAACTAAAATACATAATTATAAAAGCTAAAGAAATAGAAGAAAAAAAATCTAAAATAGCTGAAGTTAAAAAAGCAATTTTTAATATTTCAAAATTTTTTTTTCTTAATTTTTCAATAAATAAAATTATTTTATTAATTTCAATTTTTTGAAAATTAAATATTCTAATAGTTTCTATTCCTTTTAATCTATCAAAAAATATTCCACTTAAAATAGATAATATTTTAAAATTTTTCTTATTTTTTTTTATAGTTTTATCTCCAATTAATATTATAAAGAATATTATTAAAATACTCGTAACAATTATTACAATTCCAAATATCCAGCTAATTAAAAATATAGTAATTAAAGTTACTAACGATGATATTTTAACTGTAAAATATTGAGGTATATATTGTTGATAATAATCATACAAGTTTTCTATATTATTTATAATTAACGATAAATTAGCCCCTGAAGATTGATTTTTAAAATAATTAAAATATTGGGATGTTAATTTATGTATAATTTTCTTTTTAATAAAAAATATAATTTTTTGACTATACAAAAAATTATATTTTTCTATTAAAAAAGAAAGTAATAAATTTACTATTAAACATAAACACATAATTTTGTAATAAAAAAAAACATGTTTTTTATTTGTTTCTAAAAAAAAAAATTCTACTAATTTTGCTAACATCCAATTTTTTATTATTAATAAAAATATATTAATAAAATTTAAAACATAAGATGTCATTAATATTTTTTTAGCTAAAAAAATATTTTTTTTTAACCAAAAAAGTATTTTTTTTTCTTTATATATATTCATATTTAGTAAATAATTTTTATGAAAATAAAATTATACTATGTTGAATACATCAACATAGTTTATAAAAATAATTTATAATTGTTCTTCAATTCTAATTAATTGATTATATTTAGCATTTCTCTCAGAACGACTCATAGATCCAGTTTTAATTTGATCTGCATTTGTCCCAACAGCTAGATCAGCAATAAATGTATCTTCTGTTTCTCCAGATCTATGTGATATAATAACTTTATATCCTGATTTTTTAGCTAATTTTATAGTTGATAATGTCTCTGTAAGAGATCCAATCTGATTTAATTTTATTAAAATAGAATTAGCAATATTATTTTTAATACCTTTTTTTAAAAATTTAAGATTTGTAACAAATAAATCGTCACCTACTAATTGAATTGTATTACCTAGTAATTTAGTTTGATATATAAAACCTTCCCAATCATTTTCATCTAAACCATCTTCTATAGAAGTAATAGGATATTTTTGAGTTAAATTATATAAAAAATTTGTAAATTCTTTAGAAGAAAGATTCATGTTTTCACTTTTTAAGTGATATCTATTATTGAAAAATAATTCAGATGCAGCACAATCAATAGCAAAAGTAATATCTGTACCAAGTACATATCCAGCATTTTTAACTGCTTTTGATATCATATTAAATGCTTCAGTATTATTTTTTAAATTAGGAGCATATCCACCTTCATCTCCAACTGATGTAATTAATTTATGTTTTTTAAGTATAAATGATAAATGATGAAAAATTTCTGAACCACAACGTATTGCTTCTTTAATATTTTTTGAATTAATCGGTTGAATCATAAATTCTTGTATATCTAAATTATTATTAGCATGTTTTCCACCGTTAATAATATTAATCATAATTATAGGCATAAAAAATTTTTTATCTATACTAACTAGATTAGCAATATATTTATATAATGGCATATGATGAAATAAAGCAGATGCTCTGGCATTAGCTAATGAAACAGCTAAAATAGTATTAGCTCCTAAATTAGATTTATTTTCAGTATTATCTAAATTAATCATAATTTCATCAATATATGATTGATTAGATGATTTTTGATTAATTAAATATTTATTTAAAATAGTATTAATTATTTTTACTGATTTTAAAACTCCTTGTCCTAAAAATCTTTTTTTATTATTATCACGTAATTCTATTGCTTCTTTAGACCCTGTAGAAGCTCCAGAAGGAACAGAAGCAATTCCAATAATATTATTATTTAAATGAACTTCTGCTTCAATAGTAGGATTACCTCTTGAATCAATAATTTCTCTACCTATTACTTTTTTTATTTTAGACATTTTATTTCCTTAATATAATTAATAATTATTTATAATAAATTATTTTTGATTTATATATAAAAAAATATTTAAAATAAATAAAAATTTTAATTTTTTTTATATTAATTTTATAAATTAATTTTTTTTTGTTGAAATCTTTTAATAGAAGATAAAATTTCTTTTTGTGCTTGAAACAAATCCCCCCATTTTTCTATTTTACACCATTTTTTGTTTTCTAAATCTTTATAATGTTTAAAAAAATATATAATTTGTTGTTGTAGTAATTTTGGTAAATCTTTAATATTATTAATTAGTAAATATTCTTGTGAAACTTTATTATGTGGTACTGCAATAATTTTTTTATCGTTTCCTGATTCATCTGTCATATTTAATATTCCTATAGGACGACATCTTATTACAGCACCTGGGATGATAGAATATTTAGTTATTACAATTACATCTAATGGATCATTATCTAGTGATAATGTATTATTTATATATCCATAATTACATGGATAAAACATAGGTGTAGTAATAAAACGATCTACAAATAATATTCCATATTTTTTGTTAACTTCATATTTTATTGGATTTGAATAGGAAGAAATCTCAATAATTACATTAATATCGTTAGGAATATTTTCTCCAGAAGTGATATTATTATAATTCATATTATTTTATCCTTTATTCATACTAAAAATTTTTACATATAAAAATTTTTATTAATTTTATAATTTATATATTTAAAATATATATATATGATATAATAATTATTACTAATTAATTTTTAAATTAAATAAATTTTTATAAAAAAAAGGATCTTATGGCTAGAGTTACAGTAGAAAAAGCAGTTAAAAAAATAGGTAATAGATTTGATCTGGTTATTTTAGCAGCTAAAAGAGCAAGACAAATACAAATAAGAGGGAAAATCCCATTGTTATCAGAAAAAAATGATAAAACTACTATTTTAGCTTTACGTGAAATTGAAAAAGGTTTAATTAATAAAAAAATCATAAATAATTATGAGAAAAATAATTTAGAAGAAAAGTTAAAATCTATAGATTTAAATAATTACTAATTCTTCTATAGATTTAAATATTATTTACTAAAATAATATTTTTTATGTTTAAGATTAAAAATCAATATTTAATGCTTTTAAAGCATTTTCTTTTATAAATAATTTTCTAGGTTCGACTTCATCACCCATTAAAGTTGAAAATAATTTATCTGCTAAAATTGCATCTTGGATTGTTACTCTTAACATATTACGAGTTAAGGGATTCATAGTAGTTTTCCATAATTGTTTTGGATTCATTTCACCTAGTCCTTTATATCTTTGTATAGAAAGATTTTTTTTATTTTCTTTTAATAACCACTCTATTCCTTCTTCAAAAAAATTAATATTTTTATATTTTTTTCCTTTTTTAACATAAAAAATACCTTGTTCTTGCAATAAACATAATTTTTCTCCTAATAAAGAAATTTTATTATATTCATTACTCATAAAAAAATCGTTATTTAATGAATATTTATTTATATTTTCGTATTTATTTTCATAAATTAATAATTCAAAAATATTATTATTGATATCTTTATTTATATTACTTGAAAATTTAATATTTATATAATTTTTATTTAAAAATACAAGTAATTTATGTAACCATATATTTAAACTAACATAATCATTTAATCGAGTTAACTTATTATTATATAATAATGCATGTAATATTTTATTATTAATAGTATATTGAGAAGATTGTATAATTTTTTTAACATAATTATATTCTTTTATTAATATTATGATTTTTTTATCAATTAATTTTTTTTTAGATTTTTTAAAATAAAAAACAGCTTTTTTTACAGCTGAATTTAATAAAAACATTTCCATTTCTTCTTTATTTCTAATATAAAATTTTTTATTACCTTTTTTAATTCTAAAAAGTGGAGGTTGCGCTATATATATATAGCCTTTTTCAATAATTTTAGGTATTTGACGATAAAAAAATGTTAATAATAATGTACGAATATGTGCTCCGTCAACATCTGCATCTGTCATAATAATAATATTATGATATCTTAAATTATTTAAATGATATTTTTTGAAATTAATATTAAAACCTAATGCTGTAACTAAAGTTATTATCTCTTGTGAAGTAATAATCTTATTAAATGTAGCCTTTTCTACATTAAGAATTTTACCTTTTAAAGGTAAAATTGCTTGTGTTTTCCTATCTCTACCTTGTTTTGCCGAGCCTCCGGCTGAATCTCCTTCCACTAAATAAATTTCAGATAATTTAGGATCATTTTCTTGACAATCTGATAATTTACCTGGCAATCTTGATACGTTATTTATATTTTGATTTTTTATTATATTTTTAGTTTTTCTAATTGTATCTCTTATTTTAGCTATACTTATAATTTTTTCTATAATTTTTTTAGCATCATTTGGATTTTCTAATAAAAAAAACATTAATTGTTGATTTAGATAACATTCTATTAATGATTTTACTTCTGATGATATTAATTTTTCTTTAGTTTGAGAAGAAAATTTTGGATTTAAAATTTTTATTGATATAATTGCAATTAAACCTTCTCTAGTATCTTCTCCTTTTAAATTAACATTTTTTTTTTTATTATATCCTTCTTTTTCTATATAAAGTTTTATTGTTCTTGTTATAGCTGATTTTAATCCAGATAAATGAGTACCTCCATTTTTTTGAGGTATATTATTCGTAAAACAGTATATTTCTTCATTAAATGAATTATTCCATTGCATAGCAATTTCTATATCAATATCATTATTTTTAGTATAACAATAAAAAATTTGCTTATTAAGCAAATTTTTATCTTTATTTAAATAATTAATATATTCTTTTATACCTCCTTTATATTGAAAAATATCTTTTTTATTTTTTTTATTATCAGTAATTGAAATAATTAATCCTGAATTTAAAAAAGATAATTCTTTTAATCTATTAGATAAGATTTCATAATTAAAATTTTGAACTGTAGTAAAAATATTATAATTAGGCCAAAATCTAATATGTGTGCCAGTAGTGTTACTAACACCAATAATTTTTAATTTTTCTTTAGGTACTCCATAAGAGTATAATTGTTTATATAATTTTCCATTTCTTTTAATGATTAATTCTAATTTTTTTGATAAAGCATTTACTACAGAAATTCCTACTCCATGTAACCCTCCTGATAATTTATAAAATTTATTATTAAATTTACCTCCTGAATGTAATATAGTCATAATAACTTCAGCAGCTGATACTTGGGCTTCTTTATGTATATCTGTAGGTATTCCTCTTCCGTCATCAATAATAGAAATAGAATTATCTTTATGTATAATTACTTGTATATTTTTACAAAAACCAGAAAGAGACTCATCTATTGAATTATCTATAACTTCAAATACCATATGATGTAATCCTGTACCATCATCTGTATTACCAATATACATTCCTGGTCTTTTTTTAACAGCATCTAATCCTTTTAAAATTTGAATACTTGATGAATCATAATATTTATTTGTCAACTTAGGTTCTCATCTTTTTTAAAATTAAATAAAATTTATATTTTCATTGGCATAATTAAGTAAATTTTATTTTTATCACAACTATCTTCTATTTTAATACTAGAAATATTATTAATAAAAGATAATTTAATAAAATTACTTTCTAATATATTAACGACATCAATTAAATAATTAATATTAAATGATATTTGAATATTATATTCTTTTTTTTTTTTAAATTCTTTTATTTCTACTATTTCTTCAGCTTTTTCATCATTAATATTACTAGTAAAAATTTTTAAATATTTATTGTTAAATAATAAATTTACTCCTTTTGTTCTTTCATTTACTAAAATAGAAATTCTATTTAAGGCATTTTTAAATAGAATGCGATCAATTTTAATTATTTGATAAAATAATGTAGGTATAATTTTTTTATAATTAGGAAAATTACTTGTAATTAATTTAGATATAAATTTTAAGTTTTTAAAAGTAAAACAAATATTATTATCATTAATTTTAATATTAACTAACTCATTAGTATTATTAATTAATTTAGATAATTCAAAAATACTTTTACGGGGGATTATAACATTATAATTTATAATTTCTACATCCAAAACATATTTATAAAAAGATAATCTATGTCCATCAGTTGATACAATATTTAAAACATTATTTTTGATTTGTAAAAATAATCCATTTAGATATTTTCTTACATCGTTATTTGCTATTGAAAAATAAGTAGCATATATAAAATTTTTTAACATTTTATTTGTTAAATTAAATTCTATATCATGTTTTAAAAAATTTATATTTGGAAAATTATCTGAAGGTAGAGTAGTTATTGTAAAATGACAATTTTTTGTAGATATAATCATTTTATTTATATTAAATACTAATGTAATATCATTTTTTTTAGGAAAAGAACGACATATATTATAAAATTTTTTTCCTTGAACAATAACGGAATATTTTTTATTTAAAAATTTATTTTTAATAAAAGATGTAATTTCTATTTCTAAATTAGTACTTTTAAATAATATTATTCCATTATTTAAAATTTTTATTAAAATATTATCAGAGTTAGGATATAAAAATCTATTACTAATAATGTTAGTAACATGTTGTAATGGTTTAATGATTAATTCTCTATTAATAATAATATTATTTTCCATAATTTTTATTTTAGAATATATATAAAATTATATATTTAATATACTATATATTTTATATTTTAATTTAACATAAATATATAAATTTTTAATTTAAAATTATAAAAAATATGTATAAAAAAATTATTTTATGTAATAATAAATATATATTAAATTAATATAGGATTAAATTAAATGAAACGTACTTTTCAACCATCTTTATTAAAGAGAAATAGATCTCATGGTTTTAGATGTAGAATGAAAACAAAAAATGGTAGAAAAATTATAAATCGTCGTCGTGCTAAAAAACGTTTTTATTTAAGTGTTTCAGATAAAAAATTTAAATAAAAATGTCTAATTTTAATTTAACAAAAAATAAACGTTTAACTACATTAGATTTTAATATTATTTTTAAAAATAATATTAAATTACATAACTTATATTTTACTATATTAAATAAAAAAAATAAAATTAAGTATTCTAGAATAGGTATAATTATTTCTAAAAAAATAGTTTGTAAAATATATATTAAAAATAAATTTAAAAGAATAATTCGTGAATATTTTCGTTTAAATCAACATTC
>NZ_CP046200.1:439335-441315 GCF_012569525.1 Enterobacteriaceae endosymbiont of Donacia piscatrix | reverse complement strand
CTATTTAATTAAAATTAATCATCAAATTTTTAATTTTAATAATAAACCTATTAATATAGGTATTTTTGGACAAATAGATAAATCGAGTATTACTCCTCAAAAATATCTAAATAAGAAACATAATAATGTTACTATGAAAACATTTGATGGAGTAGCTTTTTCAACAGAAAAAATAAAATATAAAAAATATAAGTTTCCTTATGTTTTAAAAAAAAAATATATACAATTTAGAACTTATAATGGATGGATTGCTATGTTACAACAGTATTTTACTTCTGCTTGGATTTTACCTCATTTTTCTCAAGAAAATACTGTTTATATAAAAAAAAAATTTACTAATATTATTAGTATTGGTTTTAAATCTCCATCTTATTTAATTTTACCAGGTAAAAAACATAATTTCACATCTCAATTATGGATAGGACCTAAAATTCAAGAAATAATGTCTAAAATAACACCTTTTTTAGATTTAACTATAGATTATGGTTTTTTAGGGTTTTTATCTAAGTTATTATTTAAATTATTAAATTTAATCTTTAGTATAGTAAAAAATTGGGGATTTTCAATTATTATTATTACTATAATAATAAGAATATTAACATATCCATTATCCAAACAACAGTATATAACTATTACTAAAATGAATGATTTACAACCAGAAATAAAAAAAATAAAAGAAAAATTTGGTAATGATAAAAAACGTTTTAGTAAAGAAATAATTTTATTATATAAAAAAGAAAATTTAAATCCTTTTACCGGTTTTTTCCCATTTATTATACAAATGCCTATCTTTTTAGCTTTATATTATATGTTAATTAGTTCAATTGAACTAAGACATGCTAAATTTCTTTTTTGGATAAAAGACTTATCATCAGAAGATCCATATTATATTTTACCAATTATAACGGGTATTACTATGTTAGTTATACAATATTTTTCTCAAAACAAATATGAAAACAATAATTCTATACAAAATAAATTAACATATATAATACCTATTATTTTTAGTTTCTTTTTTTTATGGCTTCCTTCAGGATTAGTTTTATATTATATAGTTAATAATTTAATCACTATTTTACAACAAAAATGGATTGTTTATTTAATAAATAATCAAAATTATAAAATTTCATAATTAAATTTAAAATTTATGGGAAAACAATATCATACAATTATTGCAAGAGCTACTCCTTTAGGACAAGGTAGTATAGGAGTTATTAGAATATCTGGAAATAAAGTTATTAATGTGATTAAACACACATTAAAATTAAAATATATAAAACCACGATATGCATACTATTTACCATTTTTTTATAAAAATAAAGTTATAGATAAAGGTATTGCCTTATGGTTTCCTAAACCTAATTCTTTTACTGGAGAAGATGTCTTAGAATTACAATGTCATGGTAATGCAATATTAATGGATTTGTTAATAAATGATATTATAATACATATTCATGATATAAGAATTGCATCTCCAGGAGAATTTTCTAAAAGAGCTTTTTTAAATAAAAAAATAGATTTAACTCAAGCTGAAGCAATTGCTGATATTATTTCTGCTAATTCTAAACAAGCTATTTTTTCAGCGATGAATTTAATGAATGGTAAATTATCATCATTATTAAAAAATTTTAAAAATAAAATTATTAATATAAGAGTAAAAATAGAATCTTTTTTAGAATTTAATCATGAAATTAATTTTTCTATTTTTTGTAAAAAAATTTTAATAAAAATAAAAAAATCATTAGAATCTTTAATAAAAATTATAAAATATGTAAAAAATGGAATAAACATAAAAGAAGGAATTAAAATAGTATTAATTGGTCCTCCTAATTCTGGAAAATCTAGTTTAATGAATTTAATTACTGATAAGGATATTTCTATAGTAACTAATATTCCTGGTACCACTAGAGATGTTTTACATGAAAAATTTTATATTAATTCAGTACCAATAGAAATTATAGATACAGCAGGAATTAGAAA
>NZ_CP046200.1:434578-439235 GCF_012569525.1 Enterobacteriaceae endosymbiont of Donacia piscatrix | reverse complement strand
ACTACAAATAAAATTGAAATTTTAGGTATAAAAAAAACTTTTCAAGAAATAAAAAATGCAAATTACATATTTTTAATAGTAGAAGATCAAATATCAGAAAAAATTCTATCTCAAATAATTAAAAAATATTTGACAAACTTTATAAAAAAAATACCAATTATTATTATACGTAATAAAATTGATATTACAAATAATAATTCAGAAATAATTTATAAGGATTATTATGTAATTATAAAATTATCTGTAAAATATAAAAAAGGAATTTCTATTTTAACAAATTTTATAAAGAAAAATATTATAAATACTAACAATAATGAAGATCAATTCACAGCTAGAATAAGATATTTAGATTCTCTATATTCTATTTATAAAATATTAATTAAAGGACAAAAAAATTTTTCAAAAACTTTTTCATTAGAACTAATAGCTGAAGATTTTAGATTAATACAAAAAAATTTAGATTTGATTACTGGAGAATTTACTTCTAAAGATTTATTAGATAATATCTTTTCACAATTTTGCATTGGTAAATAATTTTATGCCTGAATTACCTGAAGTAGAAGTTATTAAAAATATGATAAAACCTTTATTAAAAGGAAAAATAATTAATTATTCTATCGTTAGAACTAAAAAATTAAAATATATTATTTCTGATAATATTATTAAAATAAATAATCAAAAAATTTTAAATATTAAAAGAAAGGGAAGATATATCTTATTACTTTTAGTAAGTAACACAATTATTATTCATTTAGGTATGACAGGAAAATTATTTATAATAAATAAAACAAAAAATTTTTTTCGATTTCACAAACACGATCATATCGATTTGATTATCAATAATAATTTAATTTTAAGGTATACAGATATAAGAAAATTTGGATTTTGGTTATGGGAAGAAAAAGATTATAAAAAAAATATTTTTTTAAAAAAATTAGGGCCTGAACCATTAACTAATAAATTTAATAATTTATATTTATATAATATTAGTAGAAAAAAAAATATTTCCATTAAAATATTAATAATGGATAATACAATTGTAACAGGAATAGGTAATATATATGCAAATGAATCATTATTTATTTCAAAAATATTACCTATGCGTATATCTAGTGATTTAAATTTTCAAGAAATTACATTTTTAGTACAAAATATTAAATATATTTTAAATAAATCAATAAAATATGGGGGTTCTACTATTATTGACTATAGATTACCTGATAAAAATATTGGTAATTATTTTAAATATTTTTATGTTTATGGAAAAAAAAATAAATTATGCAAAATATGTTATACAAAAATTACTAAAATAAATCAAAGAAATAGAAGTACTTTCTTTTGTTATAAATGTCAAAAATAACATATAAATTAAATAATTTAATCTAATAAAGAATTTATTTTGTCGTATGATTTATATTTACCTAAAATAATTTTACTTATTATTACTAAAAATAATGATACTACTATTAGTATAGTAGCTAAAACATTAATTTCAGGAGTAATACCTATTTTTACCATTGAATAAATTTTTAATGGTAAAATTTCATATTCTGGTCCAGTTACAAATGTTGATATTGTTATATCATCCATAGATAAAACAAAACTTATTAACCAACTTGAAATAATTACAGGAAATATTATAGGTAATATTATTTTTGTTAAAATTACAATTTCATTAGCACCTAAATCTTTAGCTGCTTCTATTATTCGATTATCAAAATTTTGTAATCTAGAATAGATGTTAACAACTACATATGGTAAACAAAATGTAATATGTGCGAATAATAAAGACCAAAATCCTAAAGGAAAATTTAACAAAAGAAATAACAATAATAAAGAAATACCCATTACAATATCAGGAGATATTATTACTATAAATAATAAACTATTTATTAATGATTTAATATGTACATTATAATAATGTAATGATAAAGATGTTAATAAACCAATAAAAGTTGTAAAAGTTGCTGTGATAATAGCAATACATAAAGAATTATATGTAACTTCTAATAAAGAAGTATTATTTATAATTGAAAAATACCATTTAGTACTAAATCCTTCCCATATAATTCCAAAATGTGATGAATTAAAAGAATTTATAATTAACAATATAATAGGAATATAAAACCATAAATAAATTATATTTATAAATGTAATTCTGCATATATATTTAAACATTTTTTCTAAATTTCTTTTTATTTAAAAAATTTATAATTTTAAAATATAATATTAAAAAAAAACCAGTTAATAATATTATTATATTACTTGTTGCAGCTCCTAAAGGCCAATCTCGAATATATAAAAATTGATTTTTAATCATATTTCCAATTAATAAATTTTTACTCCCCCCCATTAAATCAGAAATATAAAACATTCCCATACTAGGTAAAAAAACTAATAAACAACCTGCAATGATTCCTGAAGTAGTTAAAGGAATAATTATATGAAAAAAAATTTTCCATGATTTAGCACCTAAATCTTTAGCTGCTTCTATATAAAATTTATCTAATTTTTCAAAACTAGAATATATTGGTACTATCATAAATGGTAATAAAATATATATTAATCCTAAAATAACAGCACTAGGAGTATAAATTATATGAATTGGATGATGAATAATGTTTAAATATAATAAAATATTGTTTAACCATCCATTAATTCCTAAAAAATTTTTTAAACAATATATTCTAATTAAAGAATTTACCCAAAAAGGTAAAAATAAAAAAAATAACATTAAGGATTTTTTTTTTGAAGATATTTTTGTTAAACACCATGCAAATGGATAACCTATTAAAAAACATATTATTGTTGTAATTAATGAAATTAATAAAGTATTTACAAATACTTTAATATATAAATCATTAAATAATCTAAAATAATTATTTAAAGAAAAATGAAATATGATTGAATCATAATTATCTTTTTTTAAAAAACTAATAATAATTATTATTATATTAGGTAAAAAAATAAATAATAATAACCAACCAATAATCAGAAAAATTATTATTTTTTTAATATGTTTGATAATTTTTGTCATAAGGTAATATAATCTCCCATGTTTCAATCCAGTTAATTAACATTTTCTGATTAAGTAGATGATCTACATAAGGATCATTTTCATTAAAAAACTCACTTACAGTAATAATTTTACCATTATTAAGTCTTAATGTAGATTCTAAAGTCATCCCTTTATAATTTTTTTCTTGTATATAACCTATTATACCTTTATTTACATCAGTGTTTTGATCAATTTTTTTTATTTTTAAATCTTCTGGTCTTAATAAGACATGTACTTTTTCTCCTGGAAAAACATTAAATGGTATTTTTATAGTACAAATAAAATTTTCTAAATTAACTTTAAATTGATTATTATTAATTTTTTCTAAAATAAAAGCATTAAATATGTTTATATCTCCTATAAATTTTGCAACAAATAAATTTTTGGGTTCTTCATATATTTCTCTTGGAGTACCATCTTGTTCTATTTTACCATTACGTAATAAAATAATTCTGTCTGATATACTTAAAGCTTCTTCTTGATTATGTGTTATTAAAATAAAAGTAATACCTAATTTTCTTTGCAATGCTTTTAATTCGTTTTGCATTTTTTTACGTAATCTATAATCTAAAGCCGATAATGATTCATCAAGTAATAGTATTCTTGGTTTATTTATTACTGCTCTTGCTATAGCTACTCTTTGTTGTTGTCCTCCAGATAATTCATGTGGTTTTCTATTTATAAATTTTTTTAATTGTACTATGTCTAAAATTTTTTCTACTTTAGTAATTATTTCTTGATATGTTTTTTTTTGCATTCTTAATCCAAAAGCTATATTATCAAATACAGACATATGAGGAAATAATGCATAACTTTGGAAAACAGTGTTAATTTGTCTTTTTTCAGCCGGATATTTTGTTATTTCTGTATTATTTAATAAAATTATACCACTATCTACTTTTTCTAAACCAGCTATTAAACGAATAATGGTAGTTTTACCACAACCTGAAGGACCTAATAAAGTAACAAATTCTCCATCATTTATACTTAAATTTAAATTAGAAATAATTTTTTTACCGTAAAAAGATTTATTAACGTTTATAAGATTAATTAATACTTTTTTTAAAATTTTTTGTTTCATAATAATACTCTGAAAAATATTATTTCTTAATAACTTTAAAAAAATTAAAATGATAACTTTAAATATTAAATTTTAAATTTTATTTTTTAATAAAAATTATTATAAATATTTTTTTATAATTTTAAATTAATGTTATTCCTTTTTCAATAATACCACCTCCTAAACAAATTTCTTTATAATAAAATACAGCTGATTGTCCTTTTGTGATACTAGAAATAGGGGTGTAAAAATATACTTTAATTTTATTCTTATTTAAAGAAATAATTTTACAATTAATATTTTTTTGACGATATCTAGTTTTAATCGTACATGTTTTTTTTATTATTTCAGGAACATTAGTAATCCAAGTAATTTTTTTTATTATTAATCCAATAAAATACAAATGTAAATTTTTTCTATTTTGTACAACAATTAAATTATTATTTTTAATATCTTTTTTATATACATACCATGGTTTATTTTCATACAATATTGATCCACCTAATCCAATTCTTTTTCTTTGTCCTATAGTATAATGG
>NZ_CP046200.1:433319-434480 GCF_012569525.1 Enterobacteriaceae endosymbiont of Donacia piscatrix | reverse complement strand
CCTTTGATATTCAGAAAGAAAATTTTTAAAAACATAATTCCAATATTCAAATGAAAAATTAATTTTATGTAAAGGAATATTTAATTTTTTACATATAATCTTTACATGATATAAATCTTTTTCACTATTACAAGTATTATTTGTATCATCTTCTTCCCAATTTTTCATAAATAATCCTTCTACTTGATAATTTTGTTTTTTTAATAACCAAGCAGAAAAAGAAGAATCTATTCCCCCGGACATGGCAATTATAACTTTTTTTTTAACATATTTTATATAAGACTATATTATATATATAAAATATAATAATATTTTTTTTTCTAAAAATAAAATATATTTATTAATAATATTTCTATATTTTTTCTATAATATCTATACCTAAAAGGTATAGTCCTTGTTTTAAAAATAAAGATGTTAACAAAACAATTTTTAATCTACTAATTTTTAATTTAGTATCTTTTATATTCAAAATATTACAATTTTCATAAAAAGAAGAAAATAATACTGTAATTTTATATAACCAATTACATAATAAATGAGGAGTACCTTTATCAGTAATTTTAAAAATAATTTCTTCAAAATCTAAAAATGATACAGCAAGATCAAATTCATAATGAGATATAAAATTAATTTCTAAATTAAGAAAATTATTTAAATTAATATTAGCTTTTTTTAATAAAGATATAGTTCTAACGTAAGCATATTGAATATATAAAGATGTATTTCCGTTTAACGATAACATTTTTTCCCAATTAAAAATATAATTATTAATTCTATTTTTAGAAAGATCAGCATATTTGATAGCACCTATACCAATTTTTTTAGATAAATCTTCTAATATTTTTTTATTGATTAAAGGATTTTTTTTTAAAATTATATTTTTAGATCTAACAATAGACTCATCAATAAGATGATTTAATTTAATATTTGTTCCTTCTCTTGTTTTAAAAGGTTTATTATCATTATTTAAAATCATACCAAACATATGATGCTCTAATTTTAGATTATTAGGTACATATTTTGCATTTCTAACTATTTGAAAAATTTGATTAAGATATTGACTTTGACGAGAATCTACATAATAAATAATTCTGTCTGCTTTAAAAAAATCATAGCGATATTTAATACATGCAATATCTATTGTAGCATAAAGATATGCAC
>NZ_CP046200.1:431976-433222 GCF_012569525.1 Enterobacteriaceae endosymbiont of Donacia piscatrix | reverse complement strand
TTTTAAAAAAGCAATAAGTATTCCAAATTGAGTTCCCCAATCACCAATATGATTTGACTTAATAACATTATGTCCAACAAAAGATAAAATACGTGCCATTGAATCACCTATAATTGTAGATCTTAAATGTCCTACATGCATTTCTTTTGCTATATTAGGACTAGAATAATCAATGACTATATTTTTAGATATAATATTTTCTGTTAATCCTAATTTTTTAGAAATTATTAATAAATTAATTTGATTAGATAACCATTTTTTTTTGATGAAAAAATTAATATATCCTTTTTGAGATACTGTAATTTTAGATAAAATATTATTTAATTTAAAATTTTTTACTACTTTTTTAGCAAGATAATTAGGGTTTATTTTTAAATGAACAGCAGCCGAAATAATACCGTTTATTTGATAATTTCCAAATATTTTTTTTTTACATGAGCGCAAAATAACATTATACTTGGATGGAATACCTGTTTTAATCATTGATTTGTGAATTTTTATTGAAAGAAATTTTTTTATATTCATTTGTTTCCTTTTTTTATATAAAAAATTATAAACATTAAATAAATGATATTTTGTTATATTTATGTAAATTTAAAATATATAATAAAATTATAATTTAATATATTAATAAAATTAATTTATAATTAAATTGAGATTTGTTTATTTTTTATATATAAAATTTTTAAGAAATATTATTATATATAATATATAAATTATTATTTATAATTTAAAATTATTTTTTTTATAATAAAAATAATTTTATATATTTAAATATTAAAAAATCAATAAATTGATATTTTTAATTTTTAAACATATAAAATTTTTGTTTATATAAATTACTATTCTAAATAAAATAAATTTCATATTAAAACTATTAATTATATAATAAAATTTTTTATAAAAAAGGTTTTATAAATGATAAAAAAATTATTTTGTGGTGATATTAATAAAGAATTTCTTAATCAAGAAATAACTCTTTATGGATGGGTTCAAAATTATAAAAATTTAGGAAAATTAATTTTTATTAATTTAAAAGATAGAGAAGGTGTAATTCAAGCAGTTTTTAAACCTAAATATCAAATAGCTTATAATATAGCAAATACATTACGTAATAATTTTTGTATAAAAATTAAAGGTAAAATAGTAAAAAGAACCAAAAAAAATAAAAATGTAAAATTACTAACAGGAGAAATTGAAATTATTGTATTCGATATTATTATTTTAAATAAATCTAAATCTCTTG
>NZ_CP046200.1:428096-431880 GCF_012569525.1 Enterobacteriaceae endosymbiont of Donacia piscatrix | reverse complement strand
TTCCCCTAGATATTAATTTTAATAATACAGAAGAAGTTAGATTAAAATATAGATATTTAGATTTAAGACAATTTAAAATGATTAAAAATTTAAAATTAAGATCAAATATAATGTGTTATGTTAGAAATTTTTTAGAAAAAAATAAATTTTTAAATATTGAAACTCCAATATTAACAAATTCTACATTAGAAGGATCAAGAGATTATTTAGTACCTAGTAGAATTACTAAACATCATTTTTATGCTTTACCACAATCTCCTCAAATTTTTAAACAATTATTAATGATTTCGGGATTAGATCGTTATTATCAAATTGCTAAATGTTTTCGTGATGAAGATTTACGTTCAGATCGTCAACCAGAATTTACACAAATTGATATAGAAATATCTTTTATAAAATCAAATATATTTAGATCATTTATAGAAAAAATAATATTTTATATATGGAAAAAAGTAAAAAACATATCTTTAAATAAATTTAAAATTTTTACTTTTAAAGAATCTATGAAAATTTTTGGAACAGATAAACCTGATTTAAGAAATAAATTAAAATTAGTAGATCTAAGTGATTTTTTTATTAAAAAAAATAAAAAAAGAATTGTTTCTATTAATATTAAAAATAAATATTTATCTAATATAAAATCAAAAAATTTAAATAAATATATATTATTTATTAATAAATATGGTACAAATGACTTAAATATTTTTAAAGTATATCAAAATAAATTAATTAATTTATTTGATAAAAAAAATAAATTTTTAATACATTTAAATCAATATAAAATAAAAGATATTATTATTAAAAATAATTCTTATGATAATGATATAATTTTTATAGGAACAGAATATTTATATGATAATATATCTTCAATGGGATATTTAAGAAACAAATTAGGAAATGATTTAAATTTAATTAATAATGAAATATATTATCCATTATGGATAATTAATTATCCATTATTTAAAAAAGATAAAATAGGTAATTTAGTTTCAATGAATCATCCATTTACATCTCCTAAAAATTATTCTATAAATGATTTATATAATCTTCTAGAAAAAAATCCTCAAAAAATAATATCTGATTCATATGATTTAGTTATTAATGGATACGAAATAGGTAGTGGTTCTGTAAGAATAAATAATTATAAAATGCAAAAAAAAATATTTAATATTCTTCAAATAAGTAAAATTAATCAACAAAAAAATTTTGGTTTTTTTTTAGAAGCTTTAAAATTTGGTACTCCACCTCATATGGGAATAGCTTTAGGATTAGATAGATTAGTGATGTTATTGGCTGATACAAATAATATTCGCGATGTTATCGCATTTCCAAAAACAACATCTGCAAATTGTTTATTAACTAGTGCTCCTAATAAAATTGATACTTATCTACTTAAAGATTATGGATTGTCATACTTATTTTAATAAAGGAATATTTTATGTCTGGACATAGTAAATGGTCTAATACACGTCGCCGTAAAGAATTTCAAGATAATAAAAAAGATAAAATTTTTTCTAAAATTATTCAAGAACTAAATTCAGCCATTCAAATAGGAAAAGGAATAAATCCACAATATAATTCAAAATTACGTTTAGTTATAAAAAAAGCATTAGATCATAACATGAGCCGAATTACAATTAATAATATTTTAAAAAAAAATTTAATTAAAACAAATAAAAATCAATTAAAAGAAATTTATTACGAAGGTTATGGTCCTGAAAATATTGCATTATTAATTAAATGTTTAACAAATAATAATAACAGAACTATATTTTTTATACGTAAAATTTTGAATAAAATTGGGGGTAATTTAAAACAAAAAGGAGCAGTAGATTATATATTTAATAGACAAATATATATTACATTTTTATATAAAAATAATATAGATTATATTATAGATATAGCAGAAAAAATAAAAGCAAATGATATTATTTTAAATAAAAAAAATATTCAAATAATTCTTACAAAAGAAAAATATAAATTTTTTATAAAAGAAATAAAAAAATTAAAAATAAAACCAATTAAAATTGAACTAAATATTAAACCTTTTATAAAAAAAAAAATTAATATTATTACAAGAAATAAATTAATTTATTTAAAATCTTTATGTAAAGAAAATAAAGATATTAAAAATTTTTATCATAATGCAGAATTTTAATAAATTATTAAAATAATTAGATTAATTAATAAATAAAATAAATTAGTATATAATTATAAATATATAAAATATTTCTTATATACGATATATATAAAATATACTATTAGACATTTTTTAATAATTATTTTTTATTATTAAAAAATGTTTTTTATAAAAAAATTTTATTTATATACTTTTAATATAGGATCTATACCAGCAATAACATTTCCTGTATATTTTTTAATTTTATTAATTTCATCAATATTAGAAACTACAATTGGAGTATATATAGATTTAGCTGTTTTTTTTAAAAAATCTAAATCTATTTCAATAATTATTTCACCTTTTTTTACAACATTAGTTTTTTTTAAATTAAATTTTCTTATAAATCCCTTACCTTTTAAATTTATTGTATCAATTCCAAAATGAATAAATAATTCAATATTATTCTTAGTTTTTATTGAAAAAGCATGATTAGTATCAAAAATTTTACCTATAATTCCATCAACAGGAGATAATATAATATTTCCATTTGGATTAATAGCAATACCATCTCCTACTATTTTATCTGCAAATACAATATCAGGAACTTTTTTTATATTAATAATTTTTCCTGAAATAGGTGCAAAAATTTTAGTAATTTCAATTTTTTTGGATTTCTTATTGAAAAAATTAGAAAAAATGTTCATATTTTACCTTTTAAAAAAATAATTTTTTTTATTAAATTCTAGCAATAAATTTTTAATATCTTTAATGGTAGGTTGTAATAAAATATTATTAGCTAGTTCTTTAGCATTAACTATTTTAATATTACGAATAATATTTTTAATTTTTGGAATAGAAATAGCATTCATACTTAATTCATTTAATCCCATCCCTAATAATACAGGAATAAAAAATTCGTCATTTGCTAATTCACCACACATTCCAGTCCATTTATCATTTTCATGAGAAATATCTATTACTTTTTTAATAAGACATAAAATTGCTGGGTGAATAGGATTATATAAATGTGAAATCAAATCATTTCCTCGATCTACAGCTAATGTATATTGTGTTAAATCATTTGTACCTATACTAAAAAAATCAATTTCTTTTATTAAAAAATGAGCTATTATAGCTGATGCTGGAGTTTCTATCATTATACCTATAGAAATATTTTTATCAAAATCGTATTTCTGTTTTTGTAATTGTTTTTTTAAAAATTTTAATTCATCTTTTAAAAAAAGAACTTCATCTATTGAAATAATCATAGGAAACATTATACATAATTTACCAAAAGATGAAGCTCTTAAAATAGCTCTTAATTGTGTATGTAGAATATCTTTTCGATCAATACTTATTCTAATTGCTCTATAACCTAAAAATGGATTTTCTTCTCGAGGTAAATTCATATATGATATTTTTTTATCTCCCCCTATATCCATAGTTCTAATAATAACAGATTTTTTATCCATATTTACTGCTAATGTTTTATAAACAAAAAATTGTTCTTCTTCTGTAGGAAAAGAATCACGATTCATAAATAAAAATTCTGTTCTATATAATCCAATACCATCAGCACCATTATTTTTAATATTTTTTAATTCTTTTAAAGATCCTATATTACCACAAATTTTAATTTGATAATTATCCTTAGTTTTAGCT
>NZ_CP046200.1:423222-427999 GCF_012569525.1 Enterobacteriaceae endosymbiont of Donacia piscatrix | reverse complement strand
CCGGTAAATTACTAATCTTTTTTAATTTTTCTTTTTCTGTTATATATTTTTTTAATAATATTTTTTTTTCTTTTATTATTTTTTGAGAAGGATTAATAAAAATATTATTATTAATGCTATCTAAAATAATATAATCATTAGTTTTAACTTTTTTTGTAATATTACCAGTACCAACAATTGCAGGTATTTCTAATGAACGGGCCATTATAGCTGTATGAGATGTTTTACTTCCTAAATCAGTAACAAATCCTAAAATTTTTTTTAAATTTAATTGTGCTGTTTCTGATGGAGTAAGATCTTCTGCAATTAAAATTACTTTTTCGTTTATATCATTTAAATTAACAATACTCAAATTTAAAATATTTTTTATTAAACGATTACCTATATCTTTAATATCAGTTGCTCTTTCTCTTAAATATTGATCACTTAAATTTTGTAATATTTTAATTTGAGATTTTATAACAGAATTTACTGCAGCATCAGCTGTTAAAAAATTATTTTTTATTAGTAAAATAACTTCTTTTGTCATCTCTTCATCTTGAAGTAAGAGAATATGTCCATCAAGAATTGATTTTTTTTCGGAATTATCTTTTTTAAGTAATTTGATTTTTATATACTCTAGTTGTTCTATAGATTTTTTTTGACTATTTAAAAATTTATTAATTTCTATATCTATTTGATTATCAGTAATTTTTTTATGATTAATAATAATATTATCTATTTTAAATAAAAATGCTTTACCAAATGAAATGCCAGGAGAAGCTAAAATTCCTGAAATCATATTTTTACCTCTAATGTATTAAAATTACATATTAAATATATATTAAAATATATAAAATAATTTTATAAAATTAATAAAATATTTAAAATTAAATTTTTTATGAAATTTAATAATTTATTTATAAATTTTGAATAATATTAGATAAATGTTCAATAGCTTTTTTTTCATCTTTTCCAGAAGTTTTTAAAATAATTAAAGTTCCTTTAGTTAATCCTAATGTTTGTATTTTAAATAAACTTTTAGCATTTACTGTTTTACTATTAGATGTAATAGTAATATCAGAGACAAAATTTTTAGCTTCTTTTACAAAAGAAGCTGCAGGACGAGTATGAAAACCATGAATATTATTAATAATAATTTCTTTTTGTAACATTATTTTTCCCTAAATTTTAATATTTTTAAATAAATTTATATAATTTAAATAATAAAATTTATTTTATTTATAATAAATTATAATAAATTATAATTATAAATTATATAAATAATTATGATATATTTAAAATATTTTATTTAATAAATAACATAGATAAATTATCTTGGCTAGTAAATTAATTAAATAACAATTTATTAAAATTTACTTATTTTAAAAATAAAAATTTTTTAAATAAATTTTGTTATATATAACAATATATATAATTATTTAAAAACCTTTATAAGGTCTATTAAAATGAATACAAAAATTTTTGATAAAAATTTTAATAAAAATAATATTTCTATTAAAACTATTTTATCTCTTATAAAAGAATATAATACCCCATTTTGGTTGTATTGCGCCGAAAATATAAAAAATAAAATTTTACAACTAAAAAAATTTGATATAATTAGATTTGCACAAAAATCTTGTTCTAATATAAATATTTTAAAATTAATGAGATATGAAGGAGTTAAAGTAGATGCTATTTCATTAGGAGAAATAGAGAGAGCTTTAATAGCTGGGTATAATCCAAAAAATATAAATGATATTGTTTTTACATCAGATGTTTTTGAAAAACATACATTAAAACGTATTATTTCTTTAAATATTACTGTTAATATCGGATCAATAGATATGTTACATCAATTAGGTAAAATATCTAAAAATCATAATATATGGTTAAGGATTAATCCAGGTTTTGGTAATGGTTATAATAAAAAAACAAATACAGGAGGAGAAAATAGTAAACATGGTATTTGGTATGAAGATTTAAAAAAATCTGTTTTTTTAATAAAAAAATATAATTTAAATTTAATAGGAATACATATGCATATAGGTTCCGGGGTAAATTATAAACATTTACAGAAAGTATGTGATTCTATGTTATTAAATGTATTACAACCATATATGCCAAAAATTGATATTATTTCTGCAGGTGGAGGATTACCAATACCTTATAAAAAAACTGATAGTATAGTAGATACTAATCATTATTTTAATTTATGGGATAAAACAAGAAATATTCTTAGTAATTTTTTTAAAAAAAATATAAAAATAGAAATTGAACCGGGAAGATTTTTAGTTGCTGAATCAGGTATATTAATTTGTCAAGTATGTGCTATAAAAATTATTAAAAATAAAAGATTTGTTTTAGTTAATATTGGTTTTAATGATTTAATTAGACCTGTAATGTATGGTAGTTATCATTACATATCTGCAATTTCTTCTAAAGGAAGAGATATGTCTAATGATTATAAGATTAAAACTATTATAGCAGGTCCTTTATGTGAATCAGGAGATATATTTACCCAATTAGAAAACGGAGAAATTAATTTTTTTATGTTACCAAAAGTTAATATTTATGATTATTTAATTTTTCATGATACTGGAGCATATGGTTCATCAATGTCTTCTAATTATAATAGTAGACCTTTAATTCCAGAAATTCTAATTGAAAATAATATTCCTAAATTAATAAGAAGACGTCAAAAAATAGAAGAATTAATTAATTTAGAATTATGTTAAAAGTTTATTTAAATAATTTATTTAAATATTTTTTTTTAATATAAAAAGCTTTAGGATAAATATATAAAAATTTTCCATTTTGATCAATTGTTCTAGTTAATTTTTTTTTACTATTTTTATTTTTAACTAATAAAATATCACCATTATAATAATTAATTTTTTTTAGTTGTCCTATAATTAATAATTTTATCAAATTATTCCAATCATTATTTAATTTAACTTTGTCATTAAAAGATGGCTTCCAAAAAAAAGGATCTCCTATTTGTTTGTTAAAAACATAAGTATTTATATTATTAGTAATAATAGGTACCCATAAAATTTTAGATATTTTTTTATTTAGTTTTTTTTTATAAAAAGATAAATTATTTTTAATTAATAAAGGAAAAGAACAAATAAAACAATCATTTAAAACTTTTTTTTTTAAATTTATAGTAATTGTTTTAATTTCTATTCCAAGATATGGAATATCTTGATTTAATTTATTGTTTTTTTTTTCTCCTGTTAAATAATATTCAATTAATTTTCCTATAATTCCTTTATCTTTTATAGAATTATTATTTACTGGATAATTCAACCATTTTATAAGATCAATAATATAATAACCAGTTATTAATTTTGCTCTTAAAAATAAAATATTTTCATTTAATATAATTGTAGAAAAAATTTTTTTCATATATAAATATATTTATTAATTAATGTTTATATAATAATTTTAAAATTTTATTTAATAAAATAATTTAAAAATTTCAAAATATTTAAAAATCAAATTAATTAAGATTTAATATTAAAATCATAATTTTAATATATAATTATATTGTATGTTTTTTTAAAAACAATATATAATATTTATCAATACTAAAAATTAATATTTAGATATGTAATTATCTTTTAATATAAAATTTTATTTTTTATAAAAATATAAATATGTTTACAATTTATTATTCAAATAATATTGATATTTTATTAAATTTAATAAAAATTCAAATTAAAAAATATCCTTTAAAAAAAATATTAGAACAGGAATTAATAATATGTGAAAATTATAAAAATTTTTCTGAATTAATAAAAATTAAATTTTCTAATATATTAGGAATATATGGAAATATAAATTTTATTAATTTTAATAAATTTATTTGGAATATATTTAAAATAATAATTCCTAATTTAAGTAAAAATGATTTTTTATATAAGAAAAAAATTGTTTGGTTAATATTTTTATTAATTCCAGAATTATTATCTACAATAGAATTCAAAAATTTTAGAAAAAATTTTAAATATAAAATTAAAGATACTAAATATTTATTTCAATTATCAGAAAAAATATCTGATTTATATGATCATTATCAAAAACATAAACCAGAATTATTATTGATGTGGGAAAAAAACAAAATTGAACCTTTATTAAAAAATAAACATCAAATATGGCAAGCAAAATTATGGCAAACATTATTAATTTACTATAAAAATATTTTGCATAGAAAATTATGGCATTATGGTAAATTATATGATTTTTATCAAAAAAATAAAAAATACAAAAATTTTAAATATGACTTTTTACCAGAAAGAGTATTTATTTTAGACATACAAAATATACCTTTAATATATTTAAAATTATTAAAAAAATTAGAAAAATATATAGAAATACATATTTTATTATATATTCCTTCCAAATATTATTGGGATAATTCTTTTTATTATAAAAAGAATCAAAAAATTAATTTTAATAAATTACTATTTTTATGGGGAAATTATATTTTAGATAATATTAATAAATTGGTAGATTTGTCATCTAGATATATTGAAACATTTATAAAATATAATAATGTAAGTTTATTAAACTACATTAAAAATGATTGTTTATATGTAAAAGAAAATAATATAAATTTTAAAAAAAAAAAAAAAATACACTATTTAGATAAGTCTATACAAATTAATATTTGTGAAGATTTTTATACAGAAATAAAATTACTATATAATAATATATTATATACTTTTAAAAAAAATCAAAATTATTTTTTACATGATATAATTGTTATTTCTCCTAAATTAAAATTATA
>NZ_CP046200.1:419935-423122 GCF_012569525.1 Enterobacteriaceae endosymbiont of Donacia piscatrix | reverse complement strand
CTAAATTTTAAAATTAAAAGAAAAATTTCTATTAGCATAATAATAGAAAAAATTAATTATTTAATTAAGAAAAAATATAAAAATTTTTGTTTTTGTATAAATAAAATAAATTTTTGTCCTTTTCATATATTTCAAAATATGTCTTTTAAAAAAGTTTTTATGATAGGAATGAGTAATGAATTTCTACCAAAAAAAATAAATCCTATAATTTTTGATTTAACTTATAAATTTTCTAATAAAAATAAAAAAAATTATTTAGATAAAGAAAAAAATATTTTATTAAAATTAATTATTTCTACAGAAAATAAATTATTTATTAGTTATACAAATAGTAATTTAAGTAATGATAATATATCTATATTAATTAATGAATTATTATTATATATTTCAAATAATTATTATTTAAAAAATAATTTTATTAAATATTTTTATAGAAAATATCAGAATAGTATTCTAGTAAAAAAACAAAACATGTTATGTTTTAATAATTTTAAAAAATTAAGATCAATTAATATTAATAAATTATCAATTAATAATTTAATTAATTTTTGGAAACACCCTGTTAAAGGTTTTTTTAATCAAAGACTTAAAGTATATTTAAAAAATTTACATGATATAACTATATTTGATGTAGAATCATTTAAAATTAATCCATTACAAGAATTTTTAATAAAAAAAAAAATATTACATACGTTTTTATTAAATAAAAACATTAATAATTTATATCTTTATTATTTAAATAAAGGTATTTTACCTTATGGATATTATGGTAAAATATGGTGGGAAGAAAAAATTTATAAGATAAATCAATTATTTAATAATCAATTTAAAAAATATAAATATGTAGAAAAAATTAATAAAATTAATTTAAATATTTCTAATCTTGTATTAGAAGGCAATATTAACTATTTTAGTTATCAAAAAAACTATATTATTTTGGAACCAAAAAAAATAGATATTAAATCTATCATTAGTTTATGGATTAATCATTTAATTTTATGTATAAATAATAATAAAAAATTTTTTTTATCCATTCATGGTATAGAAAATACAAAATTTAGTTTTCAATTTTTAGAAAAAAATCAAGCTTATTTTTTATTAGAGAAATATATTAATGGTTATATTTATGGTTTAAATAATCCTATTTTATTACCTATGAAAAGTTCTTGGATTTGGATAAAAAGTTGTTATGATGAAATAAAAAAACATATTAATTTAGATACTTATATACAAAATAAATCAAAAAAAAAATTTTTTTATTTTTGGAATAGTAACAACGTTATGAACGAATGTAATGATCCGTATTTTCAAAAATTAAATTTTTATTTAAATCATAAAAACTGGTTAGATACTAAACAATTAATAAAAAAATGGATGTTTGATTTATTATACTATAGTATTAATAAATAATATGATAAAAAAATTAACAAATTTTAAAGAATTTAATTCTTTTAAAGAAGATTTACAGGGTCAATATTTAATTGAAGCATCAGCAGGTACTGGTAAAACATTTAATATTATTATTATATATTTAAGAATGCTATTAGGTTTACATCAAAAAAAAATTAATACAAAACCATTAAATATAGATCAAATTTTAGTAGTAACTTTTACTGATATTGCAACACAAAATTTATATAAAAAAATTAAAAATAGTATTTATCTTTTAAGAATTGGATGTATACAAAGAATTAGTAAATATAATGTAATAAATAATCTTATTAAAGAAATAAAAGATTATAAAAATGCTAATATTTTATTATTAAAAGCTGAAAATAATATTAATAATGCATCTATTTATACAATACATTCTTTTTGTCAGAAAATTTTAAATTTAAAGAATTATGAAATTTATGATCTTTTATTAAATAAAAAAATTATTAGTGATGAATTAATTTTACAAAGAAAAGCTTCTATAATTTTTTGGAGAACATATTTATATGATTTACCTAAAGAAATAATAAAAATAATTTTATTATATTGGAAAAATCCAGATGATTTATTAAAATCACTATTACCATTTTTGTCACAACAAAAATTACCAGTTATAAAATATCCTTTTAAAAATAAAAATATTTGTGTACAATTTTATAAAAACAAAAAATATATTCAAAATATAAAAAAATATTGGATAAAATATAAAGACAAAATAATTAATATTATTAATAATTCTAATGTTAACAAACATATTTATAATAAAAAATTTATAAAAAATTGGATAAATATTATTAACAAATGGAGTTTATTAGAAACTAAAGATAATTTTCTTCCTAAAGAATTATTTAGATTTTCTCAAAAAATATTAATTAATAATACTATTAACCAAATTAATTCACCTAAATATGTATTATTTCAATATATTGATTTTTTTATAAATAAAATTATTAATTTAAAATATTTAATAATTATTAAAGCTATTAAATATATAAAAAAATTTGTATTACAAAAAAAAAAAAATAATAATGAAATAAGTTTTAATGATTTATTAAATATTTTAAATAAAAGTTTAAATACTAAATTTAGTCTTCAAATTATAAAAGACATAAGAAAATTATTTCCTGTAGTATTAATAGATGAATTTCAAGATACAGATATACAACAATATAATATTTTAAAAAAAATTTATTTTAATCAAAAAAATAATTTAATGATACTTATTGGGGACCCTAAACAAGCTATTTATTCTTTTAGAGGTGCTGATATTTTTACTTATTTAAAAGCTTCATCAGAAATAAAAAAACATTATACATTAACATATAATTGGCGTTCTTCTAGTACAATGATTAATGGTATTAATAAATTATTTTCTAACAGAACTTATCCTTTTTTATTTAAAAATATAGTATTTAATCCTATTAAATATAAACCAAAAAAACTAAATGATTATTTTATTATTAATAATAAAATAAAACCTGGAATAACTTTTTGGTTTATTAATAAAACAATGGATATAAATTCATATAGAAAAAAAATATCATATATTTGTGCATATGAAATATGTCAATTAATAATTTTAGGAAAAAAAGGAAAAGCTTTTTTTCAAAAAAATAATAAAAAAAAAAATATTAATATTTCAGATATAACTGTTATAGTTCGTAATAGATTCGAAGCAATAATTTTACAAAAAGAATTTATAAAATTTAATTTACCTTTTATTTATTTATCTAATTCTAATCATGTTTTTGAA
>NZ_CP046200.1:414609-419836 GCF_012569525.1 Enterobacteriaceae endosymbiont of Donacia piscatrix | reverse complement strand
AAACAAGAGGCTAAAGAATTAGTTTTTTTATTAAAAACTATTTTAAGACCAAAAAAGAAACAAAAAATTATAAATATTTTATCAAGTAAAATATTTAATATTGATTTATCTTTTTTTGATAAAAAAAATAGAAAAAAACATATAGAAAAAATAGTTAATAAATTTAATAAATATAAATTAATTTGGGAAAAATATGGAATTTTGAATATGTTAGAAGAAATTTTTATAAAAGATAAATTTATTTCTAAAATAAATATTTTAAATAAATTTATGAAGGAAAAAATAAAAAATATTCTATATTTAGGTGAAATAATACAAACATCATGTTCTGATATAACAGATCATAAAAAAATAATAAAATGGTTATTACAACAGATTAAATATACAAATAAAAATTTATTAACTCAACAAATAAAATTAAATAATGAAATTAATAAAATTAAAATTATGACTATACATAAATCTAAAGGATTACAATTTCCTATTGTTTGGTTACCATTTATTTCTTCTAATATTATTGATTTTATAAATAAAGATGGAATTATTTACCATAATAGAAAAAATTTTAAAATAACTTTAGATTTTAAAAAAGATAAAGAAAGTAAAAAATTATTTTTAGAAGAAACACTTTCTGAAAACTTAAGATTATTGTATGTATCTTTAACTAGATCGATTTTTCATTGTAGTATCGGGATCACTAATTTAAAATTTTATAATTTTAAAAAATTAAATCCATATATATCTTATATAAATGCTTTAAATTTTTTATTAAAAAAAAAAAATAATATTTCAGATACTAATTTTAAAAAAATTTTATATAATTTACAAAATGAAAATATTTCTATTAAAATTTTTAATAAAATAAAAAAAATCACATTAGATAATAATATTTATACAAAATCAAAAAATAAAAAATTATTTACATCTCCAATAAAAAATTTTTTTTATAAAAATAAAATAATATCTAGTTTTTCTAAAATTAAAAAACAACAAAGTTTTAATTTAAATTTTTTAAATATTAATTATCAATACAACTTTTTAAATTTAATTAAAAAAAATAAAAAAAAAACACAATATAATTTTCCCATAGGAAAAAAAATAGGAATTATTATTCATAACATTTTAGAAAAATTAGATTTTACGAAAAATATTTCTAGAAGTTTTATTAAAAAAGAATTAATAAAAAATCATATTAATTCTTCTTGGCATATCATGATAACTAATTGGTTTAATAAAATTTTAAATACACCAATAGGTAAAAATAAAATTATTTTAAATCAAATAAATAATAATGAAAAAAAAACAGAATTTAATTTTTATTTATCTATAAAAAAAAATTTTTCATCTCTAGAATATAACAATATTCTAAGTAAATATGATATTATCTCAAATAAATTAAATAAATTAAATTTTAAAACAATTAATGGTTTTTTATCAGGTATTATAGATTTAATATTTTTATGGAAAAAAAAATTTTATATTATAGATTATAAATCTAGTTGGTTAGGTAATAATAATGAAGATTATAAAACAAAAAATATTGAAAAAGATATATATTTAAATCGTTATGATATACAATATCAATTTTATACATTAGCTTTACATAAATATTTAAAATATCGTATTAAAAATTATAATTACGAGAAATTTTTTGGAGGTATTATATACCTCTATATTAGAGGTTTTGATTATAAAATAAAAAAAAATAATGGGGTATGGGAAATAAAACCATCGATTAAATTAATTAATAATTTAAATAAATTATTTTTATAAAATCTTATTTAATAAATTTTAAACAAAATAATATGTATTTATTTTTAAAAAAATTATGTAAAATTAAAATCATTCGTTTAATTGATTTATATTTAGCATCTATATTAACAAATAAAAAAAAAAATTTACTAATGTTTGCTATTGCTTTACTTAGTAATTATATTGGTAAAGGTAATATTTGTTTACCCTTATCTCAATTAAATTTAAATTTAAATATTAAAAATAAAAAAAATAATTATTTATTAAAAAAAATAAAAGAAATTAATAAAATTAAAAATTGGGAAAAAATTTTATCTTCTTACAAAGATATTGTTAGTAATGGGGAAAAAAATACTCCTATTGTTTTAATAGATAATTATTTATATTTACATAAAATGTGGAATGAAGAAAATATAATTGTTAAAAATTTTCTTAATAATATTTTTTTTTCTATAGAACCAAAAAAAATAAAAAAAATTTTACAATTTTTATGTAATAAAAAAGATTTTATACAACAAAAGGCTATTTGTTCTTCATTAACACACAGGATTAGTATAATTACTGGTTCCCCTGGTACTGGTAAAACTAGTCTTATATCAAAAATAATTTTTGCATTTATAAAAATTTTTAATACAAATTTAAAAATAAAAATTGTAGCTACTACTGGTAAAGCTGCAGTTAGATTAACACAATCTATTAATCATTTTTTTCATAATATTTCTAATAAAATAATAAATAAAAAAAAAAGAGAAAATATTCCTAAAAAAGCGACCACTATACATCATTTATTAAAAATGGAAATTTATACTAAAGAAATTAAATTTGATTGTTTAAATCAACTTAATATAGATTTGTTAATTATTGATGAATCATCAATGATTGATTTTAATTTAATGTCGACTATTTTAAACATTTTACCATCAAAAACTAGATTGGTTTTATTAGGAGATGAATATCAATTACCTTCTATAGAATATGGAAATTTATTTAAAGATTTATGTTATTTTAAAAAATTTTGTTTTACAAAAAAATATTTTTTATGGTTAAATTCTATAATTAAATACCAATATAAAAAAAAAAACATGAAAAAATTTTTTTTTCGTAATTTTATTACTATTTTAAAATATAATTATAGATATGCAATTAATTCTGGTATTAATAAATTAGCTTTAAATGTAAAACATGGTAATCAAAAAAAAATTGAAAAAATTTTTTTATTAAAAAAATATAATGATGTTAAATATTTCAATATGTTAAATATAAATGAATATAAATTAATGATATCTTCTTTTGTTAAAGAATATAAAAAATATTTTATTTATCTACAAAAACATAAAATTAATAATGAAAGTATTTTATATAAATTTAATAATTATCAAATAATATGTGCTATAAAATATGGATTATTTGGTACAAAAATAATTAACTCTATTATTGAAAAAGAATTATTAAGTAATAAAATAATAAATATTATTTCCCAAAATTATAATTGGTATATAGGAAAACCCATTATTATTACAAAAAATGATAATTATCTAAATTTATTTAATGGAGACATTGGTATTACTTTTTTAGATAAAAAAGATCAAAAATTAAAAGTTAAATTTTTTTTATTTGATGGAAAACAAAAGACTATATGTATTGAAAATCTTCCATCATATGAAACAGCATATGCAATAACAGCTCATAAATCACAAGGATCAGAATTTCAAAATGTTGCATTAGTATTACCAAATAAATTTTATTCTATATTAACTAGAGAATTAATTTATACTGCTATTACAAGAGCTAAAAAAAAAGTTATTATTTACAGTAATAAAACCATTTTTTATAAAGCAATAAAATTTAAAATTCAAAGATTTTCTAATATTAGAAATAAAATTATTAATCATATATAAATATTTATATTAAATTTTTCTATAAAAATAATTAATTAAAATTAAATTAAACGTTCTTTAATACGCGCAGCTTTACCAGTTAATTTACGTAAATAATATAATTTTGCTTTTCTTACATAACCTTTTTTTTTTATTTTAATATTATTGATTATTTTAGAATATAAAGAAAAGACACGTTCTATGCCAATACCATTGGATAATTTTCTAATAGTAAAAGAACAATTAAAACTATTTTTTTTAGAAATTGCGATTACAATACCTTCAAAAATTTGAATTCTTCTTTTTGAACCTTCTACGACCCAAATATGTATTTCTAATATATCTCCAGGTCTAAATAATGGAAATTTCTTATAATTTTTAATTTGTTTTTTTTCAATATAATTAATAATATCATTCATTATGATAACTCCAAAATATTATTTATTTTTTAAATAAGAATTTTTAAATTTTTCAAATAAAAATTTTTCTTTTTTTGTTAATATTTTTTTTTTAAATAAATCTGGTCTTTTTAACCAAGTGAAACCTAATGATTGTTTTAATCTCCAATCTTTTATTTTTTTATGATTACCTGATACTAAAACTGGGGGAACATTATTTTTTTTTAAATGTTTTAATATTTTAGGTCTAGTATAATTAGGAAATCCTAATAATCCATTATTAAAAAAAGAATCTGTAGTACATGACGATATTGTATTTAATACACCAGGAATATTTCTTACTAAAACATCTATTAAAACCATAGCTGGTAATTCTCCCCCACTAAGAATATAATCTCCTATTGAAATTTCTTCATCTACAAAATTATTAATTACACGTTCATCTATGCCTTTATATCTACCACAAATAAATATCATATTTTTATATGATAAAAGTTTTCGAATACAAGATAAATTTATTTGTTTACCTTGAGGAGATAAAAAAATAATTTTTACATGATGTTTCATTTGTAATTTTGCTTGATAAATAGCTCTTATTAAAGGTTTTGCTTTTAATATAACACCTCCACCTCCTCCATAAATTAAAGAATCTACTTTCTTATGTTTGTTTTTAGTAAAATCTCGAGGATTAAAAAAATTAATATTTAATAATTTTTTTTTTATACTCTTATTAATTAATCCATATTTTATAATTTCTTTAAACATATTAGGAAATAAACTAATAATACTAATTAACATAAATATTTTTATTATTTTATTTATTAAATAAATTATATATTCCAATCTACTTTAATATAGTTATTAATTAAATCTACTTTTTTTACAATATCGGGTTCAATAAAAGGAATTAATATTTCTTTTTTACTAATTTTTAATTTATTAGGTTTAATAATAAGAACATCATGTATTTTAAGATTTATTAAATTAATAATTTTACCTAAAAAAAATTTTTTATTAAAAACAAAACACCCAATTATTTCATACCAATAATATTCTTTTATTTTTTTATATTTTTTTAATTCATTTTTAAAAATGAAAATTTTTTTATTAGTTAAATTTAAAATATTATTTATATTATTTAAATTTTTAAATTTAACAATATAATTATTTTTATAAATTTTATATTTATAGAAAATTATG
>NZ_CP046200.1:411852-414514 GCF_012569525.1 Enterobacteriaceae endosymbiont of Donacia piscatrix | reverse complement strand
TATGAAACAAATATTATTTATATTATTTAATATAAATATTTTTTTATATAAAAAAATGTCTTTTTTATTATGAGTATAAGAATATAACCTAATCCATCCTTTTATACCATAAAATTTACCAAATTTTCCTAAAATTACTTTTTTTTTAAAAATATTCATAAAAAAATATATATAATTATTTTATTAAATTATATACTCTTTTTGAGAGTATAGCTCCTTTAGATATCCAAAAATCTAATCTATTTTTATCAAATTTTAATTTTTTATCTAATTTTAAAGGATTAAAATAACCTAATTTTTCTATAAAACGACCATCTCTAGAATTTTTACTATTTGTAACAATTATTTGATAAAAAGGTTTTTTTTTAATTCCTTTTCTAGATAATCTAATTTTAACCATATATTATTCCTAATTTTTAGAATTAAATAAATTTTTTATGTAATTAATCATTTTATTAAAATTATGTTTTTTTTTCATTTTTTTAGTAACTAATTTCATTTGATTATACTGTTTTAGTATAACATTTATTTTAAAAATAGGAACTCCAGATCCTAATGATATTCTTTTTTTTCTAGAAATATTAATGATATTAATATTATTTTTTTCAAATTTAGTCATAGAATTTATGATTGCTTTTGTATTTTTTATAGTATTATCATCTATATTTAAAATATTTATAATAGGATTAGAAAAATTTTGAATATTATTTATGTTCATCTTATTTAAAAAATTAATAATATTTTTACTACCTATTGTTTTTATTTGTTCTATTTGTTCTAAAAAATCTTGTAAATTTAATTCATTTTTATTTTTTAATTTTTCTATTAATTTTTTATTTTTTTGAAAATCAATTTTTCTTTTAATATTATCAATAATTAATAATTCAGAAGACATTCCTAATATTTTAGAAGCAATTATTTCTGGAGAAAATATTGATATATTATTTATTTTTTCTCCAGTACCAATAAATTTAATTGGTTTTTTTATTATATATTTAACTGATAAAATTGCTCCTCCTCTAGTATCACTATCAGTTTTAGTTAAAAAAATTCCCGTAATAGGGACAGTAACATTAAATTTTTTAGCACTATTAATAGAATCTTGACCTGTCATAGCATCAACAGTAAAAATAATTTCTATAGGAGATAGTATATTAGAAATATCTTTTATTTCATTCATCATAAAATTATCTATATGAAGTCTACCAGCTGTATCAACTATTAATATATCGTAAAAATTTTTTTTAGCATAATTTAGTGCTTTTTTAGAAATATTTTTTGGAAATAAATTATTTTTTACATTAAAAAAATCAATTTTTATTTTATCTGCTAAAATTTTTAATTGTTCTATAGCAGCGGGTCTATATACATCTGTTGATGTAACAATAATTTTTTTTTTATATTTTTTTTTTAAAAAATATGCTAATTTTATTACACTTGTTGTCTTTCCAACTCCTTGTAATCCAATAAATAAAATTACAGCAGGAGGTTTAATTGCTATATTAATATTTTTATCGGAAGAATCCATAATTTTAATTAAATTTTTATATACTAATTTTATGAATTCTTGTCCTGGAGTAAAATTATTATTAATTTTTTTACCAATAGAATCTTTTTTAATATTTCTAATAAATTTTTTAATAACTTCTAAAGCAACATCTGCTTCTAATAAATTAATATAGATTTTATCTAAAGTTTCTTGTATATTTTTTTCTGTTAATCGTCCATAGTTTCTAATTTTTAATAATGTTCTAGATAATTTTTTACTTAAATTTTTAAACATAAAAATTCCTTATATATATTTTAAAATATATTAAATCTTATTTATTTATAATATATTTTTTTTAAAAAATATAAATATAATATTTTTTTTATAAAAAAAAATTTAATTATATAATACATAAGGAATTATATATATTAATTATATTAATAAAAAAAAATTAATTAATATGATTAAAAATATAATTTTAGAAAAAATAATCAATAATAAATTACAAAATAATTTAAAAATACAAGATTATATCCCTAATGGTCTTCAAATAGAGGGGAAAAAATATATAAAAAATATTATACTTGGAGTGAGTATTTGTCAAAAATTATTAAATATTTCCGTTCATCTTAAAGCTGATGCTATTATTGTTCATCATGGTTTTTTTTGGAAAAATGAATCTTCAGTTATTAAAGGTTTTAAAAAAAAAAGAATATATACATTATTAATGAATAATATTAATTTGTATAATTGGCATCTTCCTTTAGATATTAACGAAAAAATAGGAAATAATATTTATTTAGCTAAAATTTTAGATATAAATATACAAGGTAAAATTAATCCTTTTATTTTTTATGGATATTTAAAAAATAAAATTAGTATTAAAAAATTTCTTTTAAAAATAAAAAATAAATTACATCGTACTCCATTACATTTCGGTAAAAATGCACCTAAAAAAATTTATAAAATTGCTTGGTGTAGTGGAGCTGGACAAAAATTTTTAGAAAAAGTTTTACATTTTAAGATAGATGTGTTTTTAACAGGAGAGATATCAGAAATGAATTTACATATTGCAAATGAAAATAAAATTCATTTTATTAGCGCAGGTCATCATGCAACAGAAAGAGGTGGTGTTATTATGTTAGGTAAATGGTTAAAAAAAAAATTTAAATT
>NZ_CP046200.1:405935-411753 GCF_012569525.1 Enterobacteriaceae endosymbiont of Donacia piscatrix | reverse complement strand
AAAAACCCATTTTATAGATATAAATAATCCAATATAAAAATTTTAAATACATTATTTCTTTAATAAAATTTTATTTATATAAATAAAAAAATTTTTGTTAATATAATCAAAGGAATTATTTTGAATAAAAAATTGAATTTAATAGCACTTACATCATTAGTACTTAGTTCTATACTAGGTGCTGGAGTATTTAGTTTGCCTCAAAATATGGCTATAATTGCAAGTCCTTTAGCCTTAATAATAGGTTGGAGTATAACTGGGATAGGTATTTTTTTTTTAGCTTTATCTTTATTATTACTTAATAAATTAGAACCTAATTTACAAGGAGGTATTTTTTCTTATGCTAAAAATGGATTTGGTAATTTAATTGGTTTTTATGCTACATGGGGATATTGGTTATGTGCCGTTATTGCTAATATTTCTTATTTAGTAGTTGTTTTTTCTGCAATAGGTATTTTAATTGATACTCCAAATCGTATTATTTTTGGATGTGGAAATACATGGATATCTATTTTAGGAGCTTCTATATTATTATGGATAATACATTTTTTGTTATTAAAAGGAACACAAACTGCTTCTAATATTAATATAATTACTACATTATGCAAATTAATTCCTTTAAGTATTTTTATAATTTTAGCTTGTATATTTTTTAATTTTAAATTATTTAGTATAGATTTATTAGGATTACAAACAAAAATTTCTATTTTTAAACAAGTTAAAGATACTATGTTAATTACTTTATGGGTATTTATTGGTTTAGAAGGAGCTGTTATTCTTTCAAATAAAGCAAAAAATTCTAAAGATGTAGGAAAAGCAACATTACTAGCAGTTTTTATTGCTTTATTTATATACTTACTTGTAAGTTTATTACCTTTTGGTATTATGTCTAGATCAAATTTAGCTATAATAAAAAATCCTTCTATGGCTAGTATTATGACTATTTTAATTGGAAAATGGGGATATATTTTTATTTCTTTAGGATTAATTATATCAGTATGCGGTTCATATCTTAGTTGGACTATAATGGCTGCAGAAGTTCCTTGGATAGCTGCTAAAAATAAAATTTTTCCTAAAATATTATCTAAACAAAATAGTTATCAAGCTCCATTATATGCTTTATGGTTGACTAATATTAGTATGCAAATATGTTTAATATTAATTTGGATAACTAAAATAAACTATAATAAACTATTAACTATTGCATCTGAAATGATATTAGTACCATATTTTTTAGTTGGTGCTTATTTAATAAAAATTACTTGTAAAAAAAAAATAAATAAATTTAATTTATTTATTGGTATAGGTTCTTGTATTTATTCTATTTGGTTACTATATGCAGCCGGATTTATAAATTTATTGTTATCTTTAATATTATATACTCCTGGATTAATATTTTTAATATTAATTAAGATTATTAATCCAAAAATTTTTATTTTAAATAAAATAGAAAAATTATTATGTTTTATTTTATTTATTTTATTTTTTTACGCTTTATATTTTTTATTAAATTAAAATTTTTAACATAAAAATATATCATGACTGTTATATATAATAGTCATGATATTATTATTAAAATTAAAGTTTAAAATTTTTAAATTCTTGAATATTTACAGAAGAATCTATTTGTCCTATTAAATAGGAACTTATTTCTACTTCTTGAGGAGCCATTTGTACATTATCGGATATTAACCAAGAATTAATCCATGGAAGAGGATTTTTTTTAACTCTAAAAGGTGATTTTAAACCTACTTTTTCCATTCTAATATTAGTAATATATTTTATATATTGACATAATATATTTTTATTTAATCCTATCATTGAACCATTAGAAAATAAATATTCAGCCCATTGTTGTTCTTGTATAGAAGCATCAAGAAATAATTTATAACATTGTTTTTCACATTCAAGAGCAATTTTTGCCATTTCTTTATCTTCTTTTCCTTTTCTCATACTGTTAATTATGTATTGTGTTCCTATTAAATGTAAATATTCATCACGTGCTATAAATCTAATAATTTTAGCATTACCTTCCATTAATTCTCTTTCAGCAAAAGCAAAGGAACAAGCAAAACTTACATAAAACCTTATTGCTTCTAAAATATTAACATTCATTAAACATAAATATAATTTTTTTTTTAAATCATATAAATTAATTTTAATTTTCTTTTTTTTAAAAAAAGTATTTTCACCAAATAAATGCCAATAATTAGTCATTTCAATAAGTTCATCATAATATTTGATAATATCTTTTGTTCTAAGAAGAATACTATTATTAGTAATAATATCATTAAATATAACTGATGGGTCATTTACAATGTTTCTAATTATATGAGTATAAGATCTAGAATGTATTGTTTCAAAAAATGACCAAGTTTCTACCCATGTTTCTAATTCTGGAATAGAAATTAGAGGGAGAAAAGCTATATTAGGACTACGACCTTGAATTGAATCTAATAAAGTTTGATATTTTAAGTTACTAATAAATATATGTTGTTCATTTTTTGGTAAATTTTGATAGTGGATGCGATCATATGATATATCTATTTCTTCAGGTCTCCAAAAAAAACTTAATTGTTTTTCAATTAATTTTTCAAAAATTTGATGTTTTTGTTGATCATAACGTGCAATATTTACAGATTGTCCAAAAAACATAGGTTCTTTTAATTGATCATTTTTTTTTTTCGAAAAAGTAGTATAACTCATTTTATTATCCAAAGAAAAATTTAAAATTATTTAAAATTAAATTACACAAGAACCACTTAAACATATATTATTTTCTTCTATAGTATCATTACTATAAATATTTTGAGCTCCATCTCTAGTGTTTTGATAGTATAAAGTTTTTATACCTAATTTATAGGAAATTAATAAATCATATAATAATTGTTTCATTGGTATTTTATTTTTTTTAAAACGAGTAGGATCATAATTAATATTTGAAGAAATAGATTGATCAATAAATTTTTGTATAATACCTATTAAATTTAAATATCCATTATTATTTGGAATATTCCATAATAATTCATACTTTTTTTTTAATTTTAAAAATTCAGGAACTACTTGTTTTAAAGTACCATTTTTAGATGCTTTTATACTGATAAAACCTCTAGGTGGTTCTATACCATTAGTAGCATTTGAAATCTGAGAAGAAGTTTCAGAAGGCATTATAGCAGATAATGTAGAATTACGTAATCCATATTTTTTTATGTTTTTTCTTAATTTTTCCCAATTATGATGTAGTTTCTCTGTATGAATATCATCTACATGTTTTTTATATGTATCTATAGGTAAAATACCCATTGAATAATTTGTTTCTTTAAATAAAGGACAATAACCTTCAATTTTTGCTAAATTATTAGATGCTTGTAGTAAATAATATTGTATTTTTTCAAATGTTTTATGTGTTAAATTATTTGCACTATTATCAGAATAACGTACATTATTTTTTGCTAAATAGTAAGCAAAGTTAATAACTCCTATACCTAAAGATCTACGACCTAAAGCTGAATTTTTTGCTGCAGGAATTAAATATTCTTGATAATCTAATAAACAATTTAATGCTCTTACAATTAAATCTGATAAATTTTTAATTTCATTTAAATTCTTAATTTTTCCTAAATTAAATGCTGCTAAAGTGCATATTCCTATTTCACCTTTAGGGTCATTAATATTATTTAGTATTTTAGTAGGTAAAGTAACTTCTAAACAAAGATTTGATTGTTTTATTGGAGCTATTCTAGGATTAAAAGGAGAATGTGTATTACAATGATCAACATTTTGAATATATATTCTTCCTGTTGAAGTACGTTCTTGCATCATTAAAGTAAATAAATTAATAGCACTAATAATCTTTTTTCTAATTTTATTATTTTTTTCATATCTTTTATAAATATTATTAAACTTTTTTTGATCTGAAAAAAAATATTCATATAAATCAGGAACATCTGAAGGATTAAATAAAGTAATTTTTTCTCCATTAATTAAACGTTGGTATAACAATTTATTAATTTGTACACAATAATCAAGATGTCTTACTCTATTATCTTCTACTCCTCTATTATTTTTTAATACTAATAAATTATTTATCTCTAAATGCCATAAAGGATAAAATAATGTACCTGCTCCTCCTCTTACTCCACCTTGAGAACATGATTTAATAGCAGTTTGAAAATGTTTATAAAAAGGAATACAACCAGTATGAAATGCCTCTCCATTTCTAATAGAACTCCCTAAAGCACGTATACGCCCCCCATTAATACCAATTCCTGCTTTTTGAGATACATATTTTACTATACTACTAGTTGTAGCATTGATAGAATCAATGCTATCCCCACATTCAATTAAAATACATGAACTAAATTGTTTAGTTAAAGTACGAACTCCAGACATTATTGGTGTTGGTAAAGAAATTTTAAAAGTAGAAATAGCATCATAAAAATTTTTAATATAATATATTCTTTCATTTGAAGGATATCGAGAAAATAAACAAGCTGAAATTAATATATATAAAAATTGAGCACTTTCATAAATTTTACCTGTTATTCTATCTTTTACTAAATATTTACCTTCTAATTGTTTTACTGCTGCATATGAAAAATTCATATCACGATTATGATCCAGAAATTTTTCCATAATTAAAAAATCTTTTTTAGAATATTTTTTTAAAAGTAATGAATCATATTTTTTTAAAAAAATCATATTTTTTACATGATTATACAATTTTGGAGGAGTAAATGTTCCATATGCTTCCTTTCTTAAGAAGGATATAGCTAATCTAGCAGCCATATACTGATAATCAGGATTTTTTTCTGAAATAAGATCTGCGGTAATTTTAATTATAATATTATGAATTTTTACTGTACTAATTTTATTATATAATTGTAAACATAATTTTTTTTTTATTTCTAAAAAAGATATATTTTTCAAATTTTGAGCAGCGTAAGTTAATAAAATATTTATTTTTTCTATATTTATTAATTCTTTAGATTTATTTCTTTTAATAACGAACAGATTTTTTTTCATATATAATACCTTTTAAAATAAAAATATTCATAATATTTATTAAATTAATTTTAAAATTTAACTATTTAAAAGTTAAAAAAATTATTTTTTTTTATTAAAAATTAATTTAATTAAATTATAAAATGATTAAAGATTATTATCTTTATTTTAGTATAGTACTTTTATCAGTATAAAAATTTTGTATATAAAATAGGAGATAATTTATCATAAATATATAATATTTTATTTTCTTTAGAAAAAAATTTATATATAATTTTATAAAAATATATTTCTTTAATATTATGTGTAATTATTATTAATAAATTATTAATAATAATTAATATTATAGCTAAAATATTAAAATTTATTAAAAATAATAATACATATTATAATTTCTTTTATAATATATTTTTTTATATTTATATAAAAAAATTTTTTTAAAAATAAAATTATTTCTTATTAAATCTATTTTAAAAATTATGCATAAGTAAAATTAAAATTTGTTTTTAATATAATTTTTTAAAAAAATTAATTATATTAATATTTATATTATTATTTTAATAATGTAAAAATAAAAAATTATTAAATTTATTAAATCTAAAATTTAAAAAAATCTGAATTATTATGATTTATAATTAATTTTTTATAAATTTAATTATTAATATTAAAATATTATTACTTTAAGTAAGTTTTAATTAAAATTATTTAAGTTTTTTTATTTAAAATGTATATTATTTGTAATTTTTAATTATATTATTTATATTTTTAATATTTTAAAGTATATTTAATTAGATAATTATTAACTATAATGATT
>NZ_CP046200.1:401176-405838 GCF_012569525.1 Enterobacteriaceae endosymbiont of Donacia piscatrix | reverse complement strand
CTTATATTTTAAATCTAAAAAAAAATTTATAATTAAATAATGATAAAAATAATATTGAAAAAAAAATTTATGTTTTCATTAAATATAAATTTACTTTTTTAAAACAATGTAAAAATATATATATTTTAAATTTTAAAATATATATAAATTTATTACTAAATAATAAATTTATTTTTAATTACTTATTTTTTAATAAATAAATCATAAGTATTGTAATATCTGCAGGTGTTATGCCAGGTATTCTTGAAGCTTGGCCAAGCGTATAGGGTTTATAATAATTAAATTTATCTATTGCTTCATAAGATAAACTTTTAATATTATTAAATTTAATATTTATAGGTATTAATATTTTTTCATTCTTTTTTTGTTTTTTTATATGTTTTTCTTGTCTTTTAATATATCCTTGATATTTTAATTGTGTTTCAATATATTCAAAAATTTCTATTTTATTTTTATCAGAATTAAGTATATTTAGTTTTATTAAATCTTTATAACTTATTTCAGAACGTTTTAATAAATTTATACCATTAATATTTTTTATATTAGAATTTTTTAATAAGAATTTTAGTTTTTGTTTATTATTTGAATTAACAGAAAAATTTTTAATTTTTTGATATTCTTGTTCAATATTTTCTAATTTTTCATTAAATTTTTTCCAACGAAAATCATCTACTAATCCTAATTTACGTCCTATTTCTGTTAATCTTATGTCAGCATTATTTTCTCTTAATAATAATCTATATTCTGCTCTTGATGTAAACATACGGTAAGGTTCTTTTGTTCCCAAAGTACATAAATCATCTAATAAAACTCCTATATATGCTTGATTTCTTAATGGATACCATTGTTTTTTATTATCTATCAAAAGAGAAGCATTTAATCCAGCTATTAATCCTTGTGCTGCTGCTTCTTCATAACCAGTAGTTCCATTAATTTGTCCTGCAAAAAATAATCTTTTTATAAATTTACTTTCCATTGTAAGTTTTAATCCTCTAGGATCATAAAAATCATATTCTACAGCATATCCTGGTCTGGTAATATATGCATTTTCAAGTCCTTTAATTGATTTAATAATTAAAAATTGTGTACTAAATGGTAAACTAGTAGAAATTCCATTAGGATATATTTCATGAGTAATAATACCTTCTGGTTCTAAAAAAATTTGATGTTTTTCTTTATTTGGAAATTTAATAATTTTATCTTCAATAGATGGACAATATCTAGGTCCTTTAGCTTTTATTAAGCCATTATATATAGGACTTTTCATTATATTTTTTAATATAATTTGATGTGTTTTTTTATTGGTATATGTAATATAACAAGGTAATTGTTTAGGATGTTGTTTAATATTTCCAATATAAGAAAAAAAAGGTAAAGGATTATCACTATTTTGTATTTCTAATTTAGAAAAATTAATACTTCTTTTATCAAGACGAGGAGGAGTTCCTGTTTTTAACCTTCCTTTATTAATAGGTAATTCATTTAAAAAATTAGCTAAATTAACAGATGAAATATCGTTAATTCTTCCTCCAGTATATTTATTATTTAATCCAATATAAATTTTACCATTTAAAAAAGTACCAGTAGTTACAATTACAACTTTTGAATTAATAATATCATTATTTATAGTCATAATACCAGTTACTTTATAATTTTTAATTATAATTTTTTTCACTTCTTGTTGAAAAATAATTAATTTTTTTTCTTTTTGTAATAAAAATTTTATTTGAGTTTTATATAATTCTCTATCTGCTTGTGCTCTTGTAGATCTAACAGCTGGACCCTTACTATAATTAAGTATTTTAAAATTAATACCCGAATAATCAATGGCTGTAGCCATAACACCATTTAATGCATCTATTTCTTTTACTAAATGACTTTTACCGATACCTCCTATTGCTGGATTACAAGACATTTGTCCAATCGTATCTATATTATTTGTAATTAAGAGAGTTTTTTTTTTCATTTTAGCACTAGCGCAAGCTGCTTCTGTACCTGCGTGTCCACCACCTATGACTATTACATCAAATGTATTAAAATAACACATAAAATTATATACCTAGTTAAAAAATATTTAGTTTTTTTATGTTTGAAAATAATAATTAAATTGGATCAACATTAATAATAAATTTAATTTTTTTAAAATATATAATCTTTTTTATAATAGATAAAATATAATTTATAATTAATTTTAATGTTTTTTTAAAAAAATGTTGTAAAATTAATTGTTTTCTAAAAAAACCTTTTCTTTTACGTTGTTTTAACGATAATGGTCCAATAATAATAAAATATTTTTCATTTATATATTTTTCCATTATTTTTTCTTTTAAAATTTTTAAAAAATTTAATAAAATTTTTTTATTTTTAGATTCAAAAACTATAGAAATATGTTTAGTGAAAGGAGGTAATAACATTTTTTCTCTTTCTTTAAGAAGAAAATTAATCATATCATAATAATTTTTATATTCTTTAAAAATTTTTAAAAATATTTTATTTTGTGGATAATATGTTTGAATAATGACCATTTTTTTTTTTTTATCTAAATGATTATTTAATATATTAAAAATATTTTGTATAAAATATTCTGTAGTTTTAAAATTTTTAGAAAATAAAATATAATCTATATTAAAAAATATAATTAAACTATTTTTTAAAAAGGAAAAATATTCTTTGTATAGAGTTTGAGATGAAATAATTATTAATGGTTTTTTATTATCAATAAGTAAAAATTTTTCCAAAAAATTATTATTATTTATATTTAAAATTAATGTTTTTGGGAAAATATTACTTAATAATTCAATTAACTGTTCTATTCCTATACCCGTCATTATAAAAAATTTTTTTTTACAAAATGGACATATAGTAAACATATTAATAATTTTTTTACAAAAATAACAGTATAATTTCCAGATTTTTTTATAAAAAACAAAATTATTATCACAATCTATGCATTTTAAAATTTTTTGACAAAAATTACATAAAATATTAGTTGAATATCCAATATATTTATAGTAAATAATAATTTGTTCGTTATTTCTAATACATTTCAATATCATTTGTATTAATATTTTAGAAATAAATTGTGATTTAAACATTTTTTTATTTTTATCTAATATTAAAAATTTAAAAAAATTTTTATATAATACTGTTGTATTATTTTTAAATAAAAATTTATATTTACCCATATTAATATTATATATTGTTTCTACATTTAATGTATTAGAACTTATTATTATTGGAATATTTTCTGTTTTAGCTCTTAAAATGGCTATATTTCTTATATTATATTTATATATGTTTGTTTTTCTATATATAAAATTATGTTCTTCTGTTAAAATTATTAATCCTAATTGTAAAAATTGTGTAAAAATAGAAAATTTAGTACCTATAATAATAGGTATTAACCCTTTTTTAATACTTTCCCATATCAATAATGTTTTTTTATTAGTAAAATTTGAATATAACAAACAAATATGTATATCTAATTTAGATAAAAAATATTCATACAAATGAAAAAAAAAATAATATTGAGGAACTATTATTAGTATTTGTTTTTTTTGTGATAAAATTTTTTTAATAATATTTAAATATATTTCAATTTTTTCAAGGAAAATTATATTATTTTGTGTTATCCAAACAAAAAATTTATTTTTAAAATATTCTTTTTCAAAATTTTTTAAAATATTACAAATATTTTTTTTATAAAAATTATAATTTGTGTTTTTTTGAATAAAATTAAATTCTTTTTTATATAAAGAAAGAAATTTTCCATTATTAAATGTCAAATTATATTTTTTTATTTTTTTAAAATTACAATATTTTATAATTTTATTATTATTTAACAAATTAATTTTTTTTATTTGTAAAATATCTAATTTTTCTATAAAAAACTTATTTTTTTTTCTTAAAAAAATAGGTAGTATTTGAAATAAAATACTTCCAATGGGATATTGATAATACTGAGAAATTTTTTTTGCAAAATTTAATATTAAAAAATTAAAAAGTGATTTTTTATCTATAATTTTAGATATAAATTTTAGTTTATATATAGATTTTGTAGGAGAATAAGTAATTTTTATTACTATACCTATATAATTTTTTTTTTTAATCGATATTAAAACTCTACATCCAACAGAAATAATGACATTTTTTGGTAATAAATAATCAAATTCATTATTTATAATAGAATTATTAATCACAACTTTAATAATTTTCATAATTTAAAATTTTTATTTTTTTTGAAAAATTTACTTGTAATAAAATTTTTTATTTATAAAATATATAAACTACTTTTAATGAAAATAAATATATATGAAAAAAAATATCCACCCTCAGTGTAATAATATTACAGCTAAATGTTCATGTGGTAATTTAATTAATATTAAATCAACTTTAAAAAATAATAAAGAGTTAAATTTAGATGTTTGTTATTTATGTCATCCTTTTTATACAGGTAAACAAAAAATAACAGATAATAAAGGACGTGTTGAAAAATTTAGGAAAAAATTTAAACATTTTAAAATATTTAAATAAATATTTTTTTTTAAAAAAAATATATTAAAATTAATCAATAATGATTAATTAAAAAATCATTATTGATTAATAATTAGTAAAAATTTTTTATTTAATTTTTTTTTCTCTATATAAAACATGTTTTCTTAA
>NZ_CP046200.1:400180-400247 GCF_012569525.1 Enterobacteriaceae endosymbiont of Donacia piscatrix | reverse complement strand
TTTCTTTAAAATATTCAATTGTATATTTTTTTTCACATTTATTTATAATTATATTATTATTTATGTT
>NZ_CP046200.1:395864-400083 GCF_012569525.1 Enterobacteriaceae endosymbiont of Donacia piscatrix | reverse complement strand
ATTATTTTCATCTGATTTTGTATTTTTTATAAGATCATTATTTTCATCTGATTTTGTATTTTTTATAAGATCATTATTTTCATCTGATTTTGTATTTTTTATAAGATCATTATTTTTTTTTTCTATATAATTTTTCATATTTTATCCTTATAAAGTTTTAACTGTTAAAAATTATTTATTATAGAATAATAAATTTTATTTTTATATAAAATAAAATTTTTACAAGATATTTAATTTTTATTAAATTAATTATTATTTAATTGTTGTTTTTTATAAAAATATTAGTTATAATCACTTTAATGTTTATATAATAAATTTTTTTATAATGAAAGAAAAATTTTTTGTTTTTAATAAAAAAGTATATTATAATTTCTTTATTAAAGAAAAAATTAATGCTGGACTTATTTTAAAAGGTTGGGAAGTAAAATCTTTAAGATTAAATAAAGTAACTATTATAAATAGTTATGTAACTGTTTTAGATAAAAAAATTTATGTATATAATTTAGATATTAGTCCATTAAAAACAGTATGTAATCATATTCAATTTGACTCTAAAAGAGTTAAACAATTATTATTAAAAAAAAAAGAAATAGAGTTTTTACAAAATTATATAAACAAAAAAGGTTTTACAATTGTAGTACTTGGATTATTTTGGAAAAAATCATGGTGTAAAATAAATCTTGCAGTTGTAAAAGGAAAAAAAAAACATGATAAAAGAAATATTTTAAAAAAAAAAATATGGAATGTTAAAAAAACACGTTTATTAAAAAAAAATATTTAAATATTATTAAAATGGGGGCTGATTAGGATTTGACAAAATTATAAAACTTAAAGAGCATGTCAAGGTACGGTAGGCCTTGTAAAAAAACCGTTTAAGATAATTGCAAAAAATCAGAGTTATGCTTTAGCAGCATAAAAAACTGTATAAGCTCTGTTTGCTTATTATTTTTCTCTTTAATAAGAGTAAACAGTCATATATAAAGAGATCGTATGTAATTTGTCTAAAATTATATATTAAAGTAATTAAAAAACTAAGACTAGATAATATAAAATTTTGTTTTATCATTTTATATTGTTAAAATTTAAAATAAAACTAAACATGTAGTGCTAAAAGTGTAATAATTTTGGACGGGGGTTCAAATCCCCCCAGCTCCAGTAGAACTTTACTATTATATTATTATTAATATTTTAAATATTAAATTTAGTTAGATTTTTCTTTCTGATTCTTATTGATTTAGGTGTAATTTCTATTAATTCATCATTCTGAATAAAAGCTATTGCTTCTTCTAAAGATATTTTTTTTATAGGAATTAAATTTATAGGATTATCATTACCTGATGCTCTCATATTAGTAAGTTTTTTGTTAATTAGGCAATTTACAAAAAGATTATTCGTTTTATTATGTATTCCTATTATTTGCCCTTTATAAATTTTATCTCCAGGATTAATTAACAATTTACCTCTTGATTGTAAATTATATAAGGAAAATGCAACAGCACGACCTTCTTTATTTGAGATTAAAACACCATTATTTCTTTTATATGTTATATCATATTTATTTATATCATAATGACTAAAAAAAGAATTTATTATTCCATTTCCTGATGTTATGTTTATAAATTCATTACGAAAACTAATTAAACCTTTACTAGAAATAATTGCTTCAATCTTAATCCTATTATTAAAATTATTTAAAATGATATTATTTATTATAGCTTTTTTTTTATTTAATAATTGAATTATATTACCTTTTTTATTTTGCATAAAATCTAAAATTAATATTTCAAATGGTTCTTTTTTTTTACCATTAATAATTTTAGATATTATTTGTGGTTTCGATATTAATAACTCAAATCCTTCTTTTCTCATATTTTCTATAATCATAGAAAGATGTAATTCTCCTCTTCCAGAAACTATAAAAATGTTATTATTTTCAGTTTTTTCTATATGCAAAGCTATATCATGCAAACAAAATTTATTGATTTTATGAAATATTTTACTAGATGTTAAATATTTTCCTTCCATTCCTGAAAAAGGAGAATCATTAACTTGAAATAACATACTTACTTTCGGTCTTTCTATTTTTAATTTTGGAAGAGCTTTATAATTGTTTATATCACAAATTGTATCAAAAATATTAATATTTTTAAATCCTGTTCCTGCAATACCTACAATATCACCAGCTTGAGCATTATCTACATAAACATGTTTTAATCCTATATTAAATATTATATATAATACTTTGATTTTTTTAATTCTATTATTTTTATCTATAAAAATTAAATTTTGATTTATTACAATTTTACCTTTTTTTATTAAACCAAAACAAATATTACCAATATAATTATTAAATTCTATTTGAGATATTTGCATTTGAAATGGTTTATTAATATTACATTTAGGAGGGGGAACATAATCAATAATAGTTTTATATATAATATTCATGTTATTATACATTTTTTTTATATTTTTTCCTGACATTCCTTTAAGGGCAGATGTATATATTATAGGAAAATTAAGTTGATCATCAGAAGCATTTAAATCTATAAATAAATCAAATAATTGGTTAATAACCCAATTTATTCTAGTAAATTTTCTATCTACTTTATTTATTATTACAATAGGTTTAAATTTATATAAAAAAGCTTTTGACGCAACAAATCTTGTTTGTGGCATAGGTCCTTCAGTAGCATCTACTAATAATAATACAGAATCTACCATTGATAAAATACGTTCTACTTCTGCACTAAAATCTGCATGTCCAGGAGTATCAATAATGTTAATTTTATAATTTTTCCAAAAAATAGATGTATTTTTTGAAAAAATAGTTATACCTTTTTCTTTTTCTAATTCATTAGAATCCATTAATCTGTTAATATTATTTTTATTTTGTAATGAATTTTTAATATTTTTAAAATTATCAGATTCTTGTAATAATCTATCTATTAATGTTGTTTTTCCATGATCTATATGTGCAACAATAGCTATGTTACGTATTTTTTTCATAAAATCCTGATAGAATAATATTATTTAAAATTAATTAAAATTTTTTTAATTTATAAAAATAATATTTATTATCTATTAATAGATATCATATTTAATTTAAATAATTTTAATTATATTATTATTAATATAAAGATAATATTTATCATTATAGAATAATAATTATTAATATCATTTTTTTAAAACATGAAAATAAACATTAATTTTTTTTAATTTTTGTAAAAAAATTTAATACTTTTAATTAAAATAATTATTTTTAATAAATTTATTAAATTCATATAATTTAAATAAATGTTTTAAATAATTTATTTTTGGTTTAATTTTAAACTCTAAATATTTTTGATTGAAAATAATATTAGTTTTAATTTTCGTTAATTTATGATATAAAAATACTAATTTTTTATATTTTATTAATTTTTTTTTTATATTTATTCCACCTCTAAAACTAATATTATTTATGCTATTTATATTTTGATATATATTTGTTAAATTTCCTAATTTGTTAATTAATTTTTGACTTATTTTATTTCCTATTCCTGGAATTCCAGGAATATTATCTATAGAATCACCACTTAATGCCAATAAATCACTAATAAATTTTGGATATACCCCGTATTTATTATATATTTCTTTTGGTCCAAAAATAGAATAATTAATCGGATTTATTATTTTAATATTTTTTGTAACTAACTGAGCTATATCTTTATCTATACTAAAAATAAAAATTAAATAATTTTTCTTTTCTGCATACTTTGATAAAGTACCTATTATATCATCAGCTTCTATATTTTTTATAGATATAATTTTATATCCCATAGCTTGTATAATTTTATACAAAGGTTTGACTTGTATAATTAAATTATTAGGCATATTAACTCTAGTTAATTTATATTTATTAAAAATATTTTTTCTAAAAGATTTTCCTTTAGTATCAAATATAATTAAAATATGACTATTAATGTTCATTTTTATAATTTTATTAAACATATTAATAAAACCATACATTGCTCCAGTAGGATGTCCTTTACTATTAACTAAATGAGGTAAAGCATAATATGCACGGTACAAATAAAATGTTCCATCTATTAAAATTATTTTTTTTTTCATGTATTTTATTAATTATAATACTAAATTAAATCTTTTTTTTTAAAAACTTATTTTTTTAAAAGTTTTAATATTAAATATATATAATGTGAATAAAAATTATCTACATAAA
>NZ_CP046200.1:392089-395766 GCF_012569525.1 Enterobacteriaceae endosymbiont of Donacia piscatrix | reverse complement strand
CTTTTTTTTTTAAAAACTTATTTTTTTAAAAGTTTTAATATTAAATATATATAATGTGAATAAAAATTATCTACATAAACATTATATAATGAAGATAAATTAATTACATATTTATTATTAATATAAATATCTGGAACTAAACTAATATTAAGTTTTTCAACTAAATCATATTCTTTTTCAAATAGTGTTTTTGCTATATTACTATTCCATGCTGCATCAAATGCACTACTTGTTACTCCTGTAACCTTTATAAAAAGTTTTTTTATAGATTTATAATCATGAATTGTTTCAGTATTATGAATGCCATTAAAAATAGGATCTATAACTTTGTCTTCTACATTTAATATTTTAGCAACTACCCATGTATAACCTAATAAAGTAGCAAATCCGTTTTCTTGACCCATTTTACTATAATGAATTCTTATAATTTTAACATTTTTAGGAATTTTATTTTTAAAAATTTTTTTATTAATATTTTTATAAAATTCATAACAATGGGGGCATAAAAATGAAAAAAATTCAACTATAACTAGTTTATTGCCAAATGTTTTTTTATGTAATAATTGATTTTCTTTTGTTAATTTTTCGTAAAAAGGTTCTCTTGGAAGATTTCTATATGCAAAACAATTATTAGATGTAATTAATAATAAAAATAATATGCTAAAAAATAATACACATTTTTTTTTTATATTTATCATAGTTTTTCACTCTTAATTAAAATATAAAATTAATATGATTTAATATCTGTTAATTAGATATTAAAGTTAAACTATTTTTTAAAAAAACCATCGATTATATATTAATATTTTTAATATTTAATATTAAAAATACTAGACTAAATGTTAACATTTTTTAAAAAATTAATCAAATTGTTTATATCATTTGGTAAAACTACATTTAATTTTATGAATATTTTATAAAATGGATGCATAAATTTAACGCAATATGCATGTAAAGCTTGTCTTTTAATTATTTTATTAATTTTCGTTTCATAAAATTTATTATTATTAATATTATTTATATAATTTTTATAAATTTGATCACCAATAATACTATGTTTAATATATGATAAATGGACTCTAATTTGATGAGTTCTACCTGTCTTTAATAAAATTTTTAAATAAGTATAATTTTTAAAAATATTTTTTACAAAAATTTTTGTTATTGCTGATTTTCCTGATGGATGTACATTCATACAAACATTATTTTTTTTATATATACGTTTTATTGGAAAATTTATAATATCATTACTTTTAATAATTCCATTAACAATGGTTTCATATTTTCTTATTATATTATGTTTTTTTAATTCTTGTTTTAAAAAAAAATAACAGTAAATATTTTTTGCTACAATCATTAATCCAGTAGTATTTTTATCTAATCTATGTATAATACCTGCTCTAGGTATATCTCTTGAAGATGGATAATGATATAATATTGCATTAAATATAGTATTATCTACATTTTTATTACCAGGATGTACGATAATATTAGATTTTTTATTGATAACTAAAACATATTGATCTTCATAAATTATATTTAAAGGTATATTTTGTGCTTTCCATATTATTTTTTTATTTAAAATAAAAGTATTAATTTGGATTATATCTCCTAAAAAAATTTTTTTTTAGGTGTATTAATAATATTATAATTAATTTGGACTTTATTACAAATTATTAATTTTTTTATTTGTGTTCTAGAAAGTTGTAATATTTTTTCTTTAAGAAAAACATCTAACCTTTGTTTATTATGTAATAAACAAACTTTAAAAATTAAATTAATATTCATTATATTGTAAAATTTTAGAATTATAGATTATATTTATTATATAATATTAAAATAAATTAAAAAATGAAAAACTAACTATATGAATAAAAAAATATTTTTAATTAGCATGATTATATTTATATTATTAATTACAGTTAATTGTAAATATAATACATATACACATGAGCAAAAATATTTTGATACTTCTTTAAAATATGATTATCTTAATGCTATAAGATATTTTTCTGAAAAAAAATATGATCAAGCTTTATTAGAATTTAATAATTTATATATTAATTATCCTCGTAATATATATACTGAAAAAATTTTAGTTTTTTTAATTTATCTAAATTATTTAGGACATAATTTTTTAGTTGTTTTAGAATTGATAGATGAATTTATACAATTATATGATTATTCTCCATTTATGAGTTATATTCTGTATGTTAAAATAATAACAGAAATATCTTTAGATACTAATAATCAAATACAAAATTTGTTTAAAATTAATAGAAATGATTGTAACCCATTTTACACCCAATTAGCTATTAATGATACAGAAATGTTTTTTAAAAAATATCCAGATAGTATTTATATTCATTTTTTAAAAAAAAGATTAACTTATATGAAAAAACGTATTAAAAATTTTGATTTAAATATTATTAAGTTTCTTTATCAAAAGAAAAAATACATATCAACAATTAATAGATGTTTAATTTATTTGAATAATGATTTACATAATGATATTAATACTTGTTTAATAAAAAAAATTTTAAATGATTCTTTAAATAAGTTAAATATTAATAGTATTTGATTTTATGTAAAAAAATTAATGTTATAGTTTACATTAAGTTTTTTACATTTTTACTATCATTTAATTTTTTATATTATTAATTAATAAATTTTGTATTTTTTGAAATATATTTTCTATTTTATTTATTTTATTATTTTTAATTAAAAAAAATAAATTATTTATAGAATTTAGATATTTTTTAATATTTTCTTTATTTTTTTTAAAATTTAAAACAAAATTTATATATAATTGTGTATCATAAATAAAAAAATTTTTAAAAATAAAAAAGTTTAAATCATGTATAGGTTTTGATAAATTAGATATTTCATTGAATGAAAATTTATTATTAGTTAACAAAGTTATATATGTTAATACAAAAAAATATTTTAATGATTCCATAAAAAATATATATTGGTCATGTTTTATAACATCAATATTATGTATATTTATTCCCCAAATCTCTATTTGTTTTAAAAACCAATAATAAATGTTTTTATTACGTCCATGACAATACATTATAGATTCTTTTAAAAAAAATTTTTTTTTTAGATTAAATAATGGATATAAACCTAAAACAGGTCCTTTATATGTTTGAAGTATTATTTCAAAAGAAATTTGTTTAATGGGAGATAAATCAACTAAAATACAATTTTTAGGTAAAATTAATAATTTTTTTATAATTTTTTTTAAAAAAGGTATAGATATATTGATAATAATCATACCTATATTCTTAGGTATTAAATTAATTTTATTTAAATCAAAATTTTTTTCCTTTACATAAAGAATATTATATCCTGTTAAAATCAACATTTCTTTAAAGAAAGAACCTAATTTATTATTACTAATAATAAGTATTGTGAATAAACAAGGTTGCAAATTTTTAAATATTTTATTTTTCTCATGTAGATATGATTCATTAATTATGCAACATAATATATTTTCTATAAAATCAGGAGATATTCCTATTTTTTTTGCTTCTTTCCTTCTTAATTTAAGAATTTCCTTTTCTCTTTTTGGGAAAAAAATAGGTAATCCATTTTTATGTTTTATTAATCCAATTTTTTTTACTAAATTTAATCTTTTCTTTAAAAGATTTAATAAATCTTTATCTAAAGTA
>NZ_CP046200.1:377197-391992 GCF_012569525.1 Enterobacteriaceae endosymbiont of Donacia piscatrix | reverse complement strand
TTTTATGTTTTATTAATCCAATTTTTTTTACTAAATTTAATCTTTTCTTTAAAAGATTTAATAAATCTTTATCTAAAGTATCAATTTGCTTACGTAATAAATCTATTTTATTTAACATATTATTTTAAATTTATATTTAATAAATATTTTTTTTTTTTAAAAAACGCATTTTAAGTATTAAATCTAATTCACTATTAATTTGTAATAATACTGTTTCTGTAGATTTAAAATCTAAACACCCATCTGTAATTGAAACTCCATATTTTAATTTTTTATTATTTTTAATATCTAAAATTTGATTTCCATTATTAATATAACTCTCTATCATTATTCCTATAATAGATACATTCCCTTCTTTAATTTGAGAAATTATGGATTTAATAACTAAAATTTGTTTTTTATAATCTTTATTAGAATTACCATGACTGCAATCTATCATTATTTTAGATTTTAATCCGATTTTTAATAAAGTTTTCTCACATTTTATTATATTATGTTTATAATAATTGGGTTTTTTACCTCCTCTTAAAATAATATGACAATTTTTATTACCTGTAGTATTTACTATATATGATTTCCCATTTTGATCTAAACTTATAAAATGATGTTCGACAGCTGATGCTTGAATTGCATTAATAGCTGTATTAATATCACCATTTGTATTATTTTTAAATCCTGCAGGAATATTAATTAAAGAAACTATTTCTCTATGAATTTGAGATTCTACTGTACGAGCTCCGATTGCTACCCAACTTAATAAGTCATTTATATAATTAAATACATTAAGATCTAATATTTCAGTTGCTAATAATATATTTTTTGTAGCTAGTTTTATTAATAATTTACGTGCTAAATATAATCCTTTATTTATATCAAAAGTATGATCCATATATGGATCATTAATTAGACCTTTCCATCCTATAATTGTTCTAGGTTTTTCAAAATATACTCGCATAACAAGAAATATATTTTTTTTTAATTTTAAAGATAAATTTTTTAATAAATTTCCATACTCTATAGCTTCATCAAAATTATGTATAGAACATGGCCCACAAATAATTAAAATTCTAGGATCTTTACCATTAATAATATTTGTTATAATTTGACGTGATATTAATATATTATTTTTAATATCTTGAGATATTGGTAATTTATTTTTTAACTCTTTTGGAGTAATTAAACTATTTTTATTATCAAAATTATTTTTTTTCATAATAAAATTATCCATATATAAAAATTTTATTGCATAAAAATAACATATTTATTCTGTAAAATTCAATAAAATTTATATTTAATTTTTAAAAATATAAATTAAAAATAATTTTTTATAATTAACATATTATAAATATTAACTTATAATTTAAATTTTTTTATACAAATATTTTTTCTTAGGAAATATTAAATGAATAAATTTTTTAAAAAAAATATAACAGAATCCATACAATTAGATAAATTTGCGGAAAATGCATATTTAAATTATTCTATTTATGTAATATCTGATAGAGCATTACCACATATTGGAGATGGATTAAAACCAGTTCAAAGAAGAATTATATATGCTATGTCTGAATTAAAATTAAAATCTTCATCTAAATATAAAAAATCTGCTAGAACTATTGGTGATGTAATAGGGAAATATCATCCTCATGGAGATATAGCATGTTATGAAGCAATGGTTTTAATGGCACAAACTTTTTCCTATAGATATCCATTAATAGAAGGTCAAGGTAATTGGGGTGCCCAAGATGATCCAAAATCATTTGCAGCAATGAGATATACAGAATCTCGTTTATCTAAGTATTCTGATATTTTATTAAATGAAATAGAAAAAGGTACTGTTGATTTTATTCCTAATTTTGATGGTACATTATTAGAACCTAAAATATTACCTGCATGCTTACCTAATATTATTTTGAATGGATCAACGGGTATAGCAGTCGGTATGGCAACGGATATACCACCACATAATATTAAAGAAATATCTAATGCAATAATTAAACTTATTGATAATCCTCAAATTTCATTAAATGAACTTTTAGACATAATACAAGGTCCAGATTTCCCAACAGGAGGTGAAATTATAACATCTAAAGATGAAATATATAAAACATACGAAAAAGGAAAAGGTTCAATAAAATTGAGAGCAAAATGGGAAATTAAAGATAATTCAATAATTATAACATCTTTACCTTATCAAATTTCGGGAATACGAATTATTGAACAAATTAATACACAAATAAGAAATAAAAAATTACCAATGATTGAAGATATTAGAGATGAATCTGATTATGAAAATCCTACTCGAATAGTTATTATTATTCGTAATAATTTTAATTACTTAAAAATTGAACAAATTATGTTACATTTATTTTTTATTACTGATTTAGAAAAAAGTTATCGTATTAATTTAAATATGATTGGTTTAAATAATAAACCAGCTGTAAAAAATTTAATAGAAATATTATCAGAGTGGATTTTATTTAGAAAAATAATAGTAAAAAAACGTTTACATTTTTATTTAAAAAAAATAACTCAAAAATTACATATTATAGAAGGATTGTTAATTGTATATTTAAATTTAGAAAAATTTATCAAAATTATTCGTTTAAATTCAGATCCTAGACCTATTTTCAAAAAAAAATTTAATTTAACTAATCTACAAATAGAAACTTTACTTAATTTTAAATTACGTTCTATTTCATTTATAGAAGAAACAAATTTAAAAGATAAAAAAAAAAAATTAGAAATAGAATATAAAAATATTATACAAATATTATCTTCAGAAAAAAAAATTAATGTGTTGTTAAAACAAGAAATATTACTATTATCTAAAAATTATAATGATAATCGTCGTTCAATTTTAAAAAAAAGAAAAGAAGCAAAATTATTAAATGAATCAGAATTAATTTTAAGTGAACCTATTACAATTATTTTATCAAAAATGGGATGGATTAGATATGCAAAAGGACATACTATAGATCCCTTAAACCTTAATTATAAATCTGGAGATTCATTTTTACTTTCTGTAAAAGGAAAAAAAAATCAAACTATGGTAGTTTTAGATTCAACTGGACGTAGTTATAGCATTGATACAATTTCACTACCTCCTGCAAGAAGTCAAGGAGAACCTTTAAATGCTAAATTAAATATTTCTAAAGGATCTGTAATTAAAAGTTTGTTAATGGAGTCTAGTGATAAAAAAATTATTTTATCTTCTAGTTTTGGTTATGGTTTTATATGTAAATTTCATGATTTAATTGCATGTAATAGAAATGGAAAGTTATCTATTATTTTATCTAAAAATTCAGAAATATTATCACCTTTAGTTATTAAAAATAAAAATACTAAAATATTAACTATATCTTTATTAAATAGATTTTTATTATTTTCAATAAATGAAATTCCTAAATTATCCAAAGGAAAAGGAAGTAGATTAATTTTAATTAATAAAAAAGATTTTATTCAGAATAAAGATAAATTAAAATGGATATTTTGTATTAATAAAAATTCTATAATTTATATAAAAACTAATAGAGAACAGTATTCTTTAAACTATAAAGAAATTAAAAAATTTTATTCATTAAAGGGTAAAAAAGGTTTTTTTTATAAAAATATAAAAAATATTAAAGATATTTTTATTAAAAATAAAAATTAAAATTATTTATTAATATTTAATTTTATATTTTAAAATAAATAATTAATTTATATATTTAAATATAAATAAATTATAATGTATTTAAAATAAATAAATTAAATATTTTAATTTTAATAATGATTATATTAACATATATTTATTTTATAAAAATTATAAATATTTAATTATTTATGTTTTTATATTTTAAATATTTATATAGGTTTAATAAAATGAAAGTATTAAAATTTGGTGGAACTTCATTAGAAAATGCAAAAAAATTTTTACTAGTGACAAATATAATTAAAAATTATTTAAAAAAAGAAAAAATAGCTGTTGTTTTATCTGCTCCTGCAACTATTACAAATATTTTAGAATTAATAATAAAAAAAAATTTAGAAAAAGAAAATTATAAAAAAGACTTTATATATATAAAAAATTTTTTTATTAATTTAATTAATAATTTAAAAAAGAGAGTTAATGATATAGATACCATTATTTTACAATATAAAATAAATAAAATATTATCTAAAATAGAATTTTTATTAAATGGTATTAAATTAATAAATTATTGTCCAGATATAATTAAGGCAAAAATATTATCAAAAGGTGAAAAATTTTCTATATTTTTATTAGAATCTTTATTAAAAAGAAAAAAATATAAAATATTTATTATCTCTCCTAAAAAATATTTATTAGCTTATGGTAATTATTTAGAATCAACAATAGATATTTCTATAACTTCTAAAAATCTTAAAAAAATAAATTTATCTAATATTAATTTAATATTAATGCCTGGATTTTCTGCTGTTAATAAAAATAAAGAAACTGTTTTATTAGGTAGAAATGGTTCAGATTATTCTGCTGCAGTATTAGCTGTTTGTTTTGAAGCTAATTGTTGTGAAATTTGGACTGATGTTAATGGTATTTATACTGCAGATCCTAATGTTATATCTAACACACAATTATTAAAATTTATTAGTTATCAAGAAGCAATAAATTTATCATATTTTGGTGCTAAAGTAATTCATTATAAGACATTATTACCTATGTTAAAAAAAAATATACCTTGTATTATTAAAAATATAATGAATTCTAAATTTAATGGAACTATAATTGATAATTTTGATAAAAATAAACATTTATTACCAAAAATAAAAAGTGTTACTGAATTAAAAAATATATCAATGTTAAATATTTTTGGTAATAAAAATAAACATACAAAAAATATTATATCAAAAATATTATTTTTTATATTTGAATCTAAAATATCTATTTATTTTATAACTCAATCTTCTGAAGATTGTAATATTAATCTGTTTTTATTAGATAAAGATTTAAATAATTTAAAAAATTTATTAGAAGAAAAATTTTATTTAGAATTTAAATATAATTTAATTAAACCTATACAAATTATTCAAAATTTATCATTAATTACTTTAATTATTAATCAAACTAATTATTCTAAAAATATAATTTCTAATTTTTTAAAAATATTTAAAATAACTAAAACAAATATTTTTGGTATATCACAAAATATTTTCCAAAATTATATTACTGTTGCTATAAAAAAATATTATACAAAAGATATTATTAAAATAATACATGAAATTTTATTTCATAAAAAAAAAATATTAGAAATTTTTATTATAGGTACTGGGGGTATTGGAAGTACTTTATTACAACAAATTAATAAAAATATAAATTTTTTTAAAAAAAAAAATATTATTTTAAAAATTTGTAGTATTTTAAATACAAAATATTCATTAATAAATTTTAACGGGATCAATATAAAAAATTGGCAAAAAGAAATTAAATGTAATTCTTTCTATAATAATCAAATAGAAAATTTATTACAAAATATTAAAAAATATAAATTAATTAACCCAGTTATAATCGATTGTACTTCTTCACAAAAAATTGCTGATAAATATATTGATTTTTTTAATTCTGGTTTTAATATAATAGCTGTTAATAAAAAAGCAAACTCTTCCAATATAAAATATTATAATCAAATACGTTCAACAGCAAGTAAATTAAATTTAAAATTTTATTATGAAACAAATGTTGGTGCTGGTTTACCAGTTATTAATACATTAAAGAATTTATTAAAAACAGGTAATAAAATTAATAAATTTATTGGAATTTTATCTGGTTCACTATCATTTATTTTCGGTAAATTAGAAGAAGGAATTATTTTATCTAAATCCATAATAATGGCTCAAGAAATGGGTTTTACAGAACCAGATCCCCGTGTAGATCTTACAGGTATAGATGTTGCTAGAAAATTACTTATATTGGCTAGAGAAATTGGTTTTAATGTAGAATTAAAAGATGTTATGATCGAGTCTATTATACCTAATAAATTGAATAAAAATTCTTCTATTAAAGAGTTTTTTAATTCTTTATCAGATTTAGATAAAATTTATGTTAAAAAAATTAAAAATGCAAAAAAAAATAATAAAGTCCTACGTTATATAGGAAGTATAGATGAAAAAGGTATATGTAAAGTAAAAGTTATCCAAATTGATAATAATCATCCATTTTTTAATATAAAAAATGGAGAAAATTCTTTTGCTTTTTATACTAATTATTATCAACCTTATCCATTAGTATTAAGAGGATATGGTGCCGGTAATAATGTTACTGCAGCAGGAGTATTAACTGATTTATTACATATTATTTAATAAAATAAATAAGGAATTATTATTTATGATAAAAATTTATTCTCCTGCTTCTATTGGTAATATTAATGTAGGTTTTGATACATTAGGAATAGCATTATCTAGAATTGATGGAGGAATTTTAGGAGATTTTATAACAATTTCTAATTCTAAAAAATTTGAATTAATAAATAAAGGTTTATTTTTTAATGATTTACCAAAAAATAATTATGAAAATATTATTTTTAATTGTTGGATAAAATTTTGTGATAAAATTGGAAAAGAAATTCCTTTAAAAATAATTTTAGAAAAAAATGTTCCTATATCTTCAGGATTAGGTTCAAGTGCATGTTCCATAGTTGCTTGTTTAAAAGCCATAAATTTATTTTTTAATAATCCATTAAATAATTCAATTTTATTAAAATTAATGGGAGAATTAGAAGGATTTTTATCAGGTAAAATACATTATGACAATATTGTACCATGTTTATTAGGCGGTATGAAATTAATATTAATTATAAACAAAAATGATTTAATTATTCAAAATTTACCAATTTTTCAAAATTGGTTCTGGGTAATTGCATATCCTGGAATAAAATTATCTACATTTTATTCTAGAAAAATTTTACCAAAATTATATAAAAAAGAAATTTTTATTAAACAAAATCAATACTTAGCTGGATTTATTAATGCTGTTTATACAAAACAAGAATTATTAGCTGCAAAATTAATGAAAGATTTTATAGCAGAACCATATCGAAAATCATTTATACCTAATTTTGATAAAATATCTTATATAGCAAAAAAATTAGGAGCTTTAAGTTATGGCATTTCAGGGTCAGGACCTACTATATTTAGTATTTTTAATAATTTAAATATTGCATATAATATGGTTAATTGGTTACAAAAAAATTATTTAAAAAATGAAACAGGTTTTGTTCATATATGTAAAATAAATAATCTAGGTACTAAAATTGTGGAGAAAAAATGAAATTTTATAATCTTAATGATTACAAAGAAAAAAAGAATTTTAGTCAAGTTTTACAACAAGGATTAGGTACGAATCAAGGTTTATTTTTTCCTAAATATTTACCTAAATTAAATAATAAAACTATTGAAAATATATTAAATCTTAATTTTATAGATAAAAGTAGTTATATACTTTCACTTTTTTTAGAAGAAGAAATAAAATTAAATATTTTAAAAAAAAAAATAAAAGAAGGATTTAATTTTCCTTTAATATTAAATATGTTGAATAAAAATCTTGCTTGCTTAGAATTATTTCACGGTCCTACCTTAGCTTTTAAAGATTTTGGTGTTCGTTTTCTAGCACAAATGTTAAAATTTTTTAATGAAAAAAAAAAAGATAAAATTATTATTTTAACTGCTACTTCTGGAGACACAGGAGCAGCTGTTGCTCATGCATTTTATAATATTAAAAATATTGAAATAGTAATATTATATCCCTATAAAAAAATTTCTATTTTACAAGAAAAATTATTTTGTACATTAGGAAATAATATAAAAACTATTGCTATTGAAGGTAATTTTGATGATTGTCAAAAACTTATTAAAAAATCTTTTAATGATCAAGAATTAAAACAAAATTTAAATCTAAATTCTGCTAATTCGATTAATATTAGTAGATTACTTGCACAAATATGTTATTATTTTGAAGCATTTAGTCAAATACCTTTAAATCAAAGAAAAAAAAAAATAATTATATCAATTCCAAGTGGAAATTTTGGAAATTTAACTGCTGGTTTAATGGCTAAAGTTATGGGTTTACCTATACATAAATTTATAGCTGCAACTAATATAAATGATACAATTCCTAAATATTTAAATACGGGAAATTGGAAACCAAGAAAAACTATATCTACATTATCTAATGCTATGGATGTTAGTATTCCTAATAATTGGCCTAGAATTAAAGAAATTTTTAAAACTAATAACTGTAATTTAAATTTATTAGAGTCTAAATCTATAACAGATTTAGAAACAATACAAACAACAATAAATATATTTAATGAATATAAATATATTTTAGAACCACATACATCAGTAAGTTTTTGTGCATTAAAAAAATTTATTTCAGAAAAAAATACTTTTAATATATTTTTAGGTACAGCTCATCCAGCAAAATTTAAAGATTATATTTATAATACTTTGCATAAAAAAATTACATTACCTAGAATTTTAATTGATTGTATAAAAAAAAAAAATTTATCTTATAAATTACCTAATGATTTTTTAGTTTTAAAAAAATTTTTAATAAAAAATTTTATAATTTAAACTATATATCTTTTTATATAAAGAATATTAATTATGTTAATAAATAAATTAGCTTATAATCATGAATATTTTATTTTATTTCAAATATTTGCTATTTTTATTAGTTGTATGATGATATTAGTATCATTTTTTTTAGGAGAACATTCATCTAATTTAAATAAACAAACACCATTTGAATCAGGAGTAATTTCTTATGAAAACACACAAATAAAAATACATATTAAATTTTATTTAATAGCAATACTTTTTATTATTTTTGATATTGAATCTTTATATTTATATTTATGGTCTCTTTCTATGAAAAAAATAGAATTAGAAGGTTTTATTGAAGGAATTTTTTTTATTTTTACTATTCTAATTACTTTATTTTATTTATTTAAAACCAATATATTAAATTGGAAATATAAAAATATTTAATAATATTAAAATAATAAATGTGTAATATAATATGAAATATATTCTTAAAAAGCATGAAAATAAAAAAAAAAAATATCCTTTAGAAGAAAGGAAAAATATTAGTACAGATCCATTAAATGAACAAATTCAAAAAAATATTTTTTTAGGTAATTTAAAAAAAATTACTCATCAAATTATTAATTGGGGAAGAAAAAACTCTTTATGGCCTTATAATTTTGGATTATCATGTTGTTATGTTGAAATGACAACATCATTTACGTCAATTAATGATATTTCACGTTTTGGTTCAGAAGTTTTAAGATCTTCTCCAAGACAAGCTGATTTTATAGTAATAGCCGGAACATGTTTTTTAAAAATGGCTCCTATAATACAAAAATTGTATGATCAAATGTTAGAACCTAAATGGGTTATTTCTATGGGATCATGTGCTAATTCTGGAGGAATGTATGATATATATTCTGTAGTACAAGGAGTAGATAAATTTTTACCTGTAGATATTTATATTCCAGGATGTCCACCTAGACCAGAAGCATATATACAAGCATTATTATTATTACAAAAATCAATTAATTATGAAAGACGTCCTTTATCTTGGATAATAGGAGATCAAGGAATTTATAAAGCTAAAATAAAATCAAATAATAAAAATTTTTACAATAAAAATATTAAATTTAAATCGTCAAAAAATATATAATATCTATAGGCATCTATTTATGAATAATTTTTTTAATAAAATAGTTACTAAGATAGGAAATAAACATAATAAATCTTTTTCTAAAAAGAAAATAGAACCTATAATAGATGAATTAAATAATAAATTTTCTTTTAAAGATTTTATTATACAAAATAGTTTTAATAAAAAAATGCCATTAGTTATTTGGATTAAATCTGATGATATAATAAAATTCATGAAATTTTTTTCACAAATTATTCATAACCCATATAATATGTTGTATGACATGCATGGTATAGATGAAAGATTACATTTAAATAAATTTTATTTAATGAAAAAAATAGATTTTTCTTTATTTTATCATTTAATTTCTATTAATAGAAATTCGGACATTATTATAAAGATTCCTTTAAAAAAAAAATCACTACATATCGATAGCATCACAGGAATTTTTAAAAATTCTAATTGGTATGAAAGAGAAATATGGGAAATGTTTGGAATTAATTTTATTAATCATCCTTGTTTATCACATATTTTATTACCCAAAAATTGGAATAATGGTTATCCATTACGTAAAGACTTTCCTTCTAGAGCTACTGATTTAGCTCCTTATATTTTAACAAAAAAAAAATACAAAATAGATATTGAAGCAACAAAATTTCTTCCAGAAGATTTTAATATATCAGGAAAAAGTAAATATAAGAATTATATGTATCTTAATTTAGGACCTAATCATCCTTCTGTACATGGAGTATTTAGAATTATTTTACAATTATCAGGAGAAGAAATTATAAAATGTATACCAGAAATTGGTTATCATCATAGAGGTGCTGAGAAAATAGCTGAAAGACAAACATGGCATACTTATATACCTTATACAGATAGAATTGAATATTTAGGGGGGTGTATAAATGAAATGCCTTATATTTTAGCAGTAGAAAAATTAGCTAACATTATTGTTAATGATAAAATTAAAGTAATTAGAATAATGTTATCTGAATTATTCCGTATAAATAGTCACCTATTATATTTATCAACTTTTATACAAGATATAGGAGCGATGACTCCTGTTTTTTTAGTTTTTACAGATAGGCAAAAAATATATGATATAATTGAAGCAATTACTGGTGCTAGAATGCATCCTGCTTGGTTTAGAATAGGAGGATTAGCTCAAGATTTACCTCAAGGATGGAATATTTTAGTAAAAAAATTATTAATATGGTTGCCTAAAAGATTAATTTTATATAAAAAAATAGCCTTAGAAAATAGTATTTTAATATCTAGAACTAAAAATATAGCAGTTTATAATCAAAAAGAAGCAATATCTTGGGGAGTTACTGGGGCTGGTTTACGTGCTACTGGGTTAGATTTTGATGTAAGAAAATGGCGTCCTTATTCTGGATACGAGAATTTTGATTTTGATATTCCTATTGGAAATAATATTAGTGATTGTTATTCTAGAGTATTATTAAAATTAGAAGAAATATGGCAAAGTCTATATATTATAAAACAATGTTTAAATTATATGCCTGAAGGAGAATATAAAGTCGACCACCCTTTAACTACCCCCCCACTTAGAAAAAAAATGTTAAATAATATAGAAAATTTAATTCATCATTTTATACAAGTTTCATGGGGTCCTTTGATCCCTGCTGATGAATCATTTCAAATGATCGAAGCTACTAAAGGCATTAATAGCTATTACTTAATAAGTGATGGTAACATAACTAGTTATCGTACTAGAATAAGAACACCTAGTTTCCCTCATTTACAACAAATACCATCAGTTATCTGTGGTAGTTTAATACCTGATTTAATTGCTTATTTAGGAAGTATTGATTTTGTTATGTCTGATGTAGATCGTTAAAATAATATTATGAAAAAAAAAAATAATAATGTAAATTTATATTTAGATAAAAAAGATTATAAAATTATTAATAACATTATAAATAATTATGAATGTAATAATGCAGCTATTATTGAAATATTAATATTTTTTCAAAAAAAATATGGATGGATATCTAATAAAATTATTACTAATATTTCTAATATTTTAAAAATACATCCTTCTGAAATTGATAGTATAGCAACGTTTTATAGTCAAATTTTTAGATCTCCAGTAGGTAAATATGTTATTAAATACTGTGATAGCATTGTTTGTTATATAACAAAATATAAAAAAATTTTAAAACATATTGAACAGAAATTAAAAATTAAATCAGGAGAAACAACTTCTGATAAATTATTTACTTTAATACCTATATGTTGTTTAGGACACTGTGAAAATAGTCCTGTTATAATGATTAATAAAAAAATTTATACTTCATTATCTATTAATTATATAAATCAAATATTGGATAATTATATTAATGAAAATTATAAAACCAAATCCAAAAACACATCCTCTAACATGGCGTGTTAATAAAAATAAAACACTATTTTTAAAAGAATATATACAAAAAGATGGCTATAAAATTTTAAAAAATAGTTTAATAAAAAAAACACCACAAGATATAATTAATATTGTAAAAAAATCAAAATTAAAGGGGAGAGGTGGTGGTGGATTTTATACTGGATTAAAATGGAGTTTAATATCTCCAAAAAAAAATGATAATGAAATTAGATATTTTTTATGTAATGCGGATGAAATGGAACCAGGAACATATAAAGATCGTTTTTTAATAGAACATATTCCACATCAATTAATAGAAGGAATAATTATAAGTGCTTTTGCTATACAAGCAAATAAAGGATATATTTTTTTAAGAGGAGAATATATAAATTGTATAAATATTTTAAATATAGCTATAAAAGAAGCTTATAGTATTAAATTTTTAGGAAAAAATATATTAAATAGTAATTTTAACTTTGATCTATATCTTCATACAGGAGCTGGAAGATATATTTGTGGAGAAGAAACAGCTTTAATTAATTCTTTAGAAGGTAAACGTCCTAATCCTCGTTTTAAACCTCCATTTCCTGCTACAATTGGTTTATGGGGAAAACCTACATGTGTTAATAATGTTGAAACTATTTTTAATATACCTAGTATAATAAAATATGGATCTGAATGGTATCATAATATATCTAATAGTAAACATGATAGTGGTACGAAAATGTTAGGTTTTTCAGGAAATGTTAATAATCCTGGATTATGGGAATTACCATTTGGTACACCTGCTCGTTTAATTTTAGAAAAATATGCAGGTGGAATGAAAAAAGGATTTTTTTTAAAAGCTTGGCAACCAGGTGGTGCAGGAACTAGTTTTTTAACAAAAAATCATTTAGATCTGCCAATGGATTTTATAAATATTAGTAATGCTGGCAGTAGACTAGGAACTGGTATCTCTCTTGTTATAGATAACAGTATAAGTATTATCTCTATATTAAAAAATTTAGAAATATTTTTTGCTAGAGAATCTTGTGGTTTTTGTACTCCTTGTAGAGAAGGATTACCTTGGATTGTTAAAATATTAAATAATTTAGAAAAAAAAAGAGGATCTAAAAAAGATATTTATCTTCTTAAAGATATAAGTAATCAATTAATTAACGGAGGTTCTTTTTGTGCACTTGCACCAAGTGCAATGGAACCTTTAAATAGTGCGTTAAAATATTTTTTAAATGAATTTAAAAATGGAATAATTAATTAACAGATTTTTATATAAAAATTTTAACTTGTATATTTTCAACAAAAATTAAGGTGTTTTTTATACTACTAAATATTTATAAGGAATATATACTGTGATTAATATTAATATAGAAAATCAATTATATAAAGTTAATGAAAAAGATAATTTATTAAAAATATGTTTATCTTTAGGGTTTAATATACCATATTTTTGTTGGCACCCTATTTTAGGAAGTATAGGATCGTGTCGCCAATGTGCAATTAAACAATCTAATGGTTTACAAAAAAAAAATGAATATATAATTATGTCTTGTATGTCTTCACCGATTAATAATTCATATATCACTATTAATGATAGTGATTTAATTAATTTTCGTAAAAAAAATATTGAATTATTAATGTTAAATCATCCACATGATTGTCCTATTTGTGATAAAGGTGGTAATTGTCATTTACAAGATATGACTGTTATGACAGGACATAATAATCGTAGATATAATTTTTCTAAAAGAGAATATAAAAATCAATATTTAGGTCCTTTTATTTCTCATACAATGAATCGTTGTATTACATGTTATCGTTGTGTAAGATTTTATAAAGATTATGCTGATGGAAAAGATTTTAATGTTTTTGGATCTAAAAATAATATTTATTTTGGTCGATATTCAGATGGTAGACTAAAAAATTTATTTTCTGGAAATTTAATTGAATTATGTCCTACTGGAGTTTTTACTGATAAAATTTATAATATAAATTATGCAAGAAAATGGGATTTACAATACTCTCCGAGTATTTGTCAAAATTGTTCATTAGGATGTAATATTTTTATTGGGGAACGTTATGGGAAATTATCTAGTATACAAAATAGATTTCATGAAAAAATAAATCATTATTTTTTATGTGATAAAGGTTATTTTGGTTATGATTATACCTATTTAAAAAATAATCCTATTAAAATAATATATTATCAAAATAATAAAAAATTTATTTTTAACTATGATAAAATTATAAAAAAAATTATTTATTTAATTTTAAATTCTAAAAATATAATTGGTATTGGCTCACCAAGAGCAAGTATAGAAAGTAATGTTATTTTAAAAAAATTAGTTGGGAAAAAAAAATTTTATTTAGGTATTTTAAAAAATGAAAAAAGACAAATTAATTATATTATTAACATAATACAAAATACAAATATATATTTTCCTACGTTATCTGAAATTGAAAGTTATGATACTATTTTAGTAGTAGGAGAAGATTTAAGTAATACTAATCCTAGAGCTGCTTTAGCCGTAAGACAAGCTATAAAAAAATATTTTAATATTAAAAATAATAGTTTAGATCTTCCCCATTGGAAGACTGATACAATTTTAAATATGAGAAATAAGAAATTAAATCCATTGTTAATAACAAGTAATAATGAAACATTATTAGATGATATTTCTTTATTTAATTATTATGGATCTACTTCAGATCAAACTAAATTTATTT
>NZ_CP046200.1:368618-377097 GCF_012569525.1 Enterobacteriaceae endosymbiont of Donacia piscatrix | reverse complement strand
ATTGGTTTAATACAAGGAAAATCTTTAAATAGTTTATTTATAAAAAAAAAATTTGTTAATCATGACAACTCTAATATAGATACTATTTTTATAATGGAAAACGATTTATATTTTTATGAAAATAAAAATATACTTAATAATTTTTTTAAAAATATTCCTAATATAATTGTATTAGATCATGTTTTAACGAGAACTATGAAAAAAGCTAATGTAATATTACCAGTAACAAATTTTATGGAAAATAGTGGTACTGTTATTAACAATGAATGTAGAGCACAAAGATTTTTTCAAGTTTATAATCCTTCTTTTTATAATAAAAATAATGATAGAAGATCTAGTTGGAAATGGATATATGAAATATACGCAAAATTAAATAATTTAAATAAAAAAATTACTTTAGATAAAATTATAAAAAAATGTGAAAAATATGTTCCAATACTTAATGGTATTAGTTTAGCAGCTCCACCTGCTACTTATAAAGTATATAATAGAAAATTTGCAAGATCTTCATTAAGATATAGCGGAAGAACATCGATGTTTTCCAATATAAATATACATGAACCTGAACAACCAAAAGATGAAGATACTATTTTTAGTTTTTCTATGGAAGGAAATTATGGTTCAAATATTAATTATACTCATATACCATTTTTATGGTCTCCTGGATGGAATTCTTCAGAATCATTATATAAATTTCAAAAAGAAATTGGTATTTCATCTAAATATGGATACACAGGATTTAAAATATGTCAAAAAAATAAATATAAAATAAAAATAAAAAAAATATATCATAAACATAATTACAATAATCAATTAATAATTGTTGCATATCAAAATTTTTTTCAGAATAATAGTTTAATACAAAAATCTAATTTAATAAAAAAATATTTTAATAATTATTACGTAATTTTTAATAAAAATGATGCTAAACAATTAGGAATTTTAAATAATTATTTAGTTAAATTATATTGTTTAAATAATACTTTTATATTAAAAACATATATTTCAAAATTTTTAAATCAAGGATTAGTAAGTCTTCCTTTAGGAACTAAAAATATTCCATTATCTTTTTTAGGTAAAATTATTGAAAAAATAAAGGTATTAAAATGATGTTGTTTCCATTATTTAATTCTATAAAATTATTTTATGTATTACAAATATTATTCATATTATTAATACTATTAATAAGTAGTGCTTTTTTAAGTTTTATAGAAAGACGTATACTTGCTTTATTCCAAAATCGTTATGGACCTAATAGAGTAGGATTATTTGGTTGTTTACAAGTTTTAGCTGATATGATAAAAATGCTTTTCAAAGAAGATTGGACTCCAAATTTTTCAAATAAATTATTGTTTAATCTGGCGCCTATTTTAGCATTTAATACATTATTATCTGTATTTGCTATATTACCTATTACTCCATATATAATAATATCTAATTTAAATATTGGAATACTTTTTTTTTTTATGATGGCTAGTATTTCAGTATATTCTATATTATTTGCAGGATTAGCAAGTAATAATAAATATGCTTTATTAGGGATAATAAGAGGAGTAGCACAAATTATTAGTTATGAAATTTTTTTAGGATTATCATTAATGGGTATTGTTTGTCAGACAGGTTCGTTTAATTTATTAGATATAATTTTTTATCAAAATAAACATTGTTGGAATATTATTCCTCAATTTTTTGGTTTTATACCATTTTTAATTGCTTCTATAGCTTTATGCCATAGACATCCTTTCGATCAACCAGAAACAGAACAAGAACTTATTGATGGTTATCATATTGAATATTCTGGAATTAAATTTGGACTTTTTTTTATAGGAGAATATATTAATATAATAATATTATCTTCTTTAATTGTTATTTTATTTTTTGGAGGATGGTTAGGACCATTTTTTAAACCAATAATATGGTTTTTAATTAAAACTATTATATTTATAATATTATTTTTTTTAATAAGAGCATCATTACCTAGACCTCGTCATGATAACGTAATATATTTTGGATGGTTTATATGTTTACCATTAACATTAATCAATCTTATAATTACTTCTTTTTTAGTAAAATTAAACTAATTTTTATAAAGTTAAACAATGAATATTAAAAAATTTTTTATTAATATAATGAGTCAAATAAAAAGTATTTTCCTAATTTTATTAAATCTCTTTAGTAAAAGAGAAACAATAATGTATCCAGAAGAAAAAATTTATTTACCACCAAGGTATAGAGGAAGAATAATATTAACATCTGATTTAGATAATAATGAACGTTGTGTTGCTTGTAATCTTTGTGCAGTTGTTTGTCCAGTAGGGTGTATAACTTTAAAAAAATCTATAAATAAAAATGGACGATCATATGCAAAATTTTTTAGGATAAATTTTTCTAGATGTATTTTTTGTGGATTTTGTGAAGAAGCTTGCCCTACATCAGCTATACAATTAATTCCAGATTTTGAATTATGTGAATTTAATAGAAAAGATTTAATATACGAAAAAAAAGATTTATTAATTAATAATCCAGGAAAAGATATAAAATATAATTTTTATAATATTTCAGGAGTTAAAATTAAAAATAATAAAAAAAATAATATAAAAGATTCAAGTATAGAGGTAGATATAAAAAATATTTTACCATAATTTTAATTATAGAGGTATTTTATATGAAAATAATATTGTATTTATTAGAATTAATATCAATAATTTTCTCATTTTTAATTATAATTAGTATTAATCCTATTTATACATTGTTATATTTTTTACTTTCATTAATTTCAATATCATGTATATTTTTTTTATTAGGTAATTATTTTGCTGGAGCATTAGAAATCATTATATATGCTGGAGCTATTATCATACTATTTATATTTGTTTTAATGTTTTTAAATTATAAAAATATTAAATTAGAAGAAAATTTTTTTTTTATAAAAAAAAAATTATTTATAATTAATATTTTAATTATAAATTTCTTTTTTTGTATATTAATATTTTATATTTTAAAACACTTATATATAAAAAAATTAATTATTCATAATTTTATTAATATCCAAAATATTGGTATAAATTTATTTACGCAATATAAAATTATTGTAGAATTAATGTCAATATTGTTATTATCAGGTGTAATTATTGTTTTACATATAGGAAATAAAAAAAAATATTAAAGTTTTATTTATTTTTATACAATACAGAAGAACATAAAATGATACCTTTATATCATATTTTAATATTTATTATTATAATATTTATTATTGGATTAACAGGAATATTAATTAGAAATAATATGTTATATATTTTAATTTGTTCTGAATTAATGATTAATGCTGCTGCTTTATCATGTATAGTTTCTGGTAATTATTGGAAACAAACAGAAGGAGAAATTATGTATATTATATCTATTAGTATATCAGCCATAGAAACTTGTATAAGTTTAATTTTATTAATAAAATTATATTATTATAAAAATAATATTATTATTAATTCGATTAGTGAGATGAATGGATGAAATTTCTCTTTTTAATTATTTTAATGCCATTAATTAGTTTTTTAATATTGTCATTATTTTCTAATTATTTAAATAAAAATCAAATTTCAATAATTGGAATTATTTTTATAGGTATAAGTGCAATATTAACATTAATAATAGGATATATTTTTTTAAAAAATAAATTTTTATTTTATAAACAATCTTTATGGGAAATACTAAATATTGATTTTTTTTATGTTAATTTTGATTTATATTTAGATATATTATCTTTAGTTATGTTATTTATCACTACATGGGTAGGATTTTTTATCCATATATTTTCTATTTGGTATATGAAAAATAAAGAAGGATATTCTAGATTTTTTGCATATACTAATTTATTTATTGCTAATATGACATTACTTATTTTAGCTAATAATTTTATTTTAATGTTTTTTGGTTGGGAAGGAGTAGGTGTATGTTCTTATTTGTTAATAGGATTTTTTTATAAAAAATCATCAAATGGATTATCTGCTATAAGAGCATTTTTAATAACTCGTTTTAGTGATATTTTTTTAATTATTGGAATGTTTTTTATATTTAGAATATTTCACACTTTCAATTTTTCGGAAATATTAAATATTTCTACATCATCTTTTATTTATTATAAAGCATATTATTTAAAAATAATATCTATAATGATTATTATAGGATCTTTAAGTAAATCAGTTCAATTCCCATTAAATACTTGGTTGATAGATGCAATGGTTGGACCTACGCCTGTTTCTGCTCTTATTCATGCTGCTACTATGGTTACAGCTGGTATTTATTTAATTTTACGTAATAATATTTTATTTTTAATGAACAATTATATTTTTTTTGTATGTAGTATTATTGGGGCAATAACAATATTATTATCTGGTTATTCTGCATTAATACAAAATAATATCAAACATATTTTAGCATATTCTACAATGAGCCAAATTGGCTATATATTTTTAGCATTAGGTATTAATTTGTGGAAGGCTTCTTTATTTCATGTAATATCACATGCTTTTTTTAAAGCATTACTCTTTTTATGTGTTGCTTCTATTATTTTTATATGTGATAATGAACAAAATATACTTAAAATGGGGGGAATGAGAAAATATTTTCCATTTATATATTATATTTTTTTATTTGGTTCAATATCACTAATTTCATTACCTTTTATTACTATGAGTGGTTTTACAAAAGAAAAAATATTGTATGAAGTTTTTATAAACAAACATAAATTTCTACTTATTATTAGTTTTTTAGGTAGTATTTTAACTTCTTTGTATACTATTCGTATGATTTATAAAATTTTTTATGGTAAAAGTAGTATTTTTTTTAATAAAATTAAAAATAATATACTTATACATAATATTCCAATGATAATATTAACAATATTATCCAGTTATATTGGGGTGATATTATTACCAATAAAACAAAAATTTTTATTTCCTAGTAAATTATTAATTTTAAATCATAAAAATTATTTTATTTTAGAAATAATATCTATACTAATTATAATTAGTAGTTGTCTATTATATATTTTTTATATTCAAAATAATTTTTTAATAAAAAAAATTATTAAAAATTATTGTTATTATTTCTATTTTATAAATAATTTTTTTTTAAATGGTTATTATATAGATTATATTTATAAAAATATATTTACAAATTTTTTTAAAAAATTTTTATTAATAATAAAAAATGATCCTTTTTCTAAAATAGTAAATTATTTATTTGTAAATCTTTTAAAGAAAATAGGGTATTTATTATTAATAAGTGAAAATGGAAATATTAGTTGGTATATATTATCTATATATATAGGAACAATAATAATTTTAGTATACTTAACAATATTTATTAATAATCAATATTATTTTATATAATAAATTTAATTTTATATATTAAATAACAAAATATAGTTAGGAAATTTTATGTTATTACCCTGGTTTATATTAATTCCCTTTTTTAGTGGTTTAATTTGTTGGCAAAGTGAAAAAATAAATTATAAATTTCCTCGTTGGATATCTTTAATTTCTATCAGTTTTATTTTTATAATATCAATTATTAAATTAATTTTATATACATACAATTTTAAAAATCATATATTTTTTTTATATCCTACATGGATGTCAGAATTTATATTAAATTGGATCCCGAGATTTGGGATACATTTTCATCTGGCTATGGATGGATTATCATTAATAATGATAAATTTAACTGGATTATTAGGTATAATGGCTGTAGTTTGTTCTTGGAATGAAATAAAAAAACTTCATGGTTTTTTTCATTTAAATTTATTATGGATTTTAAGTAGTGTTATTGGGGTATTTTTATCCGTAGATATGTTTTTATTTTTTTTATTTTGGGAAATAATGTTATTACCTATGTATTTTTTAATATCTTTATGGGGACATAAAGATATTAAAGGAAATAGTCGTATTAAAACAGCAACTGAATTTTTTATTTATACACAATCTAGTGGTTTATTAATGTTATGCGGGATTTTAACTTTAGTTTTTACTTATTATAAATCTACTGGTGTATTAACTTTTGAATATAATGCTCTATTAAATAATCATTTAGATTTAAAAACAGAATTTTTATTAATGTTATCTTTTTTTATTGCATTTGCAGTTAAACTACCTATTATTCCATTTCATGGATGGTTACCAAATGCACATAGTCAAGCTCCAACTGCAGGATCTGTTGATTTAGCAGGTATTTTATTAAAAACAGCTGCTTATGGCTTATTAAGATTTACATTACCATTATTTCCTATATCATCTTTAAAATTTTCTTTTATCGCAATATTATTAGGAATATTTAGTATTTTTTATGGATCATGGATGGCTTATATTCAAAATGATATAAAAAGAGTTATAGCATATACATCCATATCCCATATGGGATATGTTTTAATAGGAATTTATAGTTTTAATAAATTAGCTTATCAAGGTGTAATTATACAAATGATATCACATGGTATTTCTGCTTCTGCACAATTTATTCTTTGTGGACAAATATATGAAAAATTAAAAACACGTAATATAAAATTATTAGGTGGATTATGGGATAGTATAAATACATTACCAGGTTTTTTTATTTTTTTTGCTTTAGCTAGTATTGGTATCCCTGGTACAGGAAATTTTATAGGAGAATTTTTAATTTTATTAGGTATTTTTTATAAACATCCTATTTGTGCATGTATTACTACTTTCAGTTTATTATTTTCTAGTATTTATTCATTAAATATGATACAAAAAATTTTTTATGGTTCTAAAACTAGAATAAATATTTTAGAGAAAAATATGTTTTTAAAAGAAAAAATTATTTTATTTATATTATTAATATTATTAATAATTTTAGGTTTTTATCCACAATTTATTTTAAATATATCAAATAATACTATTAATAGTATATATAATAGAATTATAATGATGAATTATTAATCAATTTTATATATTATTTTAATAAATTTTTAGATAAAATAGAAAATTTTATGACTAAATCATTAATACCTTTAATTATTATTATTACATCATTAATATTTTTATTAATTAAAGTAACAATAAAACGCGATAATATGACAAGTTTAATTGTTACAGTTATTGGATTTTTATTTACAATACTATCTTTTTTTTATATAAAAAATAATAATTTTTTTATAAATAATTTATTTTTACAAGATAAATATTTAATTTTTTATAAGATTATATTATTAATTACTAATATAGTAATATGTTTATTAGCTTATAAATGGTTATCTATTATTAAATATAATAAAGATGAATTTTATTTATTAATTATAATTTCAACTATAGGAAGTTTAGTATTATTAGATTCAAATAATTTAATACCAATGTTAATTGGTATTGAACTAATATCTATACCTATTTTTGGTTTAATATTTTATAATTTAAAATTAAAATATGCATTAGAAGCTAGTATTAAATATACAATACTTTCTATGTTAGTATCATCATTTTTAATATTAGGAATATCTTTTATTTATCTAGATAATGGTAGTTTATGTTTTATTAATTTATTAAATAATGATATAATTCACAGTTTTTTTTCTATAAATTATTTAACAATAATTGGTTTATTATTAATAATAATAAGTTTAGGATTTAAATTATCAATATTTCCATTTCATTTATGGACTCCAGATATTTATCAAGGATCACCAATAATTATTACATTATTTTTATCTACATTTAGTAAATTATCAATTTTTATATTTTTATTTAAATTTTTAATTAATTTTGCATATATACATTATATGCAATCTTTTATTTTACAAATAATAATTTTATTATCAATATTATCAATATTATTTGGTAATATTATGGGTTTTACAACTAAAAATAATATTAAACGTTTATTAGCATATTCATCCATAGCTCATATAGGATATATGTTTATAATATTAATTTATAATCAAAAATATGAAACACATGTTTTTTCATTAGAAATAATGTCAATATATGTTATCGGGTATCTAATAAATAATTTAGGTATTTTTGGTGTAATGAGTATATTCACTAGTTTAAATATTAATGAAATAAATATAGATAAATTATATTATTATCGTGGTTTATTTTGGTATGATCCTGTTTTAACTTTTATTTTAACTATAATGTTATTATCTTTAGCTGGAATTCCTCCTACTATAGGATTTATTTCAAAATTTTATTTAATAACCTTAAGCATAAAAATGAAAATGTGGTATTTAGCTTATATAGTTATTTTCGGGAGTTCTATTGGAATATATTATTATTTAAATACAATTATTATTTTATATTTAAAACCATCTAAAATAAATAAAAATATATACCTTACTAAAGTAAGAAAAAATAATTATTATTTTTTTATAAAAAATTTATTATTATTATTTACAATTATAACAATTGTATTAGGATTATATCCTGACTTTTTAATAAAGTTAATTACAAATTATGTTTTATAATATAAA
>NZ_CP046200.1:366471-368519 GCF_012569525.1 Enterobacteriaceae endosymbiont of Donacia piscatrix | reverse complement strand
ACAATTATAACAATTGTATTAGGATTATATCCTGACTTTTTAATAAAGTTAATTACAAATTATGTTTTATAATATAAAATTATTTAAAATAATTAATTTTTTTTTTTATAATTTTAAATAAAAAAATAATTATTATTAATAATAAAAAAATAAATAAGAAATATTTAACAATTTTAGTAGTATCTTTTATCCATTTAGATATAATTTCACCAAAAAAATATCCAGCAATAGTAAAAAAAAAAGTCCAAATAAAAGCTCCAATAATATTTAGAATAAAAAATTTAATACTAGAAATATTGGTAATTCCCATTACTATAGGACTTATTAATCTAAATCCGTAAATAAATCTTGTTATAATAATAAAAAAATAAGGATATTTTTTAAATAAAACCTGATATTTTTTAATTTTTAAATTTTTTTTTTCAAAAAAAGATAAAAAGTTTTTACTATATTTTTTACCTACTAAAAATAATATCTGATTACTCATAATAGAACCAATTATAGTAATAATTATAATATTATTTAAATTTAAAATTTTTTTATGAGCTAACATACCAGCAATAATAATAAATGTCTCCCATTCAATTAAAGAACTTAATAATATTATTAAATAACCATATTTATACATTATTTTAGTCAAATTTATATCAAACATATTTTAATATCATATTTTAAAATAGTTAATATATATAATTTATCTCGGTGAGAAGGGGATTCGAACCCCTGATATTTTTTCATATACATACTTTCCAAGCATGCGCCTTAAACCACTCGGCCATCTCACCATAATTAATTAATAATTATTGTAAAAATATCAACAATATAATAGTATTATATACTATGTTAAAGAAAAAAAAATTAAATTTTAATTTTTTATTTTATGATTATGAAACTTTCGGTTTAGATCCTAAAAAAGATAGGATTGCCCAATTTGCTTGTATACGAACTGATATTAATATGAATATTATTAATAAACCTGTTGTTCTTCATTGTAAGTTACCTAGTGATTATTTACCTAATCCGAAATCGATTATAATAAATAATATAAATCCATATATGGTAAATTTAAAAGGATTACAAGAAAATAAATTTGCAAATTATATTCATAATATATTTTTACATCCAAATACTTGCATCGTCGGATATAATAATCTTTTTTTTGATGATGAATTTAGTAAATTTTTATTTTATCGAAATTTTTATAATCCATATAGTTGGTTTTGGAAAAATAATAATAGTAGATGGGATATACTTAATTTAGTTAGAGCATGTTATATATTAAGACCTAAAGGAATTTTTTGGCCTAAAATTAATAATATTCCTATTTTTAGTCTTGAAAAAATAGCAAAATTAAATAATCTTTTATCATATAAAATTCATGATGCATTATCTGATGTATATACTACAATATCCGTTACAAAATTAATTAAAAGTAAGCAACCATTATTATTTAAATATTTTTTAAAAAAAAGAAAGAAACAAGAATTAATAAAAATTATAAATTTATCAAAAATTCAAATTTTAATTCATATTAGTAACTTTTATAAGAATAAAAATAATAATATTAATTGTATAACTCCATTATTTTGGCATCCAAAAAATAAAAATATATTAGTTACTTTTAATTTAATAAAAGATGTAAATTATTTTTTATATATTTTAAAAAAAAATAATCAATTATATCAAAAATATATTTTTTCATATGTACAATTTATTAACTTTAATAAAGTTCCTTTATTATTACCATTTAATATTTTAAAACAAACAGATATTAATCGTTTAAAATTTAATAAAATGTTTTATATAAACAATTTTATTTTATTACAAAAAAATTTTTTAAAAATAAAAAAAATTATAGAATTTTTTTTACTTAATTTTACTATTAAATATAATAGTACTAATATTTATAATGTTGATGAACAATTATATAATGATTTTTTTTCTAATGAAGATTTATTAAAATTTAAACAAATACATAATGAAAAATTTATTTTTTTAAAAAAAATATTTTTCAAAGATAAAAGAGCTAATATTTTATTATTTAAGTA
>NZ_CP046200.1:364290-366374 GCF_012569525.1 Enterobacteriaceae endosymbiont of Donacia piscatrix | reverse complement strand
TAGAAAAAAATTTTAATTTGAATTTTTCAATAAAATAAATAATAGTTAAAAACTATTTTATAAAATAAAATAATTTATTATATTGAATTTTTTATTAAAATAATTTATTTATATAATAAACTATTATTTTTAGGAATTATATGAATTTATTAAAGTCGTTAACGACAGTTAGTATAATTACATTGTTTTCTAGATTATTAGGTTTTATTAGAGATAGTCTTATTGCAAAAATTTTTGGTGCTGGTATGTATAGTGATTCTTTTTTTATAGCATTTAAATTACCTAATTTATTAAGACGTATATTTGCAGAAGGAGCTTTTTCTCAAGCATTTACTCCTATATTAGCTGAATATAAAAATAAAAAAAGTAATAAAGAAACAAAGAATTTTATCGCTTCTACATTAGGTATATTAATCATTATACTCTCTATAATAGTAATATTAGGTATATTATTTTCTTCTTTTATTATTTCTATTATTGCACCAGGTTTTGTAAATACAGATTTTAAATTAAAATTTACATCAAAAATTTTAAAAATGACTTTTCCATATATTTTATTAATATCATTATCATCATTAGCTAGTTCTATTTTAAATATTTGGAAAAATTTTTTTGTACCAGCGATAACCCCTATTTTATTAAATGTAAGTATGATATTATTAATTATAATATTTCCTAATCTTTTAGAACCATCGATATTAATTTTAGCTTGGGCTGTATTAATTGGTGGAATATTACAGATTTTTTATCAATTAATTTATCTTAAAAAAATAAATATGTTAATATTTCCAAGTTTTAAAAATTTTGATAAAGGAGTATCGAGAGTTTTAAAAAAAATGTGTGCTGCGATTATTGGAGTAGCAGCAACACAAATATCTTTATTAATTAATTCTGCTTTTTCTTCTTTTTTAATTACAGGATCAATTACTTGGATTTATTATTCTGACCGTCTTATGGAATTACCTATTGGTATGTTTGGTATAGCATTAACAATAGTATTATTACCTAGTTTAACTGACGCTTATAATCAAAATAAAAAAAATGAATATAACCAATTAATGGATATAGGTTTGCGTTTATGTTTTTTATTAATAGTACCTAGTTCATTAATTTTAGGATTTTTATCAAAATTATTATTAATTTCATTATTCCAATATGGAGCATTTACTTATTTCGATGTATTAATGACTCAAGAAAATATTATTATATATTCTATTGGATTATTATTTTTAATAATTGCAAAAGTTTTAGCAATAGGATTTTATGCTAGACAAGATGTAAAAACACCTGTTCAAATTAATATATTAGTTTTAATTATTACTCAATGTATAAGTCCTATATTTATTTTTTTTTTACATCATATAGGATTTCCAATATCTGTATGTTTTGCTGCTTTTTTAAATGTAATTTTGTTATATAAAACATTAGTTAAAAAAAAATTATATAAACCAGAACATGGTTGGTTATATTTTTTATTTCGTATATTAATAGTTACAATAATTTTAAGTATTATTTTGATATCTATTATTAATAATTTACCTGAAAAATGGTTAATTTTATCTTCTTTTAAAATACGTATCTTTTATTTATTAAGTATTTGTTCTTTAATTTTTATATTGTATATTTTAATATTATTTTTATTAGGTTTCCGTGTAAAAGATTTTTCTCTAAAAAATATAATAAAATAATTACAATTTATAATAATAAATTATTAATAATTATTTAAATAATGTATTAAATATATTTTTTATATATAATTTTATAAGCAAAATTTTTATTTTTAATAAAAAATTTTATTTTTAATTTTATTAAAATTTTTTAATTAAAATAAATAAATAATATTTATAGGTTTTTTATCATGAATAAAAATAAAAATTTAATTCATTTAATCTGTACAAAAAATAATTATCAAGGTTTATATATAACACAAAAAGCATTATTACAAATAAATAAAATAATTAAAAAAAATAATAGTAAAGGAATAAAATTATTTTTAAAAAAATCTGGTTGTTTTGGATTTAAATATAATATTTTATTATCAAATAAATTATTAAAAAATGAAATTTTATTTCAAAAAGATAAAA
>NZ_CP046200.1:353379-364191 GCF_012569525.1 Enterobacteriaceae endosymbiont of Donacia piscatrix | reverse complement strand
GTTGTTTTGGATTTAAATATAATATTTTATTATCAAATAAATTATTAAAAAATGAAATTTTATTTCAAAAAGATAAAATATGCATCTTTATTGATAATAAAGATCTTACTTTTATAGATGGTACTATTATTGATTTCGTAAAAGATAATTTTTATCAATTTTTTCAATTTCATAATAGTAAAATTAAACAATTTTGTGGATGTAAAAAAAGTTTTACTTTTAAATAAAAAAACAAATAACATGAATATTAATTCTAAATATTTAAAAAAAAAAAATATGTATAAAGAAGGTTTTTTTACTAAATTAAAAAATAAAAAATTTATTCCAGGAATTGATATGGATATTATATATAAAATTTCTAAAATTCGTAATGAACCAAAATGGATGTTAGAATTTAGACTTAAGGGATATAATTTTTGGATAAATAAAACTGAACCTCATTGGTTAAATGGATATTATAAAAAATTAAATTATCAAAAATATATTTATTATTCAGCTCCTTTATATACTACATTAAATAATAATGTAAAAAATAAATATTTTACTTCTGAAGTTAAAAAAACTTTTCATAAATTAAAACTTCCTATTAAAGATAATTCAAATATAGCAATTGATGCTATTTTTGATTCTGTTTCAGTTATTACAACTAATCAAAAAAAACTTTTAGATAAAGGAATAATTTTTTGTTCATTAAATTATGCTATTAAACATTATCCTAAATTAGTTCAAAAATATTTAGGTTTTGTAGTCCCCCCTGATGATAATTTTTTTGCTGCATTAAATGCAGCTGTAATTTCTGATGGTACATTTATTTATATTCCAAAAAATACAAAATGTCCCATAGATTTATCTACTTATTTTAGAATTAATCAAAAAAATTTTGGTCAATTTGAACGTACTATTTTAATTGCCGATGAAAACAGTTATGTAAATTATATCGAAGGTTGTTCCGCTCCAATTAGAAAAAATTATCAATTACATGCCGCTGTAGTCGAAGTAATTTTACATAAAAATGCACAAGTAAATTATTCGACTGTACAGAATTGGTTTTCAGGTACTAAAAATAATAAAGGAGGTATTTTAAATTTTGTAACTAAAAGAGCAATATGTTATGGAGAAAATAGTAAAATGTCTTGGACACAATTAGAAACAGGAGCAGCTATTACTTGGAAATATCCTAGTGTTATTTTAAAAGGGGATAATTCGATTGGAGAATTTTCTTCTGTTTCATTAACTAATGGTAATCAACAAGCAGATACTGGAACTAAAATGATACATATAGGTAAAAATACAAGATCAACAATTATTTCTAAGAGTATTTCTACAGAAAAAAGTAAAAATACTTATCGTGGATTAGTCTATATTAATAAATATGCTAAATATTCTCGTAATTTTACTCAATGTGATTCAATTTTAATTGGTTCTAAATGTAGTACACATACATACCCTAATTTAAAAATATTAAATAATACGGCACAAGTTGAACATGAAGCCTCTACTTCTAAAATAGAAGAAGATCAAATTTTTTTTTGTTTACAAAGAGGATTAAATATGGAAGATACAATATCTCTTATTATTACTGGATTTTGTAGAGAAATTTTTATAAAATTTCCTTTAGAATTTGCAGTTGAAGCACAAAAATTATTATCTATTCATTTAGATAATAGTATCGGGTAAAATAATATATTTAATAATCGAAATTTAAAAAACTATGTTAAAAATTAAAAATTTATGTGTTAATATAAATAATAAGATTATTTTAAATGAATTTAATTTATCTATAAATTCAGGAGAAATTCATGCTCTTATGGGCCCTAATGGTTCTGGAAAAAGTACATTATCATATGTAATATCTGGTAAAAAAGGATATATTATTACTAAAGGGGAAGTTTTTTTTAAAAAAAAAAATATATTATATTTAAAACCAGAAATTAGAGCAAGAGAAGGTATTTTTGTTTCTTTTCAATATCCTATTGAAATACCTGGAGTTACTAATAATATATTTTTATTTAATGCTCTAAAAGCAATCAAAAAATATAAAGAAAATAATATATTAGATAGATTTACTTATAATAAAATTATAAATGAAAAAATAAAAATTTTAGGGAAAAAAAAAGAATTTTTACAACGATTTGTAAATGTTGGTTTTTCTGGGGGAGAAAAAAAAATTAATGATATACTACAAATGTTTGTATTAGAACCAGATTTTTGTATTTTAGATGAAATTGATTCTGGATTAGATATAGATGCTTTAAAATTAGTATCTAAAATAATTAATTTCATGAAAAATCCAAATAGATCATTTTTAATAATTACACATTATCGTCGTATTCTTGATTATATTAATCCTGATTATGTACATATCTTATATAATAAAAATATTATAAAATCAGGAAATATGAATATTCTTTCTGACTTAGATCAATATGGATATGAGTGTATTAATGAAAGATAATATATATAACAAATTTAAAAATCTTTATAAATTAAATAAAAAATATTTTTATTTTAATAAATCAAAAACAGATTTATATAAATTAAAAAATTTTTTAAAAAAAGAATTATTATATGATAATCAAAAATTATTATTTAAATATTTAAATAATAATTTATTAATTAACTCTAAATCATTACCTATTAATAATAATAATAAATTATTTAAATTATTATTTCCAATAGATGCAGTTATTTTATTTTTTATTAATGGTAAAATTAATAAAAAATTTAGTAATATAAATAATAAATATTATAAAATTAATATTAACTATACTAATCATAATAATAATTTTTTTAAAAAAAATATTTATCATTATTTATCTGAATCTTTTACTAAAAAAAATATATTAATTGATATTAATCATACAAAAAATATTAATAGTAAAAAACCTTTATATATAGTATATTTTAATGATAAAAATAAAAAAAATGAAATTGCTATATTTAATTATAGAAATTTTATTTATGTAAAAAATATTTTTTCTACTATAATAGAACATTATATAAATACAGATAAATTATACATTAATAACGTTTATAATACTTTTATTATAAATAATAATTCTAAATTAGAACATTATACTTTTATTACTAATAATAATATTATTAATAATAATTTTTGTTCTATTAACAATGAATTTATTTTATATAATAATGTTTCTTATAAAAAATATGATGTATTAATGTCAAATCAATATATTAATCAAAATAATAATTTTAAATTTTTAGGAGAAAAAACAAAATTAGTATATAATAGTTTATCATTTTCTAAAAATTCTAATATTATAAATATAAATAACTATTTAGAACATGATAAAAAAAATTCTTGTAGTGTACAAATACATAAGGCAGTTACTTTAGATCAATCAATAATAAATTTAATAGGATTACTAAAAATAAATAAACATGCTATTAAAACTAATGGACAATTAAATTATAGTGTTTTACTATTAAATAAATTATCTAAAATAAATATCCAACCTTATTTAGATATTTTAAATAATGATGTAAAATGTACACATAGTGTTTTTACTGGAAAAATAAATTACAATCAAATTTTTTTTTTAAGGACTAGAGGTATTAGTTTAAAGAAATCATATAGTATTTTACTTATATCTTTTATATTGGATTCTTTAGATGAAATTAGTAATAATATTATAAAAAATGAAATCTTACAAAAAATATTATGTTATTTGTCAGTAGAGAATATATTTAATGAGTTTTAATATAAAAAATGTTAGGAAACAGTTTCCTATCTTCTCAAAAAAAATTAATGGGAATAAACTTATTTATTTAGATAATGCAGCTACTGTCCATAAACCAAAAAAAGTAATTTCTTCATTAAGTAATTTTTATAAAAATGAGTATTCTTCAGTTAATAGAGGTATTTATAGTTTAAGTATAAATGCAACTAAAAAAATGGAACAAGTACGTATTCAAATAGCTCGTTTTATTAATGCAAAACACACAGAAGAAATAATTTTTACTAAAAGTACTACAGAAAGTATTAATTTAATTGCTAATACTTGGGGTATAAAAAATATCTTATCACATAATAATATTATTATATCTGAAATGGAACATCATTCTAATATTATTCCATGGAAAATATTATCTCAAAAAATAGGATTTAATATCCGTGTTATACCATTAGATAAAAACGGGGATTTAAAATTATATAAAATTAATGAGTTAATTGATAAAAATACTTGTTTAATATCTATTACATATATTTCTAATGTTTTAGGAACTATTAATCCAATTAAAACTATAATTAAAATAGCTAAAAAAAAAAATATTATTACTTTAATTGATGGCGCTCAAGCAATTTCAATTAAAAAAATTGATGTTCAAACATTAGGTTGTGATTTTTTTGTATTTTCAGGTCATAAAATTTTTGGTCCTACTGGGGTAGGAGTATTATATGGTATAAAAAAAATATTAAAATCTATTCCTCCATGGCAAGGTGGAGGGGGAATGATTGTAGATATATATCAAAATAATCCTATTTGGGAAAAAATACCTTGGAAATTTGAAGCGGGATCTCCTAATATAGAGGGTATTATAGGTTTAGGTGTTGCTTTATCATGGTTTATGTCATTTAATATAAATGATATTATTAAACACAATCAATATTTAACAAAATATACTTTAAAAAAATTTCATTCTATTTCAAAAATTAAAATTTTTGGAAAAAAATATTTTAGTATTAATAGAATTGGTATAATTGCATTTAATTTAACTAATTATCATTCCTATGATATAGGTAGTTTTTTAGATCAATATGGTATTGCAATACGTACTGGTCATCATTGTTCTATTCCTGTTATGAAATTTTATAAAGTAAAATCTATGTGTAGAATTTCTTTTTCTATTTATAATAATAAAAATGATATTGATTATTTTATAGATAGATTGGTATATATAAAAAATTTATTAAATAAACAATAATATATGTCATATAATTTACCCAGTAAAAATGAAATTGAAAATAATTTTTTAAATTGTAGTAATTGGGAAGAAAAATATTTATACCTAATAGAATTAGGTAATAAAATTCCTATTTTATCAAAAAAAAAACATTCTTTAGAAAATATGATACCAGGATGTCAAAGTAGAGTTTGGGTATTACTCGAAATTGATTCTAATAATAATATAAAATTTAAAGGTGATAGTGATTCTTCTATTATTAGAGGATTATTAACAATGATTTTTATTTTTTATAATAAAAAAAATTATGATGAAATTATTAATTTTAATATTCAAACATATTTTAAAAATTTATCTTTTGATAAATATTTAACTACTTCTAGATCAGAAAGTATCAATATTATTATAAAAAATATTAAAAATAAATTAAAAAAATTAATCTGTAAATAAATTTAAATAAAATTTATTTTATAAAATATATATAATATATTTTTTATTATATAAATTAAATTTAATTTTTTTTAAAATTTATAATATTTAATTAAATATATTCAGGAAATATAAATCTTATGAAAAAAACAAAAATAGTATGTACTATAGGACCTAGTTCAGAATCTGCATATGTTTTATCTCAATTTTTAAAATTAGGTATGAATGTTGCTAGATTAAATTTCTCACATGGCACCCATAATGATCATAAAAAAAGAATAAATAAATTAAAAAATTTAATTAAAGAAACAGGTATACATGCAGCAATTTTATTAGATACAAAAGGTCCTGAAATACGTACTATGAAATTATATAAAGGTAAAGATGTAGACTTACAATCTGGAAAAATTTTTACATTAACAACAAATCAAACAATTATTGGTAATGATAAACTTGTTGCAATTACATATCCTTATTTAATTCAAAATTTGAAAATTGGCAATAAAATATTAATAGATGATGGTTTAATTTCCATGAAAGTAATAAAAATCATTGATAATAATATTGTTTGTAAAATATTAAATAATGGAAAATTATCAGAAAATAAAAGTATTAATTTACCTGGTATATCTATTAATTTACCTTCTTTATCAGAAAAGGATAAATATGATTTAATTTTTGCATGTCAAAATCAAATAGATTATATTGCAGCTTCTTTTATTCGTAAAAAACAAGATATTTTAGAAATAAGAAAATTTTTAAAAAAACATAATGGTAATGATATTCAAATTATAGCTAAAATTGAAAATCAAGAAGGATTAAATAATTTTAATGAAATATTAAATGTATCTGATGGAATAATGGTTGCAAGAGGAGATTTAGGGGTAGAAATTCCTGTAGAAAATGTAATTTTCGCTCAAAAAATGATTATAAGAAAATGTAATTTTTTAGGTAAAATAGTTATAACAGCAACACAAATGTTAGATTCTATGATAAAAAATCCTCGACCAACTAGAGCAGAAGCAGGTGATGTAGCTAATGCTATTTTAGATGGAACTGATGCCGTAATGTTGTCTGGAGAAAGTGCTACAGGACAATATCCATTAGAAGCTTTATCTATTATGTCCAAAATTTGTGAAAGAACAGATATTACTATGACTAATAGAATTAATTATTATCATAATAATGATATGAGCATCACAGATGCTGTATGTCGTAGTGCAGTTGAAATAGCAGAAAAACTAAAAGCTCCTTTAATAATTGTAGCTACTCAATTAGGTAAATCAGCTAAAGCTATTAGAAAATATTTTCCTAAATCAATAATTTTAGCTTTAACTACAAACAAAAAAACAGTAAAACATTTAATTTTAAGTAAAGGGATAATACCTAAATTAGTTAATAAAATATCATCTACAGATGATTTTTATATAATAGGTAAAAAAGTAGCATTATCTAGTAAATATGCAGTAAAAGGAGATGTTATTGTAATGGTTTCTGGAGCTTTAGTATCCAGTGGAACTACAAATACAACTTCTGTACATATTATTTAAAATTTATAAAAAATATTTATAATTATAAGTTTATATTTATTAATATTTTTTTTTAATTTGTTTAATAATAAAATTTAATTTTTTAACTGTATAATCTATTTCTTTTTCAGTAGTAAATTTACCAAAAGAAATACGAATAGAACTTTTAATTAATTTATCATTTAATCCTAATGATTTTAATACATATGATAAATGATGTTTATTTGAATTACATGCAGAAGAAGTAGATATTGCAATATTTTTCATTTCTAGTATGAGTATTTTATTAAAAATATTTTTAAAACCTATATTTATTATATATGGAGAACTATCTTTAAAATTACCATTTAAATATATACCTTGAATATTTTTTATTCCATTCCATAATTTATTTTTTAAAAATGTTATTCTTTTTTTTTCCTGTTCCATTATAGAATTAGCAATTTTTAATGCAGTAGACATACCAACAATTTGATGTACAGCTAACGTTCCTGACCTTAAACTATTTTCTTGTTCACCACCATGTATTAATGGTAACAAATTAATTTTTTTTTTATTATTTTTTATATATAAAACACCTATTCCTTTAGGACCATAAAATTTATGAGCTGAAAATGATAATAAATCGATATTCATATTTTTTAAATTAAATGAATATTTACCTACACTTTGTGTGGCATCTACATGAAAAAGTGTATTTTTTTTTTTACAAATATAACCAATTTTATTTATATCATTTATAATACCTATTTCATTATTAATATGCATTATTGAAACTAGTATAGTTTCATCTGTAATTTTTTTTTTTAATATATTTAAATTAATTTTTCCTATACGAGAATTTTTAATATATATAATTTTTACACCTAATTTTTTTATAAAATTACAAGTTTCTAATACAGCTTTATGTTCTATAAAACTTGTAATAATATTTTTTTTTTTATTATTTAAGTAATTAAATGCTATTCCTTTAATTGCTAAATTAATAGATTCTGTCGCACTAGAAGTAAAAATTATTTCTTCTTTTTTACTACCAATAATATTGGATATGTTTATCCTAGCATTTTCAACAGCATTTTTTGCATTTATACCAAATAAATGTAAGTAAGAAGAAGGATTACCAAATATTCCTTTTATAGTAAAATAATTTTTCATTTCTTGTAATACTTGTTTATCAACTGGCGTTGTAGAAGCATAATCTAAATAGATTAGTTTTTTCATAATTTTATTACACAAATTTAATTTAGATATTTTTTAAAAAAATTATTTGTTAAAATAAATATTTTATATTATTTAATATTAAATATTAAGTATTTTAATATATAAAATATAATAAATTAGGATATTTATGACAAAAAAATCTTTAACATCACAAACTACTATTTTTATTTTTGATTCTGGATTAGGTGGTATTACAATATATAATTATATCAAAAATATTTTTTTAAATATAAATTTTATTTATTTATTAGATAATAAATATTTTCCATATGGAAGTAAATCAAAAAATTTTATTTTACAACGTTTAATTAGAATTTTACAAAAAATTTCATTATACCACGACATTTCATTAGTTATTATAGCATGTAATACAGCTAGTATTACAAGTTTACCTGAATTGAAAGAATATTTTAGTTTTCCTATTATTGGTGTAACTCCTGTAATTGATTTAGCTATTAAAAAAACAAAAAATAAAGTAATTGGTTTTTTAGCTACAAATACTACATTACAAAATTATAAAATAAAAAATAAAATTAATTTATTAAAAGAAAAATATATAATAAAAATTATATCATCTCCTAAATTAGTTTTTTTAGCAGAACAAAAATTGTTAGGATATAAAATTATATTAAGTAAAATTAAAAAAATTTTTTTTCCTTGGTATAGATTAAAAATATTTCCTGATACTATCATATTAGGTTGTACTCATTTTCCATTAATTATAAATGAACTAAAAATTATTTTACCTAAAAACATAAAATTTTTAGATGCTAAAAAATATATTACTTATAAATTTAAAAAAATAATTAAATATAATAAAAATTTATTAGATATAAAAAAAAATATTGTTTATTATACAAAAATTAATAAAGATATAGGTAAAATTAAAAATATTTTTTTAAAAAAAAACTTTCATATTTTTAAAAAATTAAAAACATAAAATTTTTTTTATAAAAAGTTAAAATAAAGTACTTGACTATTTATTTAATAGATGTAATATAATTATTGTTAATTTTATAGTTCTTTAAAAATTTATAAAAAACTTTTAAGGATTCTCTTTTTAAGAGAGTATTAAATTTATAGATTTATTTGTAAAAAATTTATAAGTTTATTTTGTTAAATTATTTATATAAAATTGAAGAGTTTGATCATGGCTCAGATTGAACGCTGGCGGCAAGCTTAACACATGCAAGTCGAGCGGCAACGAGATAAGAAAAGTTTTACTTTTTTTATTGTCGGCAAGCGGCGGACGGGTGAGTAATATCTGGGGATCTGCCTTATGGAGAGGGATAACTATTGGAAACGATAGCTAATACCTCATAATGTCTTTTAAAAGACCAAAGTAGGGGATTTTATATTTTTATATAAAACCTTATACCATTAGATGAACCCAGACGAGATTAGCTAGTAGGTAGAGTAAAAGCCTACCTAGGCTACGATCTCTAGCTGGTCTGAGAGGACAATCAGCCACACTGGAACTGAGACACGGTCCAGACTCCTACGGGAGGCAGCAGTGGGGAATATTGCACAATGGGCGAAAGCCTGATGCAGCTATGCCGCGTGTATGAAGAAGGCCTTCGGGTTGTAAAGTACTTTCAACAAGAAAGAAATAATAAAATTTAATACATTTTATTACTGACGTTACTTGTAAAAGAAGCACCGGCTAACTCCGTGCCAGCAGCCGCGGTAATACGGAGGGTGCTAGCGTTAATCGGAATTACTGGGCGTAAAGAGCACGTAGGCGGTTAATTAAGTCAGATGTGAAATCCCTAAGCTTAACTTAGGAACTGCATTTGAAACTGATTAACTTGAGTTTCGTAGAGGGGGGTAGAATTCTAGGTGTAGCGGTGAAATGCGTAGATATCTGGAGGAATACCAGTGGCGAAGGCGGCTCCCTGGACGAATACTGACGCTCAGGTGCGAAAGCATGGGGAGCAAACAGGATTAGATACCCTGGTAGTCCATGCTGTAAACGATGTCGACTTGAAGGTTGTAAGCTTGACTTATAGCTTTCGTAGCTAACGCGTTAAGTCGACCGCCTGGGAAGTACGACCGCAAGGTTAAAACTCAAATGAATTGACGGGGGCCCGCACAAGCGGTGGAGCATGTGGTTTAATTCGATGCAACGCGAAAAACCTTACCTGGTCTTGACATCCATGGAATTTAATAGAGATATTTTAGTGCCTTCGGGAACCATGAGACAGGTGCTGCATGGCTGTCGTCAGCTCGTGTTGTGAAATGTTGGGTTAAGTCCCGCAACGAGCGCAACCCTTATTCTTTGTTGCCATCAGTTAGGCTGGGAACTCAAAGAAGACTGCCGGTGATAAACCGGAGGAAGGTGAGGACGACGTCAAGTCATCATGGCCCTTACGACCAGGGCTACACACGTGCTACAATGGTATATACAAAGAGAAGCATCCTTGTAAAAGTAAGCGGATCTCACAAATTATATCTTAGTTCGGATTAGAGTCTGCAACTCGACTCTATGAAGTCGGAATCGCTAGTAATCGTAGATCAGAATGCTACGGTGAATACGTTCCCGGGCCTTGTACACACCGCCCGTCACACCATGGAAGTGGGTTGTAAAAGAAGTAAGTTATTTAACCTTTGAAAAAAGGAGGATGCTTACCACTTTATGATTCATAACTGGGGTGAAGTCGTAACAAGGTAACCGTAGGGGAACCTGTGGTTGGATCACCTCCTTTAC
>NZ_CP046200.1:343567-353282 GCF_012569525.1 Enterobacteriaceae endosymbiont of Donacia piscatrix | reverse complement strand
ACCACTTTATGATTCATAACTGGGGTGAAGTCGTAACAAGGTAACCGTAGGGGAACCTGTGGTTGGATCACCTCCTTTATTATAAAAAATCCTAAAATGAGAATGTCCACACATATTTTCTGATATTTATTTAATTAATAATAAGTAGATTTTATCAGTCCCTTTCGTCTAGAGGTTAGGACATCGCTCTTTCACGGCGGTAACAGGGGTTCAAATCCCCTAAGGGGCAATTGTTTTTTAAAATTAGGTTTTATTATATAAAATTATAAATTTAAATATTTAGACGATTGTGGGTTGTAAGGTTAAGTAAATAAGCGTATATGATGGATGCCTTGGCAGTCAGAGGCGATGAAGGACGTGTAAATCTGCGAAAAGCATCGATAAGCTGATATAAAGCGTTATTAGTCGGTGATTTCCGAATGGGGAAACCTAATATATGTAATTATATATTATCGTAATTTGAATACATAGAATTACGAAGTAAACCAGGAGAACTGAAACATCTAAGTATCCTGAGGAAAAAAAATCAATAGAGATTTCCTTAGTAGTGGCGAGCGAACAGGAAAAAGCCCGAGATATATTTTACTTATTATATTAGTAGAAATAACTGGAAAGTTATACGACACAAGGTGATAGTCCTGTATATTAAAATATAATAATTATAATCTCAACGAGTAGAACGAGACACGAGTAATCTTGTTTGAATATAGGGGGATCATCCTCTAAGGCTAAATACTACTGACTGACCGATAGTGAACTAGTACCGTGAGGGAAAGGTGAAAAGAACCCCGGTTAGGGGAGTGAAATAGAACCTGAAATCATATACGTACAAGCAGTAGGAGCACTTTAAAAAGTGTGACTGCGTACCTTTTGTATAATGGGTCAGCGAGTTATATTTTGTAGCAAGGTTAACTGTATAAGGAAGCCGTAGGGAAACCGAGTCTTAAAAGGGCGTTTTTAGTTGCAAGATATAGACCCGAAACCCGGTGATCTAACCATGAGCAGGTTGAAGGTTTGGTAATTCTTACTGGAGGACCGAACCGACTAATGTTGAAAAATTAGCGGATGACTTGTGGTTAGGGGTGAAAGGCCAATCAAACCGGGAGATAGCTGGTTCTCCCCGAAAGCTATTTAGGTAGCGCCTCGTGTAATTCATATTCGGGGGTAGAGCTCTGTTTCGGTTAGGGAATCTACCAGATTTACCAATCCGATGCAAACTACGAATACCGAATTTATGTTATCACGGGAGACACACAACGGGTGCTAACGTCCGTTGTGAAGAGGGAAACAACCCAGATCGCTAGCTAAGGTCCCTAAGTTATAATTAAGTGGGAAACGAAGTGGAAAGGCATAAACAGCCAGGATGTTGGCTTAGAAGCAGCCATCATTTAAAGAAAGCGTAATAGCTCACTGGTCTAGTCGTTCTGCGCGGAAGATGTAACGGGGCTAAATTATACACCGAAGCTGCGACAATAAAAAGAATATTATTTTATTGGGTAGGGGAGCGTTCTGTAAATTGCTGAAGGTAAATTGTAAAATTTATTGGAGATATCAGAAGTGCGAATGCTGACATGAGTAACGATAAAATAGGTGAAAAACCTATTCGCCGAAAGACTAAAGTTTCCTATCCAACGATAATCGGGGTAGGGTAAGTCGATTCCTAAGATGAGGCTGAAAAGCGTAGTTGATGGATAACAGGTTAATATTCCTGTACTCATTATTATTGTGAAGGGGGGACGAAGAAGGTTAAATTATCCAAGTGATGGTTGTCTTGGTTTAAGCATGTAGATGAATTATCTAGGAAAATCCGGGTAATTATTAACATTGAGGTGTAATGACGAAATACTTTATTGTATTGAAGTAATTGATACCATACTTACAAGAAAATCCTCTAAACTTAAATAATATTGAATCGTACTATAAACCGACACAGGTAGTCAGGTAGAGAATACTAAGGCGCTTGAGAGAACTCAGGTGAAGGAACTAGGCAAAATAGTGCCGTAACTTCGGGAGAAGGCACACTGATTGTTGGTAAGAAAATTTACTTTTTAAGCTAATATCAGTCTAAGATAACGGCTGACTGCAACTGTTTATTAAAAACACAGCACTGTGCAAACACGTAAGTGGACGTATACGGTGTGACGCCTGCCCGGTGCCGGAAGGTTAATTGATAGGGTTATTATTTTATAAGAAGCTCTTGATCGAAGCCCCGGTAAACGGCGGCCGTAACTATAACGGTCCTAAGGTAGCGAAATTCCTTGTCGGGTAAGTTCCGACCTGCACGAATGGCGTAATGATGGTCAGACTGTCTCCACCTGAGACTCAGTGAAATTGAAATTGCTGTGAAGATGCAGTGTACCCGCGGCAAGACGGAAAGACCCCGTGAACCTTTACTATAGCTTGATATTGAATAATAAATATTAATGTGTAGGATAGGTGGGAGATAATGAAATATTAACGCTAGTTAATATGGAATCAACCTTGAAATACCACCCTTTAATATTTATTATTCTAACCTAAATCCGTAATCCGGATTAGAGACAATGTCTGGTAGGTAGTTTGACTGGGGCGGTCTCCTCCTAAAGAGTAACGGAGGAGTACTAAGGTCAGCTAATCACGGTCGGAAATCGTGAGGTTAGTGCAAAGGTATAAGCTGGCTTAACTGTAAGAATGACAATTCGAACAGATGCGAAAGCAGGTCTTAGTGATCCGATGGTTCTGTATGATAAGGCCATCGCTCAACGAATAAAAGGTACTCCGGGGATAACAGGCTAATACCGCCCAAGAGTTCGTATCGACGGCGGTGTTTGGCACCTCGATGTCGGCTCATCACATCCTGGGGCTGAAGTAGGTCCCAAGGGTATGGCTGTTCGCCATTTAAAGTGGTACGCGAGCTGGGTTTAGAACGTCGTGAGACAGTTCGGTCCCTATCTGCCGTGGGCGTTGGAAGATTGAAAGGATTTACTCCTAGTACGAGAGGACCGGAGTGAACGTATCTATGGTGTTCGGGTTGTCATGCCAATGGCATTGCCCGGTAGCTAAATACGGAAAAGATAAGCGCTGAAAGCATATAAGCGCGAAACTTACCTTAAGATTAATCTTCCCATGATTTTTATTAATTATTTATAAAAATCTCTTAAGGGACGTTAAAGACTATGACGTTGATAGGCTAGATGTGTAAGCATAGTAATATGTTAAGCTAACTAGTACTAATAAACACCCGTGAGTCTTAACCTTACAACACCAGAATCGTTTAATTATTAAATTATTGAATAATATTTATGAAAAAGTCCTGGTATAAATAACGCAATGGTACCACCTGAATCCATTCCGAACTCAGAAGTGAAATATTGTAGTGCCGATGGTAGTGTGAGGTTTCCTCATGTAAGAGTAGGTAAATACCAGGATGAAAATTAAAATTTTCTTTTTTTTTAAAATTATTATTTATAAAATATTTAGATAAATAAAAATATGCCGGCTTAGCTCAGATGGTAGAGCAACTGACTTGTAATCAGTAGGTCACCAGTTCGATTCCGGTAGCCGGCATTATTGTATATTTTAGTTATGTATTTCACAAATTTTATTAATATAAAAAAGGTGGGATACCCAAGTGGTTAACGGGAACAGACTGTAAATCTGTCGTCATAGACTTCGAAGGTTCGAATCCTTCTCCCACCAAAATATTTCTATAAAATTGTGATATTATAGTTTAATGTATAGCAGACATAGTATAATGGTATTATTTTAGCCTTCCAAGCTAAAAATACGGGTTCGATTCCCGTTGTCTGCTTAATAAATTTACAAAGAAAATAATATAAATGATATTTATATTATTTTTAGCTAGCTGATATAGCTTAGTAGGTAGAGCACATTCTTGGTAAGAATGAAGGTCTCAGTTCAATTCTGAGTATCAGCATATATAAATATTTGTATATAATTTAAAAAAATAAAACGAAAATTTTTTATTAATTTTATAAAATATAAGATAGTAGAAGGATAATTACTAATGTTTTTTAAATTACAAAAAGATTCTACTTTAAAATGGTTTCTTTCTTATTGTAATATTAATAAATACCCAGCTAAAATGGTTTTGATAAAACAAGGAGATATTTCTAAAAACTTATATTATATATTAAAAGGAAGTATTGTTGTTTCTATTAAAAATAGAAATGGTAAAGAAATAATACTTAATTATTTAAATTCAGGTAGTTTTATTGGTGAAAATAGAATTTTTAATAATTCTTATAAAGAAATTACATTAGTTAAATTAAGAACAGATTGTGAGTTAGCAAAAATTTCACATAAAGATTTTTTTAATTTGATTAAAATTAATAATGATATTGTTATAAAAATTACTTCCCAAATTGTAGACAAATTACAAATTACATTTAAAAAAATTAGTAATTTAGTTTTTTTAGATGTTACTCATCGAATTTCTAAAACATTACTAAATTTAGCTAAATCTCCAGATGCTATTACTCACCCAGATGGGATGCAAATAAAAATAACTAGACAAGAAATAAGTAAAATAGTTGGTTGTTCAAGAGAAACTGTAGGACGTACACTTAAAGTTTTGAAAAATCGTAATTTAATTTATGTTCATGGTAAAACAATTGTTGTATATGGAACAAGGTAATTTATTTTAGTTTATTAAATATCTAATCCAATAATGTTATGTACTTTTTTTAAAGTAATTTTAGCGTATTTTTCAGCTTTTTTTGCTCCATCAATTATAATATTTTTTAAATATATTTTATTTCTTCTATAAAAAAAAAATTTTTCTCTTAGTTTATTTAGAAATAAACATAAGTTGTTAATAACTACTTCTTTTAAATCATAATAATTCTTATTAAGAAAATTATATTCTAATTCTTTTATAGAAATTTGAGTTATATTAGATAATATAATAAGTAAATTAGAAATTCCTGGTTTATTTTTTAAATCAAATTTTATATTAGGAGGATTATCAGAATCAGTAATTGCATGTTTAATTTTTTCTCTAATTGTTAAATCATTATCAAATAATGTAATTATATTATTTTTATTATCATCAGATTTAGACATTTTTTTTAGAGGAGATAACAACGACATTATACATGAACCATAATTTTTATGTAATTTTTTTTTAGGAATTGTAAATATTTTTTTTCCATAAATATTATTAAATCTATATGCAATATCTTTAACTAATTCAATGTGTTGAATTTGATCTTTGCCCACTGGTACTTTATATGTTTGATATAATAATATATCTGCTGCCATTAATATAGGATAACTAAATAATCCAACATTAATATTTTGATTTAAATAAATTTTTTCCTTAAATTGTGTCATACGTTTTACTACACCAAAATTAGCAAAACAATTTAAAATCCAATTTAATTGAGTATGTTGAGAAACATGAGATTGTACAAAAATAATACTTTTTTTTGGATCAACACCAGACGCTAAACATATAGATAAAACATCTAATATATTATTACTTAAAATATTTTTTTTTCGATAAATAGTTAAAGCATGTAAATCAGCTATACAATAAATACAAAAATATTTTTTTTGTAATTTTTTCCACTGACTTAACGCTCCAATATAATTTCCAATAGTTAATAAACCAGTTGGCTGAATACCACTAAATATTATTTTTTTTTTCATAATTATATAAAATTTATTTTTAATTTTAAAAATTAAGTATTTAATTTTAATTTAATATTTTTAATAGTCTCATAATATGAAAATGAATGTTTAAATATAGCTGAACCCATTACAAGAATATCTGCCCCAGCAATAACAATTTTTTTTATATTATTAATATTAACACCACCATCTACTTCTAGTAAAATCTTTTTTTTTTTAATAATTTGTTTAACTTTAATAATTTTATCATAAATATGATTTAAAAATTTTTGTCCTTCAAAACCAGGATTAACAGACATAATTAGAATTATATCTAATTTATCAAAAAGATAATCTAAATAACATAAAGAAGTTGAAGGATTTAAAGCTAAACCAGCTTTACATCCATAATTTTTTATCAAAGAAATACTTTTATCTAAATGATAAGAACTTTCAGGATGTAAAGTAATAATATCGGCACCTAATTTTGCAAATTTAATTATTAAATCATCTACTGGTTTTGTCATTAAATGTACATCTATTATACATTTAATTCCATAATCTCTTAAAGATTTTAAGACTAAAGGTCCAATAGTTAAATTAGGTACATAATGATTATCCATAACATCAAAATGTATAATATCTACTCCTGCTTTAAGCACATCTTTAATTTCTTTTCCTAAATATGCAAAATTAGCAGATAAAATAGATGCAGCAATTAAAATATTTTTCATTTTACAAATAAAATTATAAATAAAATTTAGTTATATATTAATTATTTAAAATAATAAATTTTTATTATTATTAATGCTATTAATAATAACTTTTTCAGAAATATTTTTATATATAAAAACTTTACCAATTTTAATTGGTAAAATAATATTAATTTGTTTTTTTTTAATTTTTTTATCTCTATAAATATGTTTTAAAAATTTATATGTATTTATATTTGATGGTAATTTTACAGGTAATTTACATTTTTTTAATAAATTAACAATTCTTGTTATATCTGAATTGTTCAACAAATTTAATTCTTTAGATGTTAAAGCTGCAATAACAATACCAACAGCTACTGCTTCACCATGTAACCATTTACCATATCCTAATTCTGCTTCTATCGCATGTGCATAAGTATGACCTAAATTTAATAATTTTCTTTGATTATTTTCATATTCATCTTTATAAATAATTCTAATTTTTAATTTACAACATTTATTAATACAATAAAATATTTTATCTTTATTTAAATTAAATAGATCATTTATGTTTATTTCTAACCAAGAAAAAAAATTTTTATCAAAAATAATACTATATTTTATAACTTCGGCTATTCCAGCTGAAAATTCTCTTTTAGACAAGGTATATAAACAACTTAAATTAATTATTACAATATTAGGTTGATAAAAACTACCAATCATATTTTTTCCTAAATCATGGTTTACAGCTGTTTTACCTCCAATAGAAGAATCTACCTGTGATAATAAAGTAGTAGGTATTTGTATATATTTTACACCTCTTTGATAAACAGAAGCAGCAAATCCAGTAATATCTCCTATAACTCCTCCTCCTAAAGCAACTAAAGTTGTATCTCTATTATGTAAATTTTTAAGTAATGTTGTAAAAATCATATTTACAGTAACTAATGTTTTATATTTTTCCCCATCAGGGAGAATAATATGATCAATTTTAAGACCTATATTTTTAAATAAATTAAATATTTTTTCAAAATATAAAGAAAAGATTTTTTTATTAGTAACAATCATGATACTATCACCTTTCTTAAGAAATGAAAAAAATATTTTTTTATCAAATAAATTAAAATTTATAATAATAGGATAATTATTTTTTTTTGTTGAAACTAAAATAGTTTTTTCCATATATAATATTATCTTTTTCATTTAAAAAAATTATATAATTAATTTTTTTCTAACAAATTAATGAGTTGATTAGCAACAACCTTAGCACTTTGTTCATCTGTTTTAATTATAATATCAGCTATTTCATTATATAAATAATTTCTTTTTTTAGCTAAATCTTTTAAAATTTCTTTAGCTAATTTATTTTGTTTATTTTTTAATAAAGGACGTTTTTTATCTCTTTTAGTTCGACTTAACTGTTTTTCTATAGTAGTTTTAAGATATACAACAATCCCTCTAGAAGAAAGAATTTTTCTAGTTTCTTTAGATTGTATAGAACCCCCACCTGTAGCTAATATAATTCCTTGTTTTTTGGTAATTTCATCAATAATTTTCTTTTCACGTTTTCTAAAACCTTCTTCTCCTTCTACATCAAATACCCAATTTATATCTGCACCTGTACGACGTTCAATTTCTTGATCTGAATCAAAAAAATCCATTTTTAATAAATTTGATAGATGACGACCAATTGTACTTTTTCCTGCTCCCATAGGGCCTATTAAAAATATGTTTCTTTTTTTTGTCATTTTTTTATTAATAATTTATTATAATTGTGAATAAAATTCTTATTTTTAAAAAAAAAACAAGACATACATTTTTATATATAATTTTTTATATTCTAAATATTTTAATTAAATCATAAAAGTATTTTTCAAAATAGTAAATAGTTTACTTTAACAAAATAACATTTTAAATATTAAAGCATTTTTTTAAAAAAAATAAGATAATTATAAAAAATAATTATCTTATCTATAAAAAATCTAAATTTTAGATAAAAATTTATTTATAAGATTAATAAATTTATTTGGATTCTCTAGATTACCTTTTTCTGCTAAAATAGCTTCATCTAATAATAGATTAATAAATTCAGAAAAATATTTTTCGTCTTTAATTATTAATATTTTTTTAATTAAAATATGATTTGGATTTAATTCAAAATTATATTTTATTTCTGGTATTTTTTGTCCTGCTGCTGCAAACAATTTTGCCATTTGTGTACTCATTTCATTTGAATCAGTAGTAACAATAGCAGGAGTATTAATTAACCTATTTGTTAATTTAACTTTTTTAATTTTATTACCTAATACATTTTGTATTTTTTGTAAAAAAGGTTTAAATTCTTCTTTTATTTTATCTTCTATAAAATTATTTTTATTTTCAATAAATTCATCTAATGAATTATCTTGTTTACTAATAGATTGAAATGTTTTTCCTTCAAATTCATTAATATAACTCATCATCCATTCATCAATATGATCTGTTAACAATAATACTTCTATTCCTTTTTGATAAAAAAATTCTAAATGAGGACTACTTTTAGCAGAAAGATAATTATCTGATGTTAAAAAATATATTTTTTTTTGTCCCTTTATCATTCTTTTAATATAGTCATCTAAAGATACATTTTGTTCAGAACTATTATTAAATGTGGAAGTAAAACGTAATAGCTTAATAATTATATTTTTATTTTTTATATCTTCTGCGGGACCTTCTTTAAGAATTAAACCATATTTTTTCCAAAAATCATTATATTTTTCTGATTTTTTAGTAAGTTTCATCAACATGTTAAGAACTTTTTTTGTTAATGTGATCTTTATATTATGAATAATACTATTTTTTTGTAAAATTTCTCTTGAAACATTTAAAGGTAAATCATTAGAATCTACTAAACCTCTTATAAAACGTAAATATTTAGGTAATAATTGTTCTGCATCTTCCATAATAAAAACTCTTTGTACATATAATTTTAATCCATTTTTATAATCACGATTACGAATATCCCATGGAATATTAAAAGGGATATATAATAAACTAATATATTCTTGTTTACCTTCTACATGATTATGACTCCAAATAATTGGATCAGTACTATCATATGTTAATTGTTTATAAAATTCTTTATATTCTTTTTCACTTATATCAGACTTATTACGTAACCAAAGAGCTTGTGCTTTATTAACTTGTTCCCAATAATATTTCTTTTTTTTTTCATCATACATTTCTATTTCTATAGGTAGAGAAATATGTTCTGAATATTTATTTATTATTGTTTTTATACGCCACACATCTAAAAATTCATCATATTTTGGACGTATATGTAATATAATTTCAGTTCCTCTAAATTCTTTATTAATATTAGCTATATGATAATTTCCTTCTCCTGTAGATTCCCAAAAAACACCTTC
>NZ_CP046200.1:340762-343468 GCF_012569525.1 Enterobacteriaceae endosymbiont of Donacia piscatrix | reverse complement strand
CTCAGTTCCTCTAAATTCTTTATTAATATTAGCTATATGATAATTTCCTTCTCCTGTAGATTCCCAAAAAACACCTTCATCTAAATTTTTACCAGCAGCTCTAGTTTTTACTAAAACTTTATCTGATACTATAAAAGCAGAATAAAATCCTACACCAAATTGACCTATTAATTTTGTATTTAATTCTGTTTTATTTGAAGATAATTTTAAAGATTTAATAAAATCTTTAGTACCAGATTTAGCAATTGTACCTAAATTTTCAATAACTTCATTACGACTCATACCAATACCATTATCATTAATGGTAATTAATCTTTTTTTTTTATTTATAGAAATTTGTACTTTTAATATTGAATTATTTTCATATAAATCTGGTTTTGATAAAGCTTGAAATTTTAATTTATCAATTGCATCAGAAGCATTAGATATTAATTCTCTTAAAAAAATTTCTTTATTTGAATAAAGTGAATGAATCATTAAATGTAATAATTGTTTTACTTCAGATTGAAAATGTAATGTTTCTCTTTTTTTCATAATTATATTACTCTTTTTTATATAAATATTATAATAAATATATATATTTGTATTTTTATAATACAATAATAAAAAATGATTTTTATATATATTAAATAATCAATACATAAAATTTTTTATATATAATTTTGATTTTTAAAATAAATTATTATTTCTAATATAACCATTTCAAATCCTATTTTAGGATTTGGAGATAAGTACAGATTTTTTTTTCCTGTATTTAAAATATTATATAAAAATTTTAATTCATTTTTAGAAAATTTGTTTAATATTTTCTTATAAAATAAAATTTCATTTTTTGTAAAATTAAAATTTATTAAAAAATTACTAAAATTTTTGTTTAAAATTTTAATTTTTAAAATATTATGTAATAATATCATTATTTCTGTTAAAATATTATCCCAATCTACATTAAATGTAGATATTTTATTAATTAAACTAAAAATTATATCATATTTTTGTGTTTTAAAATTTTCTATTAATAAAAATAAATATTCTTTTTTTATTAATCCTAACATCAAATTAATATTTTTTATGGTTAATTCTCCCATTGATATTAATTGATCTGTTAAATTTAAAGCATCACGCATACTTCCATATGCTGCAAAAGATAAAATTTTTAATGCTTTTTCATCATATTTTAAATTTTCTTTATCTAAAATATTTTTTATCTTATTAAAGATTATGTTTTCATCTATTAATTTTAAATGAAATTGGATACATCTGGATAATATTGTAGATGGTATTTTTTGTAATTCTGTTGTTGCAAATATAAATTTTATATATTTTGGAGGTTCTTCTATTATTTTTAATAATGCATTAAAACTATGTTTAGATAACATATGAAATTCATCAAAAATATAAATTTTATATTTTCCTTTTACAGGAGGATAATAAATTATTTCTAATATTTCTCTAATATCTTCTACTTTAGTTTTAGATGCTGAATCTAATTCAATTAAATCTAAAAAAGAATTTTTTTTTATAGATATACAATTTTCACAATACCCACATGGGTTTGGTGTTATTCCTTTTAAACAACTTAAACCCATAGCAAATATTCTTGCTATTGTTGTTTTTCCTACTCCTCTACTACCTGACAGTATCCAGGAAGGATGTATTTTTTTAATAAACAAACTGTGTTTAATTGCTTGTATTACATGATCTTGACCAATAACATCATTAAACGAATAAGGACGCCATTTAAATGCTAAAATATGAGAGTTCATTTTTTGTTTTTTATAAAATTAAACAATAAAACATGACTACTTATTTACACATATTATATTTACTACAGCTGCTTCTTTCCAGACCTGACTGGATTTATAAAATAATATTGTTTTAGATAGTCATGTTTATACATGATTATACATAATTTTATTAATTAGTCAATACATAATTAATTATTTACTATTTACTATACTAATTTTTTTTTCAACTAAAATTTTTTCATGAAATTGAAAAATTACAGTGTATTTTCCAATATATTTAAAACCTCCTTTAGGCAATTTAATTTCTTTTTTTAAAATATTAAATCCAATTTTTTTAAATTCTTTTAAAATATCATTTTTACCTATTGATCCAAATAATTTTCCAGTTTCTCCCGCCTTAGCAAAAATTTTTATTTGATTTTTTAGTAAGTTAAATTTTTTTAATCTTAATTTTGCTTTATTTAAAATATTTAATAATTTAGATTTTTTTTCTAAAATTTTTTGTTTTAAAAGAAAAATGTTTTTTTTTGTAGCAATAATTACTTTATTTTTTGGCATTAAAAAATTACGTGCATATCCAGATTTTACATTTATAACTTGAGATTTTTCTCCTATATTAGGAATAGAAGTTAACAAAATTACTTTCATTATTTACACTCTTTATAAAAAAAATTTTTTTTAAAAAATAATTATATTAATTATTTATGATGATCAGTATAAGATATTAAAGATAAATACCTTGCTAGTTTTATAGCTTTAGTTAATTGACGTTGATATTTTGCTTTAGTACCAGTAATTCTACTAGGAACAATTTTACCACTTTCAGTAATAAAATTCTTTAAAATATGAATATCTTTATAATCAATTTCTTTAATACCTTCTGCAGTAAAACGACAAAATTTACGACGACGAAAATAACGTACCATTATATAACTCCAAATATTTTATAAAATAAATTATG
>NZ_CP046200.1:329308-340664 GCF_012569525.1 Enterobacteriaceae endosymbiont of Donacia piscatrix | reverse complement strand
GTTTTTTTACAAAAAATTTATTATATTGTTTTAACTATATCACCACGTTTTTCTTGATATTCATTTTTAGATTTTAAAATAAAAGATGAATTTTTTCTTTCCATTTTTGTTTTAATAATAAGATGTCTTATAACATTTTCATTAATTCTTAAACTATTTTCAATTTCTTTTATCACATTAGTTTTTTTTAAAACAATATTTATTAAAATATAATGTGCTTTATGTAATTTAAATATAGGATATGCTAATTGTCTTCTCCCCCAATCTTCTAATCTCGAAATATAACCTTTATTTTTATAAATAATTTTTTTATAATATTCTATAATATTATTTACTTGGTCACTTTGATCAGGATTTATCATTAAAACTATTTCATAATAGTAGTTCATTTTTTTTTCCTTATGGTTAAAATTTTTAATATAAATTAAAAACAAGGATAAAATCTTATTTTTATATTAACATAATATTTTCCAAAAATTTATATTCATTAATAAAATTTAACATCTTATGAAAAATAAAAATCTTATATGGAAAAATTTTTTTCAAAAAGAAGTAAAAAAAAAATATTTTATAAAATTAATACAAAAAATTTATAAAGATATTAACAATAAAAAAATTATTTATCCTAAAAAAAAATATATTTTTAACATTTTTAAAAAAATTAATTTTAATAATTTAAAAGTAGTTATTTTAGGTCAGGATCCATATCCTGGTATAGATCAAGCTAATGGTTTAGCATTTTCAGTTATGCCAAATATTACAATACCTCCTACATTAAAAAATATTTATAAAGCAATAAAGTTTGATATACCTAGTTTTATTATTCCTGATCATGGATATTTAGTAAATTGGGTTGATGAAGGAGTAATGTTATTAAATTCAATACTAACAGTAGAAAAAGGAAAACCACAATCTCATGCCAATATTGGTTGGGAAATTTTTACAAATAATGTAATAAAAATAATTAATCTATATTATGAAAATATTGTTTTTTTATTATGGGGGATTTATGCAAAAAAAAAACATGTTTTGATAACATCAAAACATTTAATTTTAACTACATCACATCCTTCACCTTTATCTTTTTATAAAGGATTTTATTTTTGTAGACATTTTTCTAAAACAAATAAATATTTAATTTTAAATAAAAAAAAACCAATTAATTGGAATATAAAATTAATAAAATAATATGTATATTATTTTATAATAATTTATAAATTTTAGAAATAATTCTATAATAAAATGTTAAAATTAGTAATTAAAATATATTTTATATAAAATATATAAAATAAAAAATAATTTATAAGGTAAAATAATGAAAAATGTAGGATTTATTGGTTGGAGAGGAATGGTAGGTTCTATTCTTATAAAAAGAATGATAAAAAAAAAAGATTTTAGTAATATTAATGCTATTTTTTTTTCTACTTCGCAATATGATAAATTTATACCTCATTTTTATATAAAAAATAAATTTATAAAATTAGAAAATGCTTATAATTTTGAAAAATTATTTGAATTAGATATAATCTTAACATGTCAAGGAAGTGAATATACAAATAAAACTTATTTTCAATTACGTAAAATGGGTTGGAAAGGATATTGGATAGATGCAGCTTCTAATTTAAGAACTTTAAATGAATCTGTTATTGTCTTAGATCCCATTAATTTAAAACATATACAACAAAAATTAAATTCAGGTATAAAAACTTTTGTTGGAGGTAATTGTACTGTTAGTTTAATGTTAATGGCTTTAGGTGGTTTATTTAAAAAAAATTTAATTGATTGGGTTTCTGTTTCTACTTATCAAGCTGCATCTGGTGCAGGTTCAAAATTTATAAAAGAACTTATTTCACAAATGATATATATATGTCAAAACATATCTTCTTCAATTAATAATTCTTCAATAAATATTATTGATATAGAAAAAGAAATTTCAAAACAAATGTATTCTTCTAATTTACCTAAACAATATTTTAAAGTTCCTTTAATTAATAATTTAATTCCATGGATAGACAAAAAAATAAAAAATACTAATCAAACAAAAGAAGAATGGAAAGGACAATTTGAAACTAATAAAATTTTAAATACAAATAAAATTATTCCAGTAGATAGTATTTGCGTAAGAATACCTACTTTACGTTCACATAGTCAATCATTTACAATTAAATTAAACAAAGATTTATCTATAAATAATATCAAAAGTATCATTAGTGATAGTAATAATTGGGTTAAAATTATATCAAATAATTTTAATGAAACTATTAAATTTCTTACACCCTCTTTTGTTAGTGGTAAATTAGACATTAATGTAGGAAGAATAAAAAAATTAAATATAGATAAAAACTGTTTTTCTATCTTTTCAGTAGGAGATCAATTACTATGGGGAGCTTCAGAACCATTAAGAAGAATGTTAAAACTATTAATTTAATATTTTTTTAAAAAAATTAACTTGTTTTTTTTTATTAAAAGTAATATTTTATATAAAATAAGGTGTTTATTTATCTTATTTTATATATAAAATTTTAATGTGTTAAAATTATTAATATTATTAAAAAATTTTGGAGAAAAAATGAAATTTTTTACTAAAAAAAAATTAATATTTACTATGTTAATTTTAAGTATTTGTTTAAATGTATCTAATACAAATGCATTTACATCAAAAAATATATCATGGTGGCAAAATAAAAAAAACACTGAAAAAATTATAAAAAAAAAACATGATATAAAAAATAAAAAGCAAAAAAAATTTTTCAAAGATGATAATGACAAAATTGCATATTCTTTAGGAATAACAATAGGTAAATACTTAACACGCACCTTCCAAATACAAAAAACATTAAAAATAATATTAAATAGAAAATATATTCTTCAAGGTGTATCTGATGCACTTGATAAAAAATATAAACTTTCTAATAATGAAATTGATAGGGTGCTTCAATTATATGATGCTAATGTAAAAGCATTTAGTCCTAATGAAATTCAAGAAGAAATTAAAAACAATGGTAATATAGGTAAAAAATATATTCAAAAAATTTTAAAACAAAAAGGTTTTAAAAAAACTAATACCGGATTAGTATATAAAATACATAAAATTGGTAAGGGTAAAAAAATTACTAATAATAATCAAATAATTGTTATAAAATATAAAGGACAATTAATTGATGGTACTGAATTTGATAGTACTGAAAAAAATAAACCTTTATCTATATGTTTAAAACAAGTAATTCCAGGATGGAAAGAAGGTTTAAAATATATCAAAAAAGGTGGTAAAATAACATTAATTATTCCTCCAAAATTAGCTTATGGTTCAGAGATTATTTCTGGTATACCATCTAATTCAACTTTAAAATTTGAAATTGAACTTTTAGATATAAAAAATTCAATATCTAATTAAACTAATTAATAAAAACTATAACATTTTAAATTAAAATTTTTTATTTATTAAAATTATATATGAGTATAAAAAATATATTTTATAAAGAAGATTTTAAAATCTTAGGTTTTAATATGATTTTTATAATATTTATAACAACAGCTCCATATAATACACAGAATTCTTATTCTGCATATTCATTCACTAAAGCAGCAATAAAAGAAAAACAAATAGTAAAAGATATATTTTTTTATGGTGATGGAGTTTTTAATTCTAATAAAAATATTAATTTTAATGAAAATGAATTTAATCTAGTTAATCATTGGAAAAAATTAAAGATAAAATATCATATAAATTTATATTTATGTGTTACCTCTGCGACAAAAAGAGGTTTAATAGTAAAAAATAGTTTTTATAAGAATAATTTATTAAATTATAAAAAAACATATGATATTATTGATAATACATTTAAAGTAACTACTTTAAGTACATTTACGAAATCTGTATTAACTTGTGATCGTTTAGTTCAATTTTAATGAATAAAATAGCATTTACATTTACAAAATCTCCATATGGAAATTTTATTGGTAAAGAAGGACTTAATGTAATTCTTTCTGTATCCTCATTTACTGAGGATATAGCTTTATTTTTTATAGGAGATGGAATTTTACAAATATATTATAAACAAAACACAAAAAATTTTTTATTAAATAATTATAATATTAGTTTTAATATTTTAAAACTTTGTAATATTAGTAATTATTACGTTTGTTCAAAATCTATAAAAAATTTAGGAATAGAAAATAATAAAAAAAATCATTGGATTTTACCTATTAAAATTATAAATCCTTTAATATGGAAAAAAAAAATTGATAATTATGATATAATTATCAATTTTTAATTTAGTAAATATATTTTATATGTTATATACCTTATTTAGTTCTCCAACATCTTGTAATTTTTCTTTATTATTAAATTTTTTAAATATAAATGATGATTTACTTCTTATTCAAGATGGAGTATTAGCTGGATTAAAAAATAGTTTATATTTTAAAAAAATTACTAAAATTAAGAAAAAAATGAAACTATTAATTTTTGCTATAAATGATGATATATTAGCTAGAGGTTTAGATTTAGATATTTCAAATAAAATTACACGAATAAATTATAAAAAGTTTGTTTATTTAATAATAAAACATAAAAAACAAATAATATGGTAATTTTAAATTTTAATAAATCAAATTATTTTTAGGTTAGAAAATATGGCAACAATTAATCAATTAGTTCGTAAAAATAGATCTCGTAAAATTATTAAAACTAATGTACCAGCTTTAAATTCTTGTCCACAAAAAAGAGGAGTATGTACAAAAGTTTATACAACAACTCCTAAAAAACCTAATTCTGCTTTAAGAAAAGTATGTAGAGTAAGATTAACTAATGGTTTTGAAGTAACTTCTTATATTTCAGGTGAAGGACATAATCTACAGGAACATTCTGTAATTTTAATTAGAGGTGGAAGAGTAAAAGATCTTCCTGGAGTTAGATATCATACGATTAGAGGTACTTTAGATTGTATTGGTGTTAAAAATCGGAAAAAAGGAAGATCAAAATATGGTGTTAAAAAACCTAAATAATATTAATAAATATTTTTTTAAAAATTAAATTTACTAAATTTTACTAAACTTATGGAGTAAATATTATGCCTCGTAGACGTATAATTAATCAACGAAAAATATCACCAGATCCTCAATTTGAATCAGATTTATTAGCCAAATTTATTAATATAATTATGGTAAATGGTAAAAAATCTATTGCAGAATTTATTGTTTATTCAGCTTTAAATAAAGTTACAAAAAAGATAGGTAAAAAAGAAATAGATATTTTTTTAAATGTATTAGAAAATATTAAACCTGCAGTAGAAGTAAAATCACGAAGAGTAGGTGGTTCAACTTATCAAGTACCGGTAGAAATTAGACCTACTAGAAGAAATACTTTAGCTATACGCTGGTTAGTTAATTCTGCACGAAAAAGACAAGAAAAATCTATGATTTTAAAATTAACTAATGAAATATTAGATGCTTTAGAAAATAAAGGAAATGCTGTTAAAAAAAAAGAAGAAATACATAAAATGGCAGAAGCTAATAAAGCATTTGCTCATTATCGTTGGTAAAAAATAATTATAAAAAGATAGTCTTAATTACAATAAAATGAACCAATTAATCAATAATATATGTCGTGACTAAATCAATATTTTTTATTAAAAATCATATTTAATATTATTTAAAAATTTTTTATCTCTAAAATAGAGGAATAATACATGAGTCGTATAACTCCTATAAAACGATATCGTAATATTGGTATTAGCGCACATATTGATGCCGGTAAAACTACTACAACTGAAAGAATTTTGTTTTATACAGGAATAAATCATAAAATAGGAGAAGTACATGATGGAACAGCTACAATGGATTGGATGAAACAAGAACAAGAGAGAGGTATTACTATTACTTCTGCTGCTACTACAACATTTTGGTCAGGAATGTTTAATCAATATAAATCACATAGGATAAATATTATTGATACTCCAGGACATGTAGATTTTACAATTGAAGTAGAACGTTCTATGAGAATATTAGATGGTGTAGTTATGATTTATTGTGCTGTAGGTGGAGTACAACCTCAATCAGAAACAGTATGGCGGCAAGCTAATAAATATAAAGTTCCTAGAATTGCTTTTATAAATAAAATGGATAGAATGGGAGCGAATTTTATAAAAGTTATTAAACAAATACAAAATAATTTATTAACAGAAGCAATACCTTTACAATTACCTATTGGATCCGAAGAACGATTTACTGGAGTAATTGATTTAATACAAATGAAAGCATTAAATTGGAGTGAGAAAGATCAAGGAATTAATTGTAATTATATTAATATACCTAAAAATATGGAAAAAGAGGTTCAAATATGGCATAAAAAATTAATAGAAACAGCAGTAGAATCTGATGAAATATTATTAGAAAAATATTTAAATGGAAATGTAATTCCTATACAGGAAATAAAATTTGCTTTAAGAAAAAGAGTTTTAAATAATGAAATTACTTTAATTACATGTGGATCAGCCTTTAAAAATAAAGGAGTACAAGCATTATTAGATGCAATAATTGATTATTTACCATCGCCTAAGGATATTCCTCCTATTCAAGGAATATCTGATAATAATAAAAACATATTAACACGTAATACTGATGATAATGAATTATTTTCAGCCCTAGCTTTTAAAATAGCTAATGATCCCTTTGTTGGTAATTTAACTTTTTTTAGAGTATATTCTGGAACAGTTAGTAATGGAGAAATTATATATAATTCAATAAAAAAACAAAAAGAACGTATTGGTCGTATAGTTCAGATGCATGCTAATAAAAGAGAGGAAATAAAAAAAGTTTATGCAGGAGATATAGCTGCTGCTATTGGATTAAAAAATGTAACAACAGGAGATACATTATGTGATATTAATAAATGTATTATTCTTGAAACAATGGATTTTCCTGAACCTGTTATTTCTATTGCTATAGAACCCAAAACTAAAATAGATCAAGAAAAAATGGGTTTAGCTTTAAATCGTCTAATTAAAGAAGATCCTTCTTTAAGAACGTGGATTGATGAAGAAACTAATCAAACTATTATAGCAGGAATGGGTGAATTACATTTAGAAATAATTGTAGATAGAATGAAAAGAGAATTTAATATATCTGCTAAAATTGGAAAACCTCAAGTTTCTTATCGTGAAACTATACAAAATAGTATTACTAATATAGAAGGTAAGTATATAAAACAAACAGGTGGAAGAGGACAATATGGTCATGTTGTAATAGATATTTCTCCATTAAAACCACAAAAAAATAATACAGGTTATTTATTTACTAATGATATAAAAGGTGGTGTAATACCTAATGAGTATATATCAGCTATAGATAAAAGCATTCAAGAACAATTAAAATCAGGTCCTATGGCAAATTATCCTGTAGTAAATATTGCAGTTAGACTTCATTATGGATCTTATCATGATGTAGATTCTTCTGAACTAGCTTTTAAATTAGCTGCAGCTATTGCATTTAAAAATGCTTTTAAAAAAGCTAATCCTATTTTACTTGAACCTATAATGAAAGTAGAAATAGAAACACCTGAAGAATATATGGGAGATGTTATCGGGGATTTAAATCGAAGAAGGGGAATTATAGAAGGTATGAATAATATTCCTACTGGAAAAACTATTAGTGCTTGTGTACCATTATCAGAAATGTTTGGGTATGCTACTGATTTACGTTCCTATAGTCAAGGAAGAGCATCTTATACTATGGAATTTTTAAAATATAATAAAGCACCTAATAATATTACAAAGGTAATTATTGAATCTCGATCTAAATTATAAGAATTAAACAAATAATTATATATTTTTACAATTTATTGGAAGGATATTATCTTGTGTCTAAAAAAAAATTTGAACGTTCTAAACCTCATATTAATGTAGGTACTATAGGACATGTAGATCATGGGAAAACAACTTTAACAGCAGCTATAACAACTGTTTTAGCAAAAAAATATGGTGGTTCTGCAAAAGCTTTTGAGCAAATTGATAATGCACCAGAAGAAAAAGCGAGAGGTATAACTATAAATACATCTCATGTTGAATATGATACAAAATATCGTCATTATGCTCATGTTGATTGTCCAGGACATGCAGATTATGTAAAAAACATGATTACAGGTGCTGCTCAAATGGATGGAGCAATATTAGTAGTTGCAGCAACAGATGGTCCTATGCCACAAACAAGAGAACACATTTTATTAGCTAGACAAGTAGAAGTACCTTATATTATAGTATTTCTTAATAAATGTGATTTAGTTAATGATAAAGAATTACTAGAATTAGTGGAAATGGAAGTACGTGATTTATTAACACAATATAATTTTCCTGGAGATAAAACTCCTATTATTCAAGGATCTGCCTTAAAAGCATTAGAAGGAGATAAAATTTGGGAAAAGAAAATTATTGAATTAGCTAATTCATTAGATAATTATATACCTAATCCTATAAGGAAAATTGATAAACCTTTTTTATTACCAATAGAAGATGTTTTTTCTATCTCAGGTAGAGGTACAGTAGTAACTGGGAGAGTAGAAAGAGGTATAATAAAAGTAGGAGAAGAAGTAGAAATTATAGGTATTAGAAATACCATTAAATCTATTTGTACTGGAGTGGAAATGTTTCGTAAACTATTAGATGAGGGACGTGCTGGTGAAAATATAGGTATTTTACTTAGAGGTATTAAAAGAGAAGATATAGAAAGAGGGCAAGTTTTAGCAAAACCAGGATCAATTACACCACATACAAAATTTGAAGCAGAAGTTTATATTTTATCAAAAGATGAAGGTGGAAGACATACAGCCTTTTTTAAAGGATATCGTCCTCAATTCTATTTTAGAACTACAGATGTTACAGGAACTATAGAATTACCATCTAATATTGAAATGGTTATGCCTGGAGATAATATTAATATGATTGTAACACTAATTCATCCTATAGCTATGTCTAATGGTTTACGTTTTGCTATTCGTGAAGGAGGACGTACTGTAGGTGCAGGTGTAGTTACAAAAGTATTAAAGTAAATGTATTATAAAAGAAGATAAGGGAAAATTATGTATTCCCTTTGATTCTTTTTTTATTTTAAATTTAAATATTAAATAAATTATTAGTAAAATATATCTATATAATTTATATATATTCTATACAAATATTTTTTTGGTTAAAATATAATGAATATTATAGAATTTAAAAAAAATATTACAATTTTTATTAAATGGATTGTCGGTATAATTTTATTAATTGCTATTATAGTATGTAATATTATTTATCAAAAAATATATTTATTTATTCGTTTAATTTTATCTTTTTTTATATTATCTTTAATTATTTTTATCATTTTATCTACAAATAAAGGTAAAAATTTATTATCTTTTATAGATAATGCATGTATAGAAACTTATAAAGTTATATGGCCATCTTATAAAGATACTTGGCATACAGCTTTAACTATAACTATCATTGTTATAATAATATCATGTTTAATTTATATATTAGATAATTTTTTAATCTATGTAATATCATATTTAACTGGAACGAGGTCATAAAATGGATAAATCTTTACAAAAAAAATGGTATGTTATTCAAGCTCGTTCTGGTTTTGAACAACGTGTAGTTAAATCATTAAAAGAATATATTAAAATTCATAATATGAAAGATTTATTTGGTAAAATTTTAGTACCTACTGAAGCTATTATTGAAATACGTAGAGGACAAAAATATAGAAGTGACCGTAAATTTTTTCCAGGATATATATTAGTACATATGATAATGAAAGAATTAAGTTGGTATTTAGTACGTAGCGTACCAAAAGTTTTAGGTTTCATTGGAGGAACATCTGATAATCCATCTCCTGTAAGTGATAAAGAAATAAATATTATTATAGAACGTTTACAAAAAATTGGTGATAAACCTAGACCAAAAACAATATTTGAACCAGGAGAAATGATTAGAGTTAAAGATGGTCCTTTTTCTGATTTTAATGGCATAGTAGAAGAAGTAGATTATGAAAAAAACAGATTAAAGGTTTCAGTATCAATTTTTGGTCGATCTACTCCTGTTGATTTAGATTTTAGACAAGTAGAAAAAGGATAAAATAATTTTAAAAAATTATATATTTTAAATATTTTTTATTTTAATTATTAATTAATAGAGATCTTTTATGGTTAAAAAAATTAAAACTTATGTAAAATTACAAGTTCCAGCTGGAAATGCTAATCCTAGTCCTCCCATTGGGCCTGCATTAGGACAACATGGCATAAATATTATGAATTTTTGTAAAAATTTTAATTTAAAAACTAATAATTTAGAAAAAGGTATTCCTATACCAGTAATTATTACAATTTATGTTGATAAAACTTTTACATTTATAACTAAAACTCCTCCAGTATCTGCATTAATAAAAAAAATTTTAGGGATAAAAAAAGGAGCTAATAAACCAAAAAAAGAAAAAATTGGAGTAATTACAAATAATCAAATTCGTAAAATTGCAGAAATAAAATATATTGACATGAATGGAACTAATATTGAATCTATGATTTCTTCCATAAAAGGAACTGCTATATCAATGGGTTTAACTGTTCAGGATTAAAATATTATGAAAAAATTAACGAAACGAATGAAATTCATGTATGAAAATTTAAACATTAAAAAACAATTTTCTGTTGAAAAAGCTATTAATAACTTAAAAAAGTTAAGTAAAGTTAAATTTATTGAAAGCATTGATATTGCAATTATTTTAGGTATAAACCCCAAAAAAACCGAACAAAATATTAGAGGAAATGTATCTTTACCCTACGGTACTGGAAAAAATATTAGAATAGCAGTTTTTGCAGATGGTAAAGAAGCAATCCAAGCTAAAAATTTGGGAGTGAAATTAGTTGGAATGAATGATCTATTGATAAAAATTACTAATGGTGAAAAAAATTTTGATATAGTTATTTCTACTCCAGAAGCTATGAATATAGTAACTAAATTAGGACCTATTTTAGGTCCAAAAGGATTAATGCCTAACCCTAAATTAGGTACAATTACAAATGATATAAATAAAACAATAAAAAAAATACGTGACGGACAAATTACTTTTCGTAATGATAAAAATGGTATTATTCATACAACTATTGGTAAAATTAATTTTGAAAATAAAAAAATTCAAGAAAATTTAAAAAGTTTATTAAAGATTTTAAAAAAACATAAACCAGTACAATTAAAAAACAACTTTTTTAAAAAAATATATATATCTTCTACTATGGGTATATCTTTAAATATAACTAAAGATTGTATTAATTTAATTAATTAATATTTTTCTTTACAATAAAAAATAACTATATTATATTTAT
>NZ_CP046200.1:325372-329208 GCF_012569525.1 Enterobacteriaceae endosymbiont of Donacia piscatrix | reverse complement strand
AAATATTAAAAAAAAAAAAACGATTGTTGCAAAAATAAGTAAAATAAATAAACGTGCATTATCAGCTGTTATTGCTAATTTTTCTGGGGTTAATAATAACAATTTAAATAAATTAAGAAAAGAAAGTAAAAATAAAAATGTTATTATAAATATTGTAAGAAACAAATTATTAAAATTAATTATTAAAAATAGTAATTTTGACTGTTTAGATCCTTTAATACACGGTCCCATATTAATAGCTTATTCATTTAAACATCCTGGTTCTGCAGCTCGTTTACTAAAAAAATTTAGTAAATTAGATAATAATTTAATAATAAAAGGAGCATCATTTAATAATAAAATAATAAATAGTGAAAATATTGATTTTTTAGCTAAATTACCTACATATAAAGAAGCTATTATACGTTTTTTACTAATTATAAAAGATATCTCTCTAGGTAAATTTTATAGAATCTTAATCGCAATTAAAAATGTAAAATAAATTAATTTATTTATATATAAAATTATTATTATTTTAGGAGAGCAAATGGCCATAACTAAAGAACAAATCATAGAAGCTATAGAATCAATGTCTATTATGGATATAATGGATTTAATTAGTTCTATGGAAAAAAAATTTGGTGTTTCTAGTGTAATAACAAGTACACAAAATGATAATCAACAAGAAGAAAAAAAAGAAGAACAAACTGAATTTAGCATATATCTTAAAAATATAGGAAATAATAAAATTTCCGTTATAAAAACTGTCAGAAATATTATGAATTTAGGATTGAAAGAAGCTAAAGATTTAGTAGAATCAGCTCCTATAGTATTAAAAGAATCTATTTCTAAACAAGAAGCATTAGATTTAGAATCTAAATTAAAAATTTCTGGAGCAGAAATAGAAATTAAATAATTTTATAAGAGTTTAAAATAAAACTTATTTATAAAATAATATTAATTTGATTAAATTGTTTAATTTATCAGATAACTGAGGAACCATATGGTTTATTCTCAAACTGAAAAAAAACGTATTCGCAAAGATTTTGGAAAAAGATTTCAAGTTTTAGACATTCCATATTTACTTTCTATTCAAATAGATTCATTTAAAAAATTTATAACACCAGATCCTACAGGCCAATATGGTTTAGAAGCTGCATTTAAAAGTATTTTCCCTATTACTAGTTATAGTGGACATGCTAAATTAGAATATGTAAATTATAATTTAGGAAAATCACTTTTTACAATGAAAGAATGTCATATTAGAGGGATGACCTATTCAGCTCCTATAAAAGTAAAATTAAAATTAATTATTTATGATAAAGAAAAACCAGGATTACCTATTAAAAATATAAAAGAACAAGAAGTATATATGGGTGAAATACCATTAATGACAAAAAACGGTACTTTTATAGTTAATGGTATTGAACGTGTAGTAGTTTCACAATTACATAGAAGTCCTGGAGTTTTTTTTGATAGTGATAAAGGAAAAACTCATTCATCAGGAAAAATATTATATAATGCTCGTATTATTCCTTATAGAGGTTCTTGGTTAGATTTTGAATTTGATCCTAAAGATAATATTTTTGTACGTATAGATAGAAGAAGAAAATTACCAGTTACAATTATTTTACGTTCTTTAGGTTACGATGCAGAAGAAATATTAGATATTTTTTTTAAAAAAAATATCTATAAAATAAAAAATAAAAAAATTAAATTAAAATTAATACCAGATAGATTAAGAGGTGAAACAGCATTTTTTGATATTAAAAAAAATGATATTATTTATATAGAAAAAGGAAAAAGAATTACTCTACGTCATATTAATAATTTAAAAAATGATAATATTAAATATATAAATATACCTATAGAGTATATGATAGACAAAATAGTTATCAAAGATTATATAGATAAAAATACTGGAGAAATAATTATCTCAGCAAATAATCCTTTAACAAGGGAAATTATTAATAAAATTTTTCGTAATCAAAACATTATTGAAACAATTTTTACTAATGATTTAGATCATGGATCTTATATTTCTGAAACATTAAAATTAGATAGTACAACTAATCGTTTAGATGCTTTAGTAGAAATTTATAGAATGATGCGTCCTGGAGAGCCACCTACAAAAGAAGCCGCAGAACTTTTATTTAAAAAATTATTTTTTGTTGAAGATCGTTATGATTTATCTCCCGTAGGGAGAATGAAATTTAATCGTTCATTATCACGTCAAAATATTTTTGGTCCTGGAATTTTAAATAAAAAAGATATTGTAGATGTTATTAAAAAATTAATTGCAATTCGTGATGGTAATGGAAATATTGATGATATTGATCATTTAGGTAATAGAAGAATTCGTTCTATTGGAGAGATGGCAGAAAATCAATTTCGTATAGGTTTAATTCGTGTAGAGAGAGCTGTTAAAGAAAGATTATCTTTAGGAGATTTAGAATCTTTAATGCCTCAAGATATGATAAACGCAAAACCTATTTCTGCTGCTCTAAAAGAATTTTTTTGTTCTAGTCAATTATCACAATTTATGGATCAAAATAATCCATTATCAGAAATTACACATAAAAGACGTATTTCTGCTTTAGGTCCTGGTGGTTTAACTAGAGAAAGAGCAGGATTTGAAGTGCGAGATGTTCATCCTACACATTATGGTAGAGTATGTCCTATAGAAACACCTGAAGGACCTAATATTGGTTTAATTAATTCATTATCAGTTTATGCAAGAACAAATGAATATGGATTTTTAGAAACACCTTATAGGTTAGTTAAAAATGGATATGTTACTGATAAAATTAATTATTTATCTTCTATAGAAGAAGGTAATTTTATTATTGCTCAAGCTAATGCTAATATTGATAAAAATGGATATTTTATTGATGATCTTATTACATGTCGTTATAAAGGAGAAGCAAGTTTCTTTAAAAAAGAACAAATTAATTATATGGATGTTTCTACACAACAAATTGTTTCTGTAGGTGCTTCTTTAATTCCTTTTTTAGAACATGATGATGCTAATCGTGCATTAATGGGTGCTAATATGCAGAGACAAGCGGTACCTACTCTTAAAACAGAAAAACCATTAGTAGGAACTGGTATGGAACGAGTTGTAGCTGTAGATTCTGGTGTAACTATTATTGCTAAAAATTCTGGAATTGTAGAATATGTAGATTCTACACGTATTTTTATAAAAAGAGATGATATTACTATTAATAATATTGATATTTATTATTTAGATAAATATATAAGATCAAATCAAAATACATGTATAAATCAAACACCATGTGTAAATTTAGGTGAATATATAAAAAAAAATGATGTATTAGCGGATGGTCCTGCTACAGATTTAGGAGAATTAGCATTAGGCCAAAATATGAGAGTAGCTTTCATGCCATGGAATGGATATAATTTTGAAGATTCTATTTTATTATCTGAAAAAATTGTACAAAAAGATAAATTTACTACTATACATATACAAGAATTATCTTGTATATCACGTGATACAAAATTAGGTCCAGAAGAAATTACGTCTGATATACCGAATGTAAGTGAATCTTCTTTATCTAAATTAGATGAATGTGGAATAGTATATATTGGTGCTGAAGTAAAAAATGGAGATATTCTTGTTGGTAAAATAACCCCTAAGGGAGAAACTCAATTATCACCAGAAGAAAAATTATTACGTGCAATTTTTGGGGAAAAAGCTTCCGATGTAAAAGATACTTCTTTAAGAGTTCCTAACGGAATACATGGAACTGTAATTGACGTACAAATTTTTACAAGAGATGGTGTAAAAAAAGATAAAAGAACTCTAGAAATAGAAGAGATGCAATTTAAACAAATTA
>NZ_CP046200.1:320162-325274 GCF_012569525.1 Enterobacteriaceae endosymbiont of Donacia piscatrix | reverse complement strand
AAAAAAAATTTATTAACTGAACAAAAAATTTTTGAAAAAAATATAATTTTAAATATAAAAAATTTTTTATTAGAAATAAATATTATTAATAATATTAAAAATTTTGATATTAATATTATCAATTCTCTATCTATTAAAGATGAAAAAAAACAAAAAAAATTGAATTATTTTATTGAAAAATATAAAGAAATAAAAAAAAATTTTACGAAAAAAATAGAATTAGAAAAAATTAAAATTATACAAGGAAATGATTTAGCTCCTGGTATTTTAAAAATTATTAAAGTAAATTTAGCTGTTAAAAGACAAATACAACCAGGAGATAAAATGGCAGGAAGACATGGTAATAAAGGAGTTATTTCTAAAATTTGTCCTATAGAAGATATGCCTTATGACGAAAATGGTATTCCAATCGATATTGTATTAAATCCTTTAGGTGTTCCTTCTAGGATGAATATAGGACAAATTTTGGAAACTCATTTAGGTATGGCTGCAAAAGGTATTGGAAATAAAATTCATGATTTATTAGAAGAAAAAAAAAATATAGAAAAAATTCGTATATTTCTTAATAAGGCCTATAGTATAGGTAAAAATATACGTCAAAATGTAAATTTAAATGATTTTACTGATGAAGAAATTATTTTATTAGCAAATAATTTAAAAAAAGGTATGCCTATTGCTACACCAGTATTTGATGGAGCTAATGAAAAAGAAATTAAAGAATTATTAAAATTATCTGATTTACCAATTTCTGGTCAAATAAAATTATACGATGGACGTACAGGAGAAGCTTTTGAAAGACCAGTTACTGTAGGTTACATGTATATGTTAAAATTAAATCATTTAGTAGATGATAAAATGCATGCTAGATCTACTGGTTCATATAGCCTTGTAACTCAACAACCATTAGGTGGAAAATCTCAATTTGGGGGACAAAGATTTGGTGAAATGGAAGTTTGGGCTTTAGAAGCATATGGAGCAGCGTATACTTTACAAGAAATGTTAACGATTAAATCTGATGATGTAAATGGTAGAACTAAAATGTATAAAAATATAGTAGATGGAAATCATCAAATGGATGCTGGTATTCCAGAATCTTTTAATGTATTACTTAAAGAAATACGTTCATTAGGCTTAAATATTAATTTAGAAAAAAAATAATTAATACTTACTTTAAAATATAAAATTTACAAGTAATAGTATAATTGAGGTAAGAAATTTGTGAAAGATTTATTTAATTTTTTAAAATCAAAAAATAAGATAGAAGAATTTGATTCAATAAAACTTTCTCTAGCTTCTTCTGATATGATAAAATCTTGGTCTTTTGGAGAAGTAAAAAAACCTGAAACAATTAATTATCGTACATTTAAACCTGAAAGAGATGGTTTGTTTTGTGCTCGTATTTTTGGCCCTATTAAAGATTACGAATGTTTATGTGGTAAATATAAACGTTTAAAACATAGGGGTGTTGTTTGTGAAAAATGTGGTGTTGAAGTTACACAAACAAAAGTAAGAAGAGATAGAATGGGACATATAGAACTAGCTTCTCCAATTGCACATATATGGTTTTTAAAATCATTACCTTCTAGAATTGGGTTATTACTTAATATGCCATTAAAAGATATAGAAAAAGTTTTATATTTTGAATCATATGTTGTTATAGAAGAAGGTATGTCATCTTTAGAAAAAAAACAAATTTTATCTGAAGAACAATATTTAAATTTATTAGAAGAATTTGGAAATGAATTTGAAGCAAAAATGGGAGCAGAAGCAATACAATATTTATTAAAAAATATTAATTTAAAAAAAGAATGTAAATTATTACGTAATGAATTATATAATACTAGTTCTGAAACTAAAAGAAAAAAGATAGGTAAAAGAATAAAATTATTAGAATCTTTTATATATTCAGGTAATAAACCAGAATGGATGATTATGAATATATTACCTGTTTTACCTCCTGATTTAAGACCTTTAGTTCCTTTAGATGGAGGTAGATTTGCAACATCAGATTTAAATGATTTATATAGAAGAGTTATAAATCGTAATAATAGATTAAAACGTTTATTAGAATTATCAGCTCCTGATATCATAATAAAAAATGAAAAAAGAATGTTACAAGAAGCAGTTGATGCATTATTAGATAATGGTAGAAGAGGTAAAGCAATTATAGGATCTAATAAACGTCCATTAAAATCATTAGCAGATATGATTAAAGGAAAACAAGGAAGATTTAGACAAAATTTATTAGGTAAAAGAGTTGATTATTCAGGAAGATCTGTTATAACAGTTGGTCCTTATTTACATTTACACCAATGTGGTTTACCTAAAAAAATGGCATTAGAACTATTTAAGCCATTTATATATAGTAAATTAGAAATTAGGGGATTTGCAACTACTATTAAATCTGCTAAAAAAATGGTAGAAAAAGAAGAATCAATAGTATGGGATATTTTAGATGAAGTAATTAAAGAACATCCTATTTTATTAAATAGAGCTCCTACTCTACATAGATTAGGAATACAAGCATTTGAACCACTTTTAGTCGAAGGCAAGGCTATACAATTACATCCTTTAGTATGTGCTGCTTATAATGCTGATTTTGATGGAGATCAAATGGCAGTACATGTTCCTTTAACATTAGAAGCACAGTTAGAAGCACGAATTTTAATGATGTCTACTAATAATATTTTATCTCCAGCCAATGGAGAGCCAATTATTGTTCCTTCTCAAGATGTGGTATTAGGAATATATTATATGACTAAAGATAAAATTAATGCAAATGGAGAAGGAATGATATTAACAGGACCTAAAGAAGCTGAGCGTGTTTATAATATAGGACAAGCTGATTTACATGCTTGTGTTAAAGTACGAATTAAAGAATTTAATAAAGATTTAATAACAAATAAATGGATTAAAAATAATATTATTGTAAAAACTACTATTGGAAGAGCAATTTTTTGGAATCAAGTACCTAAAGGTATACCATATCATATGATAAATAAAACTTTAGGAAAAAAAGATATTTCTCAAATTTTAAATATATGTTACAGAGTTTTAGGATTAAAATCTACAGTTATTTTTGCAGATCAGATTATGTATACTGGGTTTCATTATGCAGCTAAATCAGGTACTTCTGTAGGTATAGATGATATTATTATACCTCATAATAAAAATGAAATTATTAATGAAGCAGAATCTGAAGTTAATGAAATACAAGAACAATTTCAATCTGGTCTTGTTACTGCTGGAGAAAAATATAATAAAATTATTGATATCTGGACTGCTGCTAATGAAAAAATATCAAAAGCTATGATGAAAAATTTATCTATTGAAAAAATAACTAATAAAAATGGTTTAATAATTGAACAGAGTTCTTTTAATAATATTTTTATGATGGCAGATTCAGGAGCTCGAGGCTCTGCTGCGCAAATTAGACAATTAGCTGGTATGAGAGGTTTAATGGCGAAACCGGATGGGTCAATCATTGAAACTCCAATTATTGCTAATTTTAGAGAAGGATTAAATGTTTTACAATATTTTATTTCTACTCATGGAGCTAGAAAAGGATTAGCTGATACCGCTTTAAAAACAGCAAATTCTGGATATTTAACTAGAAGATTAGTAGATGTAGCACAAGATTTAGTTATAACAGAAAATGATTGTTTAACTTTAAATGGAATAAAAATTTCATCTATTATTATTGGAAAAGATATAAAAGAATCATTAAAAGAAAGAGTTTTAGGGAGAGTAACAGCAGAAGATATTTATAAAAAAGATAATAAAACTATTCTTATTTTTAGAAACACATTATTAAATGAAAAATATTGTAATATATTAGAACAACATTCTATTGATAATATTAAAGTACGATCTGTAGTTAGCTGTGAAACTAATTTTGGTGTATGTTCTTATTGTTATGGACGTGATTTAGCTCGAGGACATATTATAAATAAAGGAGAAGCAATAGGAGTTATTGCAGCTCAATCAATAGGTGAACCAGGAACACAATTAACAATGCGTACATTTCATATTGGAGGTGCAGCATCACGAACAGCAGCAGAATCTAATATTCAAATTAAAAATAATGGAATTATAAAGTTAGTAAATGTAAAATCAGTAATTAATTCTATTAAAAAATTAGTAGTTATTTCTAGAAATGCTGAATTAAAAATTATTAATAGTTTGAATAAAATCATAGAAAGTTATAAAATACCATATGGTGCTATAATAACAAAAAAAAATGGATCTAATGTTAAATCAGGAGAAATAGTTTCATATTGGGATCCTCATACTATGCCAATTATTACAGAAGTAAGTGGTAAAATTAAATTTATTGACATGTTAGAAGGACAAACAATTATAAAACAAACTGATGATCTAACCGGATTAGCCTCAATTGTTGTATTAGATACTTCCGAAAGACCTTTTATAGGTAAAGATTTTAGACCTATGATTAAGATTATTGATGATAATAATGAAGATATGATAATATCTAGAAATGATATGCCAGCACATTATTTTTTACCTAATAAATCTATTATACATTTAAAAGATGGTAGTTATGTTAGTGTAGGTGATATTTTAGCAAAAGTACCTCAAGATTCAGGTGGCACTAAAGATATTACTGGGGGGCTTCCTAGAGTAGCAGATTTATTTGAAGCAAGAAAACCTAAAGATGCAGCTATTTTAGCAGAAATTAATGGTATTATATCTTTTGGAAAAGAAACAAAAGGTAAGAGAAGAATAATTATTACTCCTATCAATTCAAATATTAAAACACATGAAGAGATGATACCAAAATGGAGACAACTTAACGTATTTGAAGGTGAATTAGTAAATAAAGGAGATATTATTTCTGATGGTCCTGAATCTCCACATGATATCTTAAGATTAAGAGGTGTTAATGCTGTAACTAATTATATAATTAATGAAGTTCAAGATGTCTATAGATTACAAGGAGTAAAAATTAATGATAAACATATAGAAGTAATTATAAGACAGATGTTGCGTAAAGCAACTATAACTAAAATGGGAGATTCTAATTTTTTAGAGGGTGAACAGTTAGATGTTTCTGTAATTACAATTAAAAATAAAAAATTAAAAGAAAAGGGG
>NZ_CP046200.1:318429-320065 GCF_012569525.1 Enterobacteriaceae endosymbiont of Donacia piscatrix | reverse complement strand
GAAAAAAAATAGCAGAATATAATCGAAATTTATTAGGAATAACAAAAGCATCATTAGCAACTTCTTCTTTTATTTCAGCTGCTTCTTTTCAAGAAACAACTAGAGTTTTAACTGAATCTTCAGTAGCTGGGAAAAGTGATGAATTAAAAGGATTAAAAGAAAACGTAATAGTAGGAAGATTAATTCCTGCAGGTACCGGGTATACTTATCATACAAATCGTCTTAATAAAAAGAAAATTAATAATAAAATAAGTAATATTTCTTCTGCAGATTCTGCAGCTGCTAATTTAACTGAATTATTAAATGCTAATTCTAGTTAAAATAATTTTAACATAATGTGTTATATATTATTTATTTTTAATAAATTTTTATAATTTATACTAAATTATATTTTTATCTTAATAATATACATAATTATAATTATTAAAATATAAATATTATTAAATAAAAATTTTACTAATTTAAATTAATAAATATAATTAAAAAAAATATTTAATATTGCAAATTTTTTAAAAATAAAAAATTATTTCATAAGTAATTTTATGATATATAAAAAAAATAGAAAATCTAAACTATGGTTAATAAATAATTATAAAGATTTTTATATAAAAAAAGTTAAAAATAATATTAATAAATATAGATCAAGATCATGGTTTAAATTAGAGCAAATAGAAAAAATAGATAAAATTTTTAGAAAAAATATGATATTAATTGATTTAGGATCTTCACCTGGGGGTTGGTCAAGTTTTGCTTCAACACAAATTGGTAACAAAGGAAAAATTATTGCACTTGATATATTACCTATGAATTTTATTAAAAATGTTAATTTTTATCAAGGTAATATATATAATTCTATTTTTTTAAACAAAATTTTAAAAGAATTTAATAAAAATAAAGTAGATATGATTATGTCTGATTTATCACCTAATATTTCTGGTATAAAAGAAATGGATATACCACATATTATTAACTTAAATGAATTAGTATTAAATTTATGTTATTCTTATTTAAAAAATAACGGAATTTTTTTAATAAAAACTTTTCAATGTAAGGAATTTAATAAATATTATAATAAAATTAATTCTGTTTTTAGAATAGTAAAAATTAGAAAACCTAATGCTTCAAGATCTCAATCCAGTGAAATTTATATTGTTGCAAAAGGATATAAAAATTAATATAAAATACATTATACAGTTATAAGAGGTTACTCTTTGAAAGATATGGCAAAAAATTTAATTCTCTGGTTAGCAATTACAGTGATATTTATATCAACTGTACAGAGTTTTAATTTAAATTCATTTAATAAAAAAGAAAGAATTTCATACACAACTTTTTTATCTGAAGTTAAAAAAAATAAAATACTAAAAATTAGTATTAATGGTAAACAAATTCATGTTTTTAGAAAAAATAGAAGTAATTATATTACATATATGCCTATATATGATCCATTTTTATTAAAAGTTTTATTTTCAAAAAATGTTAAAATATTAGGAGAACCTTTACGAAAACCTAGTATATTACTATCTATTTTTATCTCATGGTTTCCAATGTTATTATTAATTGGAATTTGGATATTTTTTATACGTCAATTACAAAATAGTAGTAAAGGTGCTTTATCTTTTGGAAAAAGTAAAGC
>NZ_CP046200.1:315191-318329 GCF_012569525.1 Enterobacteriaceae endosymbiont of Donacia piscatrix | reverse complement strand
CAAATGTTAACTCCAGATCAAATAAAAACTACATTTAATGATTTAGCTGGATGTGATGAAGCTAAAGAAGAAGTTAAAGAATTAGTTGATTATTTAAAAGAACCAATTAAATTTCAAAAATTAGGAGGTAAAATTCCTAAAGGAATTTTAATGATAGGACCTCCTGGAACTGGAAAAACTCTATTAGCTAAAGCTATTGCTGGAGAATCACAAGTGCCATTTTTTACTATTTCAGGTTCTGATTTTGTAGAAATGTTTGTTGGTGTAGGTGCTTCTAGAGTAAGAGACATGTTTAATCAAGCTAAAAAATCTTCTCCATGTATTATTTTTATTGACGAGATAGATGCAGTAGGAAGACAAAGAGGTGCTGGGTTAGGAGGAGGACATGATGAAAGAGAACAAACATTAAATCAAATGTTAGTAGAAATGGATGGATTTAATAATAATGAAAATGTTATTGTAATTGCAGCTACTAATCGTCCAGATGTATTAGATCCAGCTCTTTTAAGACCAGGTCGTTTTGATCGTCAGGTTATAGTAGGTTTACCTGATATTAGAGGAAGAGAACAAATATTAAGAATACACATAAAAAATATTCCTATAACTAAAGAAATTGATCTTAAAATCTTAGCTAGAGGAACTCCAGGGTTTTCAGGAGCTGATTTAGCTAATTTAGTAAATGAAGCAGCATTATTAGCAGCTCGTCAAAATAGTAATTCTGTTTCTATGTTAGAATTAGAAAAAGCTAAAGATAAAATTATGATGGGTACAGAAAGACGTTCTTTAGTAATGACAGAAAAACAAAAAGAAATAATTGCTTATCACGAAGCTGGACATGCAATTATAGGTAGATTAGTCCCAGATCATGATCCTGTACATAAAGTAACTATTATTCCTCGAGGAAGAGCATTAGGTATAACATTTTTTTTACCTGAAATTGATATAATACATATTAGTCGTCAGCAATTAGAAAGTAAAATTTCTACATTATATGGAGGAAGAATTGCTGAAGAAATTATTTATGGTGAAAAATATGTTTCAACAGGATCATCTAATGATATTAAAATTGCAACTAATATTGCAAAAAATATGGTAACACAATGGGGATTTTCTAAAAAATTAGGTCCTTTATTATATTTAGAAGAAGAAAGTGAAATTTTTTTAGGTAGATCAGTTACTAAAGCAAAACATATGTCTGATGAAACTGCTAAAATTATTGATCAAGAAGTAAAATATTTAATACAAGAAAATTATGATAGAGCTCTAAAAATTTTACAAAATAATATTGATATTTTACATGAAATGAAAAATACTCTTATAAAATATGAAACTATAGGATCAGCACAAATTGATGATTTAATGGCTAGAAAAAAAGTAAGACCTCCTGAATGGGATAAAAAAAAATAAATTTTTTTTTAAAAAATAAATAATTTATGATATTTTATAGTATAAAAGAAAATCAAAATATGAAATATCATAAATATTTTGATATATATAAAAATATATTTATTTGATTTCTATTATTTATCTTTTTTAATAAAATTAAATAGTTTTTTATAAAAAATTATTGTTAAAAATATAAAATAATATATCAAATAAAATTTTTATTATTGTATAATAATCTATACAAATAGATTTAGTGTCAAATTTTATTATATTAAGAATATAAATCTAATTATTTTATGATAATTACATATTTATCTAAAAATTAAAGAATAATTTAAATATTAAAATATAATGATTTTTATTATAAAAATTTAAAAATTTTTATAAATAATTATAAATTATAATATATAACTAAAAAATATTATAAAAATTAAAATAAAAATATTTTTTTTAATTTTTTAGTTACTAAACAAATACTACAAAAAAATTTATTATTTTTAATTAGTTATTTTAACTTATAAAAAAAATGATAAAAAATTAATAATTTTTTTATTATATAATGACGTTGTAAAATTAATTTTTTAAATTAAAAATTTATATTGTAATTATTATAAATTAATATATAATTATTTTTAGATAATATTTTGATTAAATATTTTTTTGGTTTTTTTATGTATAGATTATTGTTAATTTTATTTATTTTTGTATCAACTATGTTGATTAGTATCATATTATTTCAAGATAATGATGAAATAGATATTAGTGCATCGTCGAATAATATAAAATCTCCTTTTAATACAAATATGTCTAATAAAATATTAACAAAAAGTATTATTTTACTTGCATCTTTATTTTTTATTATTAGTTTAATAATAAATAATTTTAATGTAAAAAAATATGGAAAAAATAATATTACATTTTTTAATATAAATAAAGTATAAATAAAATTTTGCCGAAGTGGTGAAATTGGTAAACACGCTACCTTGAGGTGGTGGTGCCTTATTATTTTAGGCTTACGGGTTCAACTCCCGTCTTCGGTATTAAAATTAATATTGCATTATTTATCTTTTTATAATATCATATATTATCATTAGACGCGGGGTGGAGCAGTTTGGTAGCTCGTCGGGCTCATAACCCGAAGGTCGTTGGTTCAAATCCAACTCCCGCAACCAAATATCAACTTTATATTAATTCCTTTATTAAATTTATTTCATGTTTACTTTTATATACAATAAAAATAAATAAATAAGTTTTTTAAAAAAAATTATTTAAAATAATAAAGATAATTTTTAATAAAAATTATATTATTTTAATATAATCTAGTTTTCTAATTTTAAGAATTTAATATTTGAGGATAACTAGGATGAATAAAGAAATGTTAGCTGTTATTGAAGCTGTTGCTAATGAAAAATCTTTACCTCGTGAAAAAATATTTGAAGCAATGGAAAGTGCTTTAGTTAGTGCAACAAAAAAAAAATATGAACAAGATATAGAAGTATTCGTTAATATTAATCGTAAAAATGGTGATTTTAATACATTTAGAAGATGGTTAATAGTTAAAAAAGTAAATTATCCTACTAAAGAAATTACATTAGATGCAGCACGAATTGAAGATAATACTCTTAATTTAGGTGATTATATATATGATAAAATTAAATCTATTAATTTTAACCGTATAACAACACAGACAGCTAAACAAGTTATTGTACATAAAGTAAGAGAAGCTAAAAAAGCTGTTACTATTGCACAATT
>NZ_CP046200.1:308865-312059 GCF_012569525.1 Enterobacteriaceae endosymbiont of Donacia piscatrix | reverse complement strand
TTTAAAATTATTTATGATTTAATTAATTATATGAAAAAATATATACAAAATCTTTTAATTCCTAAATATAAAGAATTAATTTTAGGTAATGCAGAAGTTAAAAGTATTTTTACTATTCCTAAAATTGGTATCATAGCTGGATGTATAGTAACATATGGATTAATTAAACGTAATAATTTGGTAAAATTATTTAGAAATAATCAAATTATTCATAACGGTATCATAGATTCGTTAAGAAGATTTAAAGAAAGTGTAAATGAAGTACGTAATGGTATGGAATGTGGTATTAGTATTAAAAATTTTAATAATATATATTTAGGAGATAAATTAGAAATTTTTAAAAAAAATGAAATTATAAAAAAATAATTTAATATATAATTTAATTTATAAGGAAAGGAGGTTATTTATTGTATCGTAATTTACGAATTGCATATGAATTAAAAAAACAAATAGCAAAAATATTACAAAATAATCTTAATGATATAAGAATAAATAAATTTACTACTATTACTGATTTAGTATTATCTAAAGATTTTTCATATGCAAAAATTTTTATAACTCTATCATATAAAGAAGAATTAAAAAATAAAAAAAAATCATTATTTTATTTAAATAAAACAACAGAATATATTAGACATATACTTCAAAAAAAAATAAAATTACGTAAAATACCTAAATTAAAATTTATTTTAGACTCCTCTTTAAAAGAGGGTAATTGTATTAGTAATATATTAAATAATATAAAATAAAAAATAGACTATACTAAGTAATTAGTAATTATAATTTTTTTTTTAAAAAAATGTTAAAAATAATAAAAAAACAAAATATAAATGGTTTATTATTACTTGATAAATCTATTGGTATTACATCAAATAAAATTCTTCAGTGTGTTAAAATTATTTTTAATGCTAAAAAAGCTGGTTATATTGGGACCTTAGATCCTTTAGCTAGTGGTTTGTTACCTATTTGTTTTGGAGAATATACTAAATTTAGTAAATATCTAATGAATGCAAATAAAACATATTTAGTTACGGCTCTTTTAGGAGAAAAAACAGATACTGCAGATAAATGTGGTTATCTTATAAAAAAAAAAAATGTTAATGTAACTATAAAAGATATTTTAAAAAAAATAAACTTATTTAAAGGGAAAAATAAACAAAAACCTCCTATGTATTCTGCCATTAAATATAAAGGTATTCCTTTATATAAATATGCTAGAGCAGGAATTAATATTCCTAATTTAAAAAAAAGAACTATTATAATATATCAAATTAAATTATTAAATTTTTATAAAAATAAGATAAAATTACAAATTAATTGTTCAAAAGGAACATATATTCGTAGTATTATTGATGATTTAGGAGATAAATTAAATTGTGGAGCTCATATAATTAAATTACGTAGAATAGTAATATCACATATTTCAATTTTACATAAAAATGTTATAACATTAGAACAATTAAAAATATTAATTATGAATTATCAAAATCATAAATTAAATATTCTTTTAATTAAAAAATTATTACTACCTATTAATTACATTATAAGTCATATACCAAAATTATATTTATCAAATTTATTAATAAAAAAAATAATGAATGGTAAAAAAATTAAATTAAAATCTATAATAAATAAAAAACAATTTCGTATTTTTGATGAAAAATTTCATAATTTTATAGGTATATGTCAAATTAATAATCAAGGTTATATTATAAAATGCAAATTAATAAATTCTGTAAAAAAATTTTATTAATTTATATTTTATAATTAATGAGGTTAATTATGTATTTAAATATAGAAAAAAAAATAAAAATCATACAAAAATATCAAAATAATATTAAAGATAAAGGATCTACACAAGTACAAATAGCTTTATTAACATATAAAATTAATTATCTACAAAAACATTTTACTATACATAAAAAAGATAATCATAGTCGTAGAGGACTTTTACGCATGATATCACAACGTAGAAAATTATTAAATTATTTTAAAAAAAAAAAAATTAAAAGTTATAATATATTAATTGAAAATTTAGGATTAAGAAATTAAATAAATTTTAATTTTATCTATCTATTTTATAGATTTATAATTAATTAATATTTTAATATAAAAATTTATTAAAAGGATATTTATTTTGTTAAATCCGATTATCCATAGATTTAGTTATGGTAATAACACTGTAACTATAGAAACAGGAATGATAGCTAGGCAAGCAACATCTTCTGTAATGGTAAGTGTTGATGATACAGCTGTTTTTGTTACCTTAGTAGTAGATAATAAAATTAAATCAGAACAAAATTTTTTCCCTTTATCAGTACATTATCAAGAAAAATCATATGCCGCAGGCCGTATTCCTGGAAATTTTTTTCGTAGAGAAGGACGTCCTAGTGAAAATGAAATTTTAATTTCTCGTTTAATTGATCGTCCTATAAGACCTTTATTTAAAAAAGGTTTTTTAAATGAAATTCAAATTATAGCTACTGTTATGTCTGTAAATCCAGAAATTAATCCAGATATTGTTGCGATAATTGGTGCATCTACTGTTTTAAGTTTATCTGGGATCCCATTTAATGGGATATTTGGTGCCGCACGTGTAGGATTTATTAATAATAAATATATTTTAAATCCTAATATTAAAGAAATGAAGAATAGTTCATTAGATTTAATTGTATCTAGTACTAAAAAAGCAATTTTGATGGTAGAAGCTAAATCTTATCTTTTAACTGAAGAACAAATATTAGATGCAATTATATATGGTCATAATCAACAACAAATATTAATTGATAATATTATTAAATTATCTTCTGAAGTAAAAAAAAAAACTTATGAATGGATTTTATCTCCTATAAATGAAAAACTTAAACAAAAAGTAGTTTTTTTATCTAAAAAAAAATTAGTAAAAGCATATAAAATTAAAGAAAAACAAAATAGAATTAACAAAATTGATTCTATAAAATTAAAAATTTTTGAATTAATTAAACAAGAAAAAGAATATGAAAATATTTCAATACAATATTTAAATGAAATTTTTTATGAATTAGAAAAAAAAATAGTTCGTAAAAATATTATAAAAAATAATTTTAGAATTGATGGCCGTGAACATGATATGATACGTAATTTAGATGTACGTATAGGTATTTTACCGAGAACACATGGTTCAGCTCTCTTTACAAGAGGAGAAACACAAGCAC
>NZ_CP046200.1:305713-308767 GCF_012569525.1 Enterobacteriaceae endosymbiont of Donacia piscatrix | reverse complement strand
CTAGTTACAGCTACATTAGGAACAACTAGAGATGCTCAAACATTAGATGATTTAATAAATAATAAAACAGACAATTTTTTATTCCATTATAATTTTCCTTCCTACTCTGTTGGTGAAATTGGTATATTAGGATCTCCTAAAAGACGTGAAATAGGTCATGGTAATTTAGCTAAAAAATCTTTAATACCAATTATGCCTGATATTAATCAATTTCCTTATACTATTCGTATAGTATCTGAAATCACAGAATCTAACGGTTCTTCTTCTATGGCTTCTGTTTGTGGTGCTTCTTTAGCTATGATGGATGCAGGTATCCCTATAAAAAATGCTGTAGCTGGTATAGCAATGGGATTAATTAAAGAAAAGAATAATTTTATAATATTATCAGATATTTTAGGTGATGAAGATCATTTAGGTGATATGGATTTTAAAGTTGCAGGTACTGATAATGGAATTACAGCATTACAAATGGATATGAAAATAGAAGGAATAACTTATAAAATTATAAAATTAGCTTTATTTCAAGCAAAATTAGCTAGATTACATATTTTAAAAGTAATGAAACAAGCTATTTCTAATCCGAGAAGAAATATTTCAGAATTTGCACCAAGAATTCATACATTAAAAATTAATCCAGAAAAAATTAAAGATATGATAGGTAAAGGTGGATCTGTTATTAGAGCTTTAACTGAAGAAACTGATACAATTATTGAAATAGAAGATAACGGAATTGTTAAAATTGCAGCTAAAAATAATGAAAAAATAAAATTTGCAATTCGTCGTATAAAAGAAATTACAGATGATCTTATTGTTGGACAAAATTATACTGGTAAAGTTATACGCATTGTTGATTTTGGTGCTTTTATTTCTCTAAATAATGGAAAAGAGGGATTAGTTCATATTTCTCAAATTACTAATAAACATGTTAGTAAAGTAAGTGATTATTTACAAATTTTACAAAATGTATTAGTTAAAGTTATGGAAATTGATAAACAAGGAAGAATAAGATTAAGTATAAAAGCTGCTATAAATAAAATTTAGTATATAAAATACTTCCAAAAACTATATGAATTAGTTTAATAAACTTTTTATTTAAAAAAATAAATTTTATAAATATATTAGTTTATAAAAAATAATTATTAAATTATAATTTATATTAAATGATTTAAATATTTGTAATTATGTTTTTGATAATAATTAAACATAATTACAATTTAAATGTTAATTTTCTAATCTTTATTATCTACTAATTATAAATTGACTATTAATTTTTAAATTATATTTACAAGGAATATATATTACATGACGAATATTACTTTTTTTAATTTTGGTTTAAATGAATTTCTTTTAAAAGCTTTACATGATATAGGATATTTAAATCCTTCCCCTATACAAAAAAAATGTATTCCGCATTTATTATTAAAAAGAGATGTTTTAGGAATAGCTCAAACAGGTAGTGGTAAAACAGCAGCATTTATATTACCTTTATTAAATAATATAAATTTATCTATAAAAAAAACACAAATATTAATTTTGACACCAACAAGAGAATTAGCAATACAAGTATCAGAAACAGTTTCTTTATTTTCAAAATATATAAAAAGTATTAATGTTTTAGCTTTATACGGAGGACAACCATATCAAATACAATTAAAAAAATTACGTTTAGGAACACAAATTATTATAGCTACTCCAGGTCGTTTATTAGATCATATTAAAAGAAAAACTGTTAATTTATCTCAATTAACTAGTTTAGTAATAGATGAAGCAGATGAAATGTTAAGAATGGGTTTTATTGAAGATGTTGAAAAAATATTAACAACTATACCGAAAAAACATCAAACTTCATTATTTTCAGCAACAATGCCACAAAAAATTAAAAATATTACTAAAAAATTCATGATTAATCCCTATGAAATTACTATAAAAACGAATATTAAAACTATACCAGATATAAAACAAACATATTGGTTTATATATGGTAAAAAAATAGATGCCTTAATGAAATTTTTAGAAACTGAAAATTATGATGCAGTTTTAATTTTTGTAAAAACTAAAACTTCAACAATAGAAATCGCCGATATATTAAAACAGTATGATTATAATGGTGCTGCATTAAATGGGGATATGAATCAGAGAAATAGGGAACAAACATTAGAAAAATTTAGAAATGGTAACTTAGATATTTTAATTGCGACTGATATTGCTGCAAGAGGATTAGATGTAGATAGAATTGATTTAGTTATAAATTATGATATACCGATGGACATTGATTCTTATATTCATCGTATTGGAAGAACAGGACGTGCAGGAAGACAAGGTAAATCTTTAACATTTATAGAATATAGAGAAAAAAGATTTCTTAAAATTATTCAATATAAAATAAAATGTAACATTCATGAAGTTTTTTTACCTAATTCTAATCTTTTATGTCAAAAAAGATTAGAAAAATTTATTTTTAAAATAAAAAAAGAAATAAATTTTTTAAAAAAAACAGATTTAATTCAATATCGAAATATTATATCAACAATAATAACTAAAAATAAAATAGATCAAGAAATTTTAATGATAATTCTATTAAAATTATCTCAGGTTAAAAAACCTTTAATATTACCTCCAGATCTTAATATAACTAATATTAAGAAAAGATTTTATAAAAAAAATTTTTTTATTAAAAAAAAATATATTAAAAAATACAAAAAATATTCTAATAAAATGGATATTTATCGTATAAATATAGGTAAAAAAGATAAAATTGAAATACGTCATATAGTAGGAGCTACTATTAATGAATTTCAAATAAATAGTAAAAATATAGGAAATATAAAATTATTTTTTGATCATTCTATTATTGAATTATCTTCTTCAATTAGAAAAAATTTGTTACAACATTCTAAAAATATTAAAATTTTTAATAAAAATATTTATTTTGAACTAATAAATAAACCTAAAAAATTTTATAAAAATATAAAATTAAATTTTAAAAACAAATATATTATAAAATAATAATTAAAAGTTATTTTTATAAATAAATAAAATTTATAAATAAATAAA
>NZ_CP046200.1:301547-305618 GCF_012569525.1 Enterobacteriaceae endosymbiont of Donacia piscatrix | reverse complement strand
AAATTTATAAATAAATAAAATTTATAAATAAATATATATATTATAACTATATAATATATACATTTATTTTTTAATAAATAATTATTTAAGCGTAATTTTTATTGCAAATAAATTTTAATTAAAATATTTATAAAAATTTATCAATCCTTTAGAAGAATTATCATATTTATGTACTTTATAAGTATTTTCATTTATTTCTTTTATTAAAGAATAAGTAATTTTTTTTCCTAATTCTACACCCCACTGATCAAAAGAAAATATATTTAAAATTATTCCTTGTATAAAAATTTTATGTTCATAATATGCAATTAACATTCCTAAATTATAAGGATTAATTTTTTTTAAAAAAATAGAATTACTAGGTTTATTACCATAACAACAATAATATATATTTTTTCTACAATTAGATTCTTTTATATTACCAAATGCTAAAGCTTTTGTTTGTGCAATATAATTAGCAATAAGTTGAATATGATGATTTTTATAATCATTATAATTAGGTATAGCAGAAGCTATAAAATCACATGGTATTAATTTAGTTCCTTGATGCAGCATTTGAAAAAATGAATGTTGTCCATTAGTTCCTACATCTCCCCATATAATGGGACTAGTTTGATATTCTATTTTTTTTCCATTTCTATCTATAGATTTTCCATTAGATTCCATATTTAATTGTTGTAAATATGATGGTAAAAAATACATATTATCATGATAAGGTATTATTGCTTCTGTTTCTGTATTCCAAAAATTAGAATACCAAATATTAATTAATGCCATAATAATAGGAATATTTTTATCTATAGGAGAATTTAAAAAATGATTATCCATTTTATATGCTCCTTCTAATAATTGATAAAAATTATCAAATCCAATAGATAAAGATATTATTAATCCTATAGAAGACCATAGAGAAAAACGGCCACCTATTTCAGATAATAATGGTAAAATATTATTTTTATTTATACCAAATAGTATTGCTGCATTAATATTATTTGTAACAGCAATGAAATGTTTAGAAAAAATATCTTTACTAAAATTTGTATTAATATTTTTTATAAACCATTTTTTTATGCTTAAAGCATTAGTCATTGTTTCTAATGTATTAAAAGTTTTTGATGCAATAATAAATATACTTTCTTCTGGTTTAATTTTATTTATTATATTAATTAATTGATTAGCATCAATGTTAGATAAAAAAAACAAATTTAACTTATTTTTATAATTTTTTAATGATTCTGTAATCATTAATGGACCTAAATGTGACCCACCTATTCCTATATTTACAATGTTTTTAATTTTTTTATTATTAAAACCTTTCCATTTTCCTGAAATAATTCTATCAGAAATATCTTTTATTTTTTTTAAAATTTTATTTATATCATTATAAATTTGATGATTTCTCAAAAAAAAATTAATATTGTTATTTCTTAAGGCAGTATGTAAAACAGACTTATTTTCTGTTATATTAATTTTTTCTCCATAAAACATTTCATGAATAGCGTCAATACATTTAGTTTCTTTAGCTAAATTTAATAAATAATACATAGTTTTTTTATTAATAATATTTTTTGAATAATCAAAAAGAATAATATTTTCAAAATTAATAGAAAAATTTTCAAATCTATTATTATCTATTTTAAATAGATCATAAATAGTTGTTTTTTCCATTTCTTTTACATGATTTTGTAATTTTTTCCAAGAAAAAGTTTTGGTAGGATTAATATTTTTCATATAATAAAATAAAATTTTTTTAGGTGGAAAATTATATCACATTTTTTTATATCTTTAAAAATTCAATTTTTATTTCTTTTATGATAAAATATTCATTTTTTAATGAATTTAATTATATATGATTCTAAGTTATTTATTTATTCCTAATAATAATTTGTTGATTAAATATAAATATACTATTATTATGTTACATGGATTATTTGGTAATAAAAAAAGTTTATATTTGATGGGTAAATTTTTATTTCATAGTATGAAATGTAAAATTTTATTATTAGATATCAGAAATCATGGTTTATCTCCTAAAAATAAAAAAATGGATTATATATCTTTATCTCAAGATATATTAGATACATTATTTTTTTTAAATATAAAAAAAAATCTTATTTTTATTGGACATTCAATGGGTGGAAAGATAATTATGAATCTTACTCAATTTATACAATCTAACTCTATTAGAACTATTATTATTCTAGATATAGCACCTATAAAATATAGGTTTAATAAAAAAAATATTTTTTTTATATTAGAAGAAGTATATAAAAAAAAAATATTCTTTAGAAGAGATGTATTTAAATTATTAAAATCTTTTATTAAAAATAAATTTATAATAGGTTCATTATTAAAAACATTTAAAAATGGAAAATGGGAATTTAATTTACCTATTTTAAAAAATGAATATTCTAACATATTAGATTGGAATCCGCTTCCTTCTACATGGAAAGGAACTATTTTTTTTTTAAAAGGAGAAAAATCAAATTACATAAATAAAAATTATTATAAATATATATTTTTTCAATTTCCTAATGCTAAAATATATAATATTCCTAATGTTGGTCATTTACTACATATGGAAAATATAAAATTAATATTTAATTTAATTATAAAATTATGTCATAAATAATATTTTGAGATAAAAATAAAATGTCAAAAATAGGTATTTTTTTTGGTAGTGATACAGGAAATACTGAAAATGTTGCATTTAATATACAAAAACAACTAGGTAGTGATACTGCTTCAGTATTCGATATTGCCAAAGTAGAAAAAAAAGATATTGAACAATATGATATGCTTATATTTGGAGTACCTACATGGTATTATGGCGAAGTTCAATGTGATTGGGATGATTTTTTACCTACTCTACAAAAAATTAATTTTAAAAATAAAAATTTAAGTTTATTTGGTTGTGGTGATCAAGAAGATTATGGAGAATATTTTTGCGATGCTATAAGTATTATTTACAATATAGTTAAAAAAAATAAAGGAAATATTGTAGGATATTGGCCTACAAAAGGTTATTATTTTACTAATAGTAAAAGTTTAAAAAATAAAGATTATTTTTTAGGATTAACTATAGATGAAGATAGACAATCAAAATTAACTAATTCACGTATTATAACTTGGACAAAACAAATTTCTAGAGAATTAAAACTTTAATTATCTAATATCAATTATATTATATATATATAATATAATTGATTTAGATAAATCAAAAATTATCTTAGTGATAAAATTTGATTAAAAACTATTTTTTTTTTATTAGAATGATTTTTATCAAAATAAAAATATCCCTCTCTTTCAAATTGAAAATGTTGTTTTTTTTGTTTTTGTAATAACTCTTTCTCTATAAAACCATTATATATTTGTAATGATTTTTTATTTATATAAGATAAGATATTATCTGTATTATTGATGTTTTTTTTTTTTAATAAATTACTATATGAATAAAAATAAACTGCTTTAGCAGTAGAACAAGATATCCAATGAATTATTCCTTTTATTTTTTGATCTTTTTTATTAATTTTAATTCCTAATGTATTTTCATAATATATACAATGTACACAAATAATATTTCCATTATTATTTTTAATTATTTTATTTGCTTTAATTATAAAAGCATATCTTAATTTTACTTTTTTACCTAAAATCAATCTTTTATAATTTTTTTTTTCTTTTTCTGAAAAATCTAAAATATCTATATATATTTCTTTTGTAAAAAAAATAATTTTATAACCCATATCTTTATTAGATGGATGATTAGGAACTAATAATTTTATTTTTTTTTTAATAGGAAAATTATCAATAATAATTTTTAAAGGTCTAAGTATTGCCATTGTTCTTGGAGCAATTTTATTTAATTCTTTTTTTATAAAAGATTCTAGATAAGATAATTGTATAATATTATTCTGTTTTGTTACTCCTATATGATAACAAAAATTTTTTAATGATGAAGCTGTATATCCTTTTCTACGCAAACCAGAAATTGTTAATAAACGAGGATCATCCCATCCATCAACTATTTTGTTTTTAATTAATAATCTAATATTTCTTTTTGAAGTTATT
>NZ_CP046200.1:297047-301448 GCF_012569525.1 Enterobacteriaceae endosymbiont of Donacia piscatrix | reverse complement strand
CCATATTCAATTTTAAGTTTTGAAAATTCATATTGTTTAGGATGATTTTTTACACTAATATTATTAAGTATCCAATTATATAATAATTTATTATCTAAAAATTCTAAAGTACATAAAGAGTGTGTTATTCCTTCAATTGAATCAGATATACAATGACAAAAATCATAAGTAGGATATATACACCATTTTTTTCCAGTATGGTGATGTTTTTGATATTTAATTCTATATAAAACAGGATCTCTCATTATAATTATTTTTGATTTCATATTTATTTTTGCTCGTAAAGACATACTTCCTTCAGGAAATTTACCTAAACGCATATTATGAAATAACTTTAAATTTTCTTTGATTGAACGATTCCTGTAAGGACTATTTTTACCAGTTTTTAGTAAAGTACCTCTATAAGATTTAATTTCTTCTATACTTAATTCATCAACATAAGCTAAATTTTTATTAATTAATTCTATCGCATATTCATATATTAATTCAAAATAATCTGATGAATACTTAATTTTATCATTCCATTTAAACCCTAACCATATCAAATCTTTTTTTATAGAATTAATATATTTTATATTTTCAGTTTTTGGATTAGTATCATCAATTCTTAAAAAACAGTTTCCTTTATAAAATTTTGCTATAGAAAAATTTAAACATATGGATTTAATATGTCCTATATGTAAATAACCATTAGGTTCTGGAGGAAATCTAGTACATATAAAATCATATTTTTTATTTTTTAAATCATTTTTAATAATTTTAAAAATAAAATTTTTTTTATAAAAATTATTATTTTTACACATATTTATTTTACTCTTTTCACAAATTTAATTTTAAATTTGTATTTAAAATGATAAATTAGTTGACGTTATACTTTATTATATTACATAATACATATGTAATCGGCTACGTAGCTCAGTTTTGGTCAGAGCACAGCACTCATAACGCTGAGGTCATGGGTTCAATTCCCATCGTAGCTAAAATAATTAGCGGAAGTGGCGGAATTTGGTAGACGCACCAGATTTAGGTTCTGGCTATTTAAATAAAAATATAGTACGAGTTCAAGTCTCGTCTTCCGCATAGAAAAAAAATATATGGGGTATAGCCAAGTGGTTAAGGCACCGGTTTTTGATACCGGCATCCCTGGTTCAAATCCAGGTACCCCAGATAAAAATATACTTGTTTTTTTTCATTTTTCTAAAAATTTAAAAACAAATAAAATTATTTATTTAATAAATTATGTTAAAAAATAAATTATATATTAAAACTTGGGGCTGTCAAATGAATGAATATGATTCTTCTAAGATAGCTGATATAATGAAAAATGAATTAAATTGCAAAATTACTACATCAGTTACTAATGCTAATATTTTGATATTAAATACTTGTTCTATTAGGGAAAAAGCACAAGAAAAACTTTTTCATCAATTAGGAAGATGGAAAAATTTAAAAAAAAATAATCCCAATATTATTATTGGTGTAGGTGGTTGTGTTGCTTCACAAGAAGGTAAAAAAATCTTAGAAAGAGCATATTATATAGATATTATTTTTGGACCTCAAACTTTTCATAGATTGCCTAAAATGATATATAAAGTACGTCAATTTAAAAAATATCTAATTGATATTAGTTTTCCTAAAATTGAAAAATTTAAATTTTTTCCTTTAAAAAAAACAAAAAACATAAGTTCTTTTATTACTATTATTGAAGGATGTAATAAATATTGTACTTATTGTATAGTACCTTATACAAGAGGAAAAGAGATAAGTAGACCATATAAAGACATTATTTTAGAAATTAAGAATTTAACTTCTCAAGGAGTTAAAGAAATATATTTATTAGGACAAAATGTTAATGCTTACAAATATTTTGATAAAAAAAATAAAAAATATTATACATTTACTAAATTATTAAAATTAATTGCAAAAATTAAAAATATAAAAAGAATTAGATTTACTACAAATCATCCAAAATATTTTTCTGATGAACTTATAAATGTGTATAAAACAATTCCTCAATTAGTAAATTTTGTACATTTACCAGTACAAAGTGGCTCTGACAAAATTCTATATCTTATGAAAAGACAATATGATATTAAAGAATATACACAAATTATAAATAAATTAAGAATTGTTAGACCATTAATGCAAATTAGTTCAGATTTTATCGTTGGTTTTCCAGGAGAAAGTAAAGAAGATTTTAATAATACTATTTCTTTAATACTAGATTTAGATTTAGATATGAGTTTTAGTTTTATTTATTCATCAAGACCAGGAACTCCAGCTAGTAAAATGAAAGATAATATTAGTATTATAGAAAAAAAAAGAAGGTTATATTTACTTCAACATTATATAAAACAACAAACTAAAAAATTTAGTTTAAAAATGATTAATACTATTCAAATAATTTTAGTTGAAAATTTTTCTTTTCAAAATCACCAATATTTTGGTAAAACTGAAAATAATAGGATAGTTTTTTTTATAAGTTCTAAAAATTATATTGGCCAATTTGTAAAAATAAAGATCATTGATTCTAATATATATTCTTTATATGGAAAATTTATGTCTGTAGTACATAATATGTAATTATGAAATTAAATATTATTTTAAATTATTATAATTTTTGTAAAAATCATAATCATATACCATATAAAAATGATGTTTTATATTGGTTATATATAATTTTTATAAAAACTAATATAAAAAAAGTTAAAATTACTATTTCTATAGTAGAAAAAGATTATATTGAAAAACTTAATAAAAAATATTTTCAGATATCTAAACCTACAAATGTTTTATCTTTTTTAGAAAATATTAATTTCTTTAAAAGAACGTTATTAGGAGAAATAGTTTTATGTAAAGAAATTATTGAATGTGAATCTTTTTTACAAAAAAAATCATTAAATGCTCATTGGGCTCATATAATTATACATTCATGTTTACATTTATTAAATTATAATCATAAGAATATTGAAGAAACATGTATTATGCAAATAAAAGAAATTAACATACTTAATTTACTTGGTTATAAAAACCCATATTAATTAATTATTATTTTTAATATGAAATGTTATATTTATAATAAAATATTTTAAATATATATTCAGGAATTATTTTCATATGAAAAAAGAATATTTTCCTAAAGAAATAGAATCTTATGTACAAAAAAAATGGAATTTAAAAAAAACTTTTAAAGTAACTGAAGATTATAGTAAACCTAAATTTTACTGTCTTTCAATGTTACCTTATCCATCAGGAAAATTACATATGGGACATGTACGTAATTATACAATAGGAGATGTTATTGCAAGATATCAACGTATGCAAGGAAAAAATGTTTTACATCCAATTGGTTGGGATTCTTTTGGTTTGCCAGCTGAAATAGCAGCCTATAAAAATAATATTTCTCCTTATTTATGGACTAAAAATAATATTATAGAAATGAAAAAACAATTAAAATTATTAGGATTTAGTTTTGATTGGGATAGGGAAATAACAACATGTGATCCTAATTATTATCATTGGGAACAATGGTTTTTTTTAAAATTATATAAATTAGGTTTAGCATATAAAAAAAATGCTTTAGTTAATTGGTGTAATATAGATAAAACAATTTTAGCAAATGAACAAGTTATTAATAATTGTTGTTGGAGATGTAATAATATTGTACAAAAAAAATGGGTTAAACAATGGTTTTTAAAAATTACTCATTATGCTGAAGAGTTACTTAATGATTTGAAAAAATTAAATGGTTGGCCTAAAAAAGTAAAAAATATGCAAAAAAATTGGATTGGTAAAAAAACAGGAATAAACCTTCTTTTTAAAATTGAAAATACCAGTTATAAATTTAATGTTTTTATAGAAAAAAAATATATTAATCATATTAATGATATTATTTTTATTAAAATTTTATATAATCATCCTATATGTAAAAAATTTATAAAAAATACAAATATTAAAAATTTTATAAAAAAATGTTTATTAAATGAATCTACTAAAAATAATAAATTTTCATCTATTTCAATAATAGATATTAACAGTAAATTATTTGCATATAATATTTTTACAAAAAAAAAAGTACCAATAATTATTGTTAATTATTTAACAAATATTACAACAATTAATGCAATAATTGGTATACCAAAATATAATGAAAAAGATTTAATAATTACAAAAAAATATAATTTTTTTTATTCAAAATTTACAAAATCATTAAATATTTTAGAAAATAATAAAAATAATGATAGATTAATGCACAATTTAATTTTAAATAAAATTGCATCTTATAAGATACATTATCATTTACAAGATTGGAGTATTTCTAGACAACGTTTATGGGGTACTCCTATACCTATTATTATTCAAAATAATAAAAAAATTTTACCTTTTAAAGAAAAAGATTTA
>NZ_CP046200.1:292880-296950 GCF_012569525.1 Enterobacteriaceae endosymbiont of Donacia piscatrix | reverse complement strand
TACCTTTAGTTTTTCCTAAATTTTTTTTTAATGAAAATATAAATGAAAATTATAATAAAAAAATTAAAAAAAATTTAAGATGGTTTTCTTATCACAAAAATGGGATAAAAGGGCAGATAGAAACTGATACATTTGATACTTTTATTGAATCTTCATGGTATTACGCAAGATATACTTGTAATGATGAAAAAAAAAGTATGATAAATATCAAAAAAGCTAAATATTGGTTACCTGTTGATCAATATATCGGAGGCATAGAACACGCTATAATGCATTTAATGTATTTTCGTTTTTTTCATAAATTAATGAGAGATATTGGTTTATTATATATTGATGAACCAGTAAAAAATTTATTATGTCAAGGGATGGTTTTATCTAATACTTATTATTATATAGATAATAAAAAAAAATATCATTGGGTTAATTCAAAAGATGTTGTTTTTGATAAAAAAAATAATTTTTTTTTTAATAAAAAAGGTAAAAAATTAATTAATTATGGTATGATGAAAATGTCAAAATCTAAAAATAATGGTATTAATCCTCAAGATATAATTAAAAAATATGGAGCTGATAGTTTACGTATGTTTATTATGTTTGCAGCACCTCCAACTCTTGATTTAGAATGGAAAGAAGCAGGAATAAAAGGAATGTATAGATTTTTAAATAAATTATGGAAATTTATTTATAAATATAACAAAATATATAAAAATTATTTAAGAATTAAAAATAATCAAGAAATAATTCAATATAATCAACAACAACTTATTATTCAAGATAATATAAATAAAACTATTATTAACGTAACTAATAATTTTGAAAAGAATCAATCTTTTAATACTGTAATATCTTCTATAATAATTTTATTTAAAAAAATTATAAAATATAAAATATATAATAAAATTGATTGTCTTATCATTTTTAATGGATTATTAATAATATTAAAAATGTTATATCCTTTTGCACCTCATATTTGTTTTGTGTTATGGAAAAAGATGGGAAATAATAATGATATAGATTATCAATTATGGCCTGTAATTAAAAATATTAATACAAAAACAAAACAAGATTTTAATATTATTATACAAATTAATGGGAAAAAAAAATATATTCTTTTAATTCCGGAAAAATATCATGATCAAAATAATAATATTAAAAAATATATATTATCACATAATAAAATTTCTAAATTTTTAATTAATATTAAAATATTAAAAATAATATATGTGCCATATAAAATTTTTAATATAGTAACAAAAAAATAAAAAATTTATTTTGTTAAATAAAATGAATCAAAAATTAATTAATGATTTTTATAAAAAAATTTATAATAAAAAATATTATTGCTATATTATAGCAGGTAATGAGTTTTTTTTTTTAAAAAAAAATTTACATTTATTATTTAATAAATTATTAAATTTAAATTATATTAAAAATAGTGTTATTATTATAAATAATGATACAATTTGGAGTGATATTTTTTTAAAATTTACTATTGATGATTTTTTTTGTAAAAAAAAAATAATACATTTACTTTTTTTAAATAAAAATATTTTTTTACAATTTCAAAATTATATTTTTTCTTTATTAAAATATATAGATGTTAATAATATTCTTATTTTAGAAATTCATGATTATATTAGTTTTAATACAGAAAAAATAATAAAAAATATTATTGATAATAATAATGTTTTTTTTTTAAAAAATAATAAATTAAATAGTAATCAATTATTAAATTGGATTAATTTTCGTTTAAAAAAATTAGATTTATCTATAGATAAAAATATAATTTTTATGTTAAAAAATTATTATTCACAAAATTTAATTTTGTTAAATCAATTAATTAATAATATTTATATACAAAAAAAAAAAATTTTTAATAATATAAATGATTTTGTTTATAAATATTATTTTAATAATTTAATTTTAATTAAAGAAGAAAAATTTATTGATTTTATCTTATTAGGTGATTTAAAAAATAGTCTTCAATTAATTATACAAATGAAAAATAATAAACAAAATATCTTTTTTATCTTAAATAAATTACAAAAAAATATTTTTCTAATTTTAAAATTATATAGAAATTATAAAAAAAAATCTATAAATTTTATTTTTAAAAAATTTTTAATACCTATATCAAAACAAAAAAATTTCAGAAAAATTTTAAATAGAATAAATTCTAAAAAAATAAATTTAATGATTAAATTATTACTAAAAATTGAAATAAATATTAAAAGTTTTATAATAAAAGATTATACAGAAAAATATTTTTGGATAGATTTAGAAAAATTAATTTTATTAACGTTATAAAATATTTTTAATTATATATAGGTATATAATAATTATGAATGTAAATTATAATTTTTTACATAATCATACAATAAAATTAAAAATTCTTATAAAAAGAATTAAAATTTTAATTAGAATATTTTCAATATTTATAATTGTTATAATATATAATTTATATTATTTGCAAATAAAATCTTATAAAAAATATAAATTACAAGCTGAACAAAATTATACTGGTTTTTTTTTTCTAAAACCTAACAGGGGATTAATTTATGATAGAAACGGTATTATTTTAGCTAAAAATAAAAATTTTTATCAAATTACAATAAAATTTAATAATCTTAAAGATTTTAAAATAAATTTTAATGTTTTTAAAACAGTATTAAGGTTAGATATTAATCAATGTGACCTTATAAATTTTATAAAAAAACGAGAAAAAAATAATCCTTTTAAATTAATTAAATTAAAAATTGATTTAAATGATGTTCAAGCATCAAAATTTTTAGTAAATAAATTTAGATTTCCTAAAATATCATTAAAAATTTATCAAAAACGTTTTTATCCCCAAAGTGATGTTTTTGCTCATGTAATAGGTTATATTAATCCAACAGATAATAAAAAAAAAATTATTTTTAAAAATAAAAATTCTGTAGAAAATTACAATGATAATTTCGGTAAAGGTATAAATGGTATTGAAAAATATTATGAAAATATATTATATGGAATTCCTGGTTATCAAAAAATTGCAGTAAATAATAAAGGTATATATTCATATAATATATGTAAAAAACAAGCTTATACAGGTAGTGATGTTTATTTAACTATTGATTATCATTTACAAAATTATATTCATTCATTAATGAGTGATAAAAAAGGTGCTGTTATTATTAGTGATACAAGAAATGGAGAAATTTTAGCTATGGTATCAACTCCTAGTTTTGATCCTAATATTTTTGTAAATAATTTTAAAAAGAATAGTATAAATTTTTTATTTAAAAATAATGATGATCCTTTAATTAATCGAACTATTCAAGGAATCTATCCTCCTGCTTCTACTGTAAAACCATATATTGCTTTATTAGCATTAAATTTAAATTTAATAAATGAATATACAATTTTATTTGATCCTGGATGGTGGAAAATTCCTAAATTAAATACAATTTATAAAGATTGGAAAAAATTTGGTCATGGATGTTTAAATGTTACTAAAGCATTACAAGAATCATCTGATTCTTTTTTTTATAAATTAGCCTACAATATAGGAATTAATAAAATATATAAATGGATGATAAAATTTGGTTATGGTAAATCAACAAATATTGATCTTTTTAATGAAAAAATAGGTAATATGCCCAATAGAGAATGGAAACTTAAAAATATACAAATACCATGGTATATAGGGGATACTATTTCAGTAGGTATAGGACAAAGTTATTGGAATGCTACTCCTATACAAATACATAATGCATTAACTATATTAGTTAATAATGGTATTAGTATTCCTTTACATCTTTTTAAAAGAAAAAAATTAAATAATATTTTTTCTTATTATTTTCCTCCTAAATACAAAAAAGTAATTAATTTATCAATAAAATATTGGAATATAATTAAAAAAGGAATGTATAATGTAGTTAATAAAAAAAATGGTACTATTTATAATTATTTTTCTACAGTAAAAAAATATCAAGTAGCAGCTAAAACAGGAACTGCACAGGTTTTTAACCTTAAAAGAAAAAATTATAATATTAATACAATAAAAAAAAAATTAAGAGATCATAAGCTTC
>NZ_CP046200.1:284621-292782 GCF_012569525.1 Enterobacteriaceae endosymbiont of Donacia piscatrix | reverse complement strand
CTAATAGCTTTTGCTCCATTTAATAACCCTAAAATAGCTATGACTATAATTATAGAAAATAGTGATAATAATATTTCAGTTGGAGATATTTCAAAAAATATTTGGGATTATATTTTTATACACAAAAAAAAATTTTTAAATTAAAAAATTAAATTGTATATTTTAATTATGAAAAAAAACAAAATCAATCATTTTCTTCATTCTATATTACATATAGATTTAATTTTATTAATATTAATAACATTAATTTTAATAATTAGTTTATTTATAACATGGAGTTCAACAGGTATATATCGTCATGTTTTTATAAAACATAAATTAATACAAATTTTTATAGGTTTTGTAACTATGTTTATAGCAGTACAAATTTCTCCAGAAATTTATAAAAAGTACTCTTTTTTATTTTATTGGTTTTGTATTATTTTATTAATTATTGTAGAATTTTATGGATATACTACAAAAGGTGCACAAAGATGGTTAAATATATATTTTACTAAATTTCAACCATCTGAAATGGCAAAAATATCTGTTCCTTTAGTAATTGCTCATATTATTAATAAAATTAAATATCCTATTAATAAAAAAATATTTTTTAAAATTATAATTATTATATTAATACCTACAATATTGGTAGCAAAACAACCAGATCTAGGTACTGCAATATTAATTAGTTTATCTGGTGCTATTATTTTATTTTTATCTGGATTATCTTGGAAGATTATTATTAATAGCACTATTATATTTATAATTTTTCTTCCTTTTGGATGGATGTTTTTACTACATGATTATCAAAGAGAAAGAATGTTAATGTTATTAAAATCTCATTATGATTTATTAGGAATAGGATATCATATTTTTCAATCAAAAACTGCAATTAGTTCTGGAGGTTTATTTGGTAAAGGATGGTTACATGGAACACAATCACAATTAAATTTTTTACCAGAAAAACATACTGATTTTGTTTTTGCTGTGTTAGCTGAAGAATTTGGTTTTATAAGTACATTATCTATTATTTTTTTATATTTATTACTAATAGGAAGAAGTTTATATTTATCTTTTCAATGTTATCATTTTTTTAACAAATTAATAATTAGTGGAATAACATTTATGTTATTTTTATCTATATTTATTAATATTAGTATGGTAAGTGGTTTACTACCGATAGTAGGTATTCCTTTACCATTACTTAGTTATGGTGGGACATCTCTTATAGTTATTATGGCTAATTTTGGAATTATAATGTCTATGTATACTCATAATAGTAAAATATAATTTTAATAAAAATTTTTATTTTTAATAATTTATTATTAAATAAGGATTACAAAATATGAAAAAAATATTTAATTTTAGTCCTGGACCTGCTACTTTACCTTATGAAGTTTTAAAACAAGCACAAAATGAATTACTAAATTGGAATAATTTAAATGTTTCAGTTATGGAAATTAGTCATCGTAATAATGATTTTATAAATTTATTACAAAATATTAAACAAGATTTGCGTGAATTAATTAATATTCCATTACAATACGATATATTATTTTGTCAAGGAGGAGCAAGAACACAATTTGCAGCAATTCCTATGAATTTATTATCTTATAATGAAACAGCTGATTATGCAAATATTGGTCATTGGTCTTTACAAGCGATAAAAGAAGCAAAAAAATATTGTATACCTAATATTATTAATCCAGTAAAAAAAAAAAATGGACTATTTTATATAGATAAAATAGAAAATTGGATTTTGAATAAAAATTCAAAATATATACATTATTGTCCTAATGAAACTATAGAAGGTATTGCAATTAATAAAGAACCTACATTAAAAAATAAAATTGTTATAGCAGATTTATCATCTTCAATTCTTGCAAAAAAAATAAATGTAAAAAATTATGGATTAATATATGCCAGTGCACAAAAAAATATTGGGACTGCTGGATTAACTTTAATAATTATAAGAAAAGATTTAATTTTTAATAATCATAAAAAACGTCAAGAAATACCTTCAGTATTAGATTATAAAATAATTTCTGAACATAATTCAATGTTTAATACACCTCCTACATTTTCTTTATATTTATCTGGACTAATTTTAAAATGGTTAAAAAAAATAGGAGGTATAAAATATATTAGTAAAATAAATAAAAAAAAATCAGCGTTACTTTATGATGCTATAGATAAAAGTAATTTTTATATAAATAAAATAAAACCTTGTAATAGATCTATAACAAATATTACTTTCTTTTTAAAAGATAAAGAAAAAGAAAATTTATTTATACAAAAAGCTAAAAAAAATGGATTATATTACTTAAAAGGACATAAAATTATAGGGGGTATAAGAGCATCTATATATAATGCTATGCCTATAGAAGGAGTTAAAATATTAATAAATTTTATGAATGATTTTGAAAAGAATTATGTATAAATGTTATTATTATTTTAAAATTTAATTAATAATAATATATTATGAATAATATTTTAATTTTGAAATCAGTACATAAAGTTCAAGGTTCTATAACTTTACCCGGATCAAAAAGTATTTCAAATAGAGTTTTATTATTATCAGCTCTAGCAAAAGGAAATACTAAATTAATTAATTTATTAAACAGTGATGATGTAAAATATATGTTAAAAGCATTGCAACAGTTAGGAATTAATTATAATTTATCAGATAATAAAACTAATTGCCTAATTATAGGTAATAATGGATATTTTAAACCTAAAAAAAAAATAAAATTATTTTTAGGAAATGCAGGAACCGTAGTAAGACCATTAACAGCATTATTATCATTAAATAATCAATGTAATGTTATTTTAACAGGTGATGATCGAATGAAAGAACGACCTATTAAACATCTTGTAGATACATTAAAAAATGGTGGTGCTATAATTAAATATTTAGAAAAAAAAAATTTCCTTCCTATAAATTTAAAAGGAGGTTTTCAAAATTGTCATAATAATAACATTATTATAAATGGTTCTATTTCTAGCCAATTTTTAACTTCCTTACTAATTATAAGTCCATTATTAAATAATGATACATTAATTAATGTTAAAGGTAATTTAGTATCAAAACCATACATAGACATTACCATTAAATTAATGAAAATTTTTAGTATTAATGTACAAAATAATAATTATAAACAATTTAAAATTACTGGTAAACAAACATATCTTTCTCCAAAAGAATATATTATAGAAGGAGATGCATCTTCTGCATCATATTTTTTAGCAGCTGCTGCTATTAAAGGTGGAACTGTATTATTAAAAAATTTAAATAAAAATAGTATTCAAGGAGATATAAAATATGTTAATATTTTAAAAAAAATGGGTGCCATAATATGTTATGGTTCAAATTATATTAGTTGTACAAAAAATACTTTAAAATCTATTAATATGGATTTAAATGATATTCCAGATGTAGCTATGACATTAGCTGTCGTAGGTTTATTTGCTAAAGGAGTTACAATTATTAAAAATATATATAATTGGCGAGTAAAAGAAACTGATCGTCTTATAGCAATGTCTACTGAATTAAAAAAAACTGGAGCTAATATTATTACAGGTAAAGATTTTATTATAATAAAACCTCCTAAATATTTTAAAAAAGCTATTATTGAAACTTATAATGATCATCGTATAGCTATGTGTTTTTCATTATTATCATTATCAAATACTTCTGTAAGTATTATTAATCCTAATTGTACTACTAAAACATATCCAAAATTTTTTACAGAATTTAAAAAAATTAGTATTTATAGTTAAATTACAATTTTTGTATTTAAATATTTTAATAATATTAGAAATAATAATACATTATATATAGTTGCAGAAAAAAAATATTAATGTTATATACATATATATTATGTATATAATATTTAATTTTCTCATAAAAGGAATATATGAGTTTTCTAATAAATAATACTTAATATGATTTAAGTTAATATTTATTTTAATATATTTAAAAGTTACTAATATGAATGAATGCTTTGCTAAATTATTTGAAAAATCATTAAAAAATAAAATTATTAATTTAGGATCAATTATTTCTGGAACTGTTATTTCTATTAAAAAAGATATTGTTTTAGTAGATGCAGGATTAAAATCAGAATCTTATATTCCCATCACACAATTTAAAAGTACAAAAGGTGAACTTGAAATTAAAATAGGAGATATTGTAGACGTAGTATTAGATACTATAGAAGATGGATTTGGTGAAACTATTTTATCTAGAGAAAAAGCAAAAAGACATGAAGCATGGTTATTTTTAGAACAAGCTAATATAAATAAAAATAATATTAAAGGTATTATTAATGGTAAAGTTAAAGGAGGATTTACAGTAGATCTTAATAGTATTAGAGCCTTTTTACCAGGTTCTTTAATTGATATTAGACCCATTAAAGATACTTCTCACTTAGAAGGTAAAGAATTAGATTTTAAAGTTATAAAATTAGATAAAAAAAGAAATAATGTAGTTGTATCTAGAAAAGCAGTAATAGAATCAGAAAATAGTGTTGAAAGAAATTTATTGCTTAATACTATATATGAAGGAATGGAAATAAATGGATTAGTAAAAAACCTTACTGATTATGGAGCATTTGTTGATTTAGGTGGTGTTGATGGACTTTTACATATTACAGATATGGCATGGAAAAGAGTAAAACATCCTAATGAAATTGTAAATATTGGTGATAACATTAAAGTTAAAATATTAAAATTTGATAAAGAAAAAGTTAGAGTTTCATTAGGATTAAAACAATTAGGAGAAGATCCATGGAAATCTATATCTAAACGTTATCCAGAAAATAGTAAATTAATAGGACGTGTAACTAATTTAACAGATTATGGATGTTTTGTAGAAATTGAAGAAGGTATTGAAGGATTAGTCCATGTATCTGAAATGGATTGGACAAATAAGAATATACATCCTACAAAAATAGTATCTGTTAATAGTGAAATTGAAGTTATGGTTTTAGATATTGACGAAGAAAGAAGAAGAATTTCTTTAGGAATTAAACAATGTACTACTAACCCTTGGTTAGAATTTGCTAAGAATTACCATAAAGGTGACCATGTTAATGGTAAGATTAAATCAATTACAGATTTTGGAATTTTTATTGGTCTCACTGGAGGCATAGATGGTTTAGTACATTTATCTGATTTATCATGGATAAATAATGGGGAAAGTGAAATACATAAATATAAAAAAAATGAAAATATTACTGCTATACTTTTACAAGTAGATTCTGAAAGAGAAAGAATTTCTTTAGGAATTAAACAGTTAACAGAAGATCCCTTAAATTATTATTTTTTAGAATATAAAAAAAATAATTTAGTTAAAGGTATTATTATAAATATAGATAATAAAAATATTAAATTAAAATTTGATAATGGTATATTAGGTAATGTTAAATTAAATGAATATAAAAATTATAAAATTGAAAACATTATAAAATATTTTAAAATAGGACAACAAATAGAAGGGAAAATTAATAATATTGATCGTAAAAATAGAATAATTAATTTAACTATTAATATTAAATTAATAGAAAATAAAATTATGAAAAAAAATAAAAATAATAATAATTTTTCCAATATCATGACAGAAGCTTTTAAAGCAGCAAAAAAATGTGAATAATTCATATGGAATATAAAATTATTTCTGTTACGAATTTTTTTCAAAATTGTTATTTAATATGGTGTAAAAAAACATTTAATGCAGCACTTATTGATCCTGGAGGAGAATATAAAAAAATTTTAAATCTATTAAAAAAATATAAATTAAAAATAAAAAAAATTTTAATTACTCATTGTCATTTAGATCATATTGGTTCAGCTTATACTTTATCCAAAATATTAAATGTACCTATTTTAGGTCCTCATAGATATGATATTTTTTGGTTAAAAAATATAGAATTACAAAATAAACTTTTTAATCTTCCTTATTGTGTATTTAAAGATAATATATGGTTAAAAAATAAACAAAATATTTCTATAGGAAAAATTAATTTTAAAGTATATCATTGTCCTGGTCATACTCCAGGTCATATAATTTTTTTTAATAAATCTAACAGAATTATAATTTCAGGTGATATTATTTTTAAAAATAATATAGGTAGAACAGATTTACCAAAAAGTAATTTCTATGTTTTAAAGAATTCTATAAAAAAAATAATATCTTTATTAAAAAGTAAAGATATTATCATATTACCAGGACATGGTGAAAAAACTACCCTTTATAAGGAAATAAAAAATAATATTTATTTAAAATTAAAATATGAATAAACTAACTATTCCCTACAAATTTTTTATAAAAAAAACCTAAATTTAGGAAATAGTTAGTTATTTATTTTAACTAAAGATATTTTTAATTAAAATTTATAAATTAAACCAATTCCAAATAAATTATGATGAAAAATATGATTTGTATTTATATATCTATTATTTTTACTTAATAAATTAATACGATAGCTTATATAAGCAGATAAATTTTTACTAAATTTATATATTGTATCGATAGATACATATTTAACAAAATTTATATTTCCTCCATCAAAATGTCTTCCAAAAGGGATGTTATTTCCTTCTGATTGAACATAAGAAATAGTAGTTTTTAATTCATTACTGAATTTATATTGACCAATAATTTCTAAATTTTTAATTTTATTAGCAAATAAATAATTATAATCAGCTAAATATATTAATGAATTTTGTGCTTCAGTAAATACAGCAGCTAAATAAATATTATTTTTTTCATATTTAGCTCCAATAGAAAAAGCTTTTATAGAATTATTTTTTTTATCATTTTCTTGTTCATAATTAATATTTTTTTTTTTTACAAGAAAAGTTGTATTAATTATATTACTTTTATTATTTATTTTTAAAGAATTAAAATATGCTCCTATAAAACTAATTCCAGAATCTCCTAATTTATATTCAATAGAAGTTCCCCATCCCTTTCTATTTTTTTCTTTATCTATAAAAAGATCTTTTTCTTCATTTTTATTAAAATTAATATCTTCTTCAGGAAGATATAATCCTTTATATTGTAAAGCAAAATTTAATCCTTTAATTAAATTAAAAAAATTTTTGTTTCTATATGTTATAAGATTATTTGTTCTTCCAAACATAAATTTATCATTATTATTGTACATAAAATCATCTGTAAAAAATGAACCTTTTTTTACATAAGAAGTTGCATCATATAATATTCCATAATTTCTTCCAAAATTTATAGAATTATTACCATTATTAGAACTTAATCCTATTAAACCTAGTCTTATTGATGGGAAAATATTATTATCTATTTCTTTTTGATTTATTGGTAAACTATACTCAAATTGAGTATAACCATAAATATTATTATATATTTTGGTTATTCCTTTAAATCCAAAAATAATATTTGATATAGTATTTTGATATTTTCTTAAGATATTTGCATCATTATTAGCATAAGTTTTAGTAATTTCTAAAGATCCATATAAATCTATTTTTTGTCCATTTGTATTATAAATTTCACTAGCATGAACAATACTAATTGAAAATAATAAAGGTATTAAAATTTTAAATATATTACATCTCATAATTTTTTATCCTTATTATAATAATTATTTATTTTAAATTTAGTTAGTGATAAAATTTATAAAAAACTATTTTATTAAAATTTTTAAAATTTTGCATTATAAGGAGTTCTTGGAAATGGAATAACATCTTTTATATTATTTAAACCAGTTATATAAGATAATAATCTTTCAAAACCTAAACCAAATCCAGAATGAGGTACTGTACCATATTTTCTTAAATCACGATACCACCAATAATAATCTTTATTTAATTTTAATTCCTTTAATCTTTTATCTAAAAAATTTATTCTATTCTCTCTCTGAGAACCTCCTATAATTTCACCTATATCAGGTAATAATACATCCATAGATGCTACAGTTTTATCATCATTATTTAAATACATATAAAATGCTTTAATATTTTTAGGATAATTAAATATTATTACTGAATTATTAAAATATTTATTCGTTAAATATTTTTCGTGTTCTAGAGAAAGATCATCACCCCATTTAATTAAATGTAAAAATTTTTCTTTAGAATTTTGTAAAATATTAATAACTTCAGTATATTCAATTATATTGAATTTATTTGATAAAATTTT
>NZ_CP046200.1:282177-284522 GCF_012569525.1 Enterobacteriaceae endosymbiont of Donacia piscatrix | reverse complement strand
TTCAATTTTATTAAATAAATTTTTTTTTGTTTTATTAGATAAAAAAATAATTTCATTTTTGTGAAAATTAAGAAAATATTCAAAGATTTTTTTTAACATTTTTTCTGCAAAAATCATAAGAGATTTTAAACTAATAAATGCTATTTCTAATTCTAACATCCAAAATTCTGCTAAATGACGTTTAGTATTTGAATTTTCAGCTCTAAAAGTAGGTCCAAATGTATAAACTTTAGACATTGAACAAGCATAAGTTTCTAAATTTAATTGACCAGATACAGTTAAAAAAGACTCTTTACCAAAAAAATCTTTTTTAAAGATGTTAACATTTTTTTTATATTTAAAATTTTTTAAATCTAGAGTAGATACTCTAAACATTTTACTTGATCCTTCAGTATCTAAAGTTGTAATTAACGGAGTATTAATCCAAAAAAAATTTTTTTTATGTAAAAAATTATGTATAAATAATGCCATGTTATGTCTAATTCTTGTTATACAACTAATTATTGTAGTTCTAGAACGTAAATGAGATACTTCTCTTAAATATTTTAAACTATGTTTTTTTGAAGAAATAGGATATTTACCTGGATTTTTTACCCAACCTAAAATTTTTATTTTTGTAGCATATATTTCATAATTTTGCATATTTTTATTAAGTGAAATTTTTAATTTTCCTGTAACACTTAAAGAACATCCACAAGTGATAGATAAAATTTCATTTTTATAATTATTTAATGTACTATTAGCAATAATTTGTATATCATTTATATGTGATCCATCATATAAGTTAATAAAAGAAATACCTATTTTAGAATGTCTTCTATTACGTACCCATCCTCCTATGGATATAATACTATTAATTTTAATTTTTCCAGTTATTAACTCTGATATACTAGAAATTAAACACATTATTATTTTCTCTTTACTTATTTATTTATCTATAAAAATTTATTTTAAATATTAAAATATTTATTTAATATATTTTAATTTATAAAAACTATAATTTCAATTATTTTTGTTTAAATTTAAAAAAAATTAATTTATGTATTTTTATTTAGGTATATAATAATTATTATAACAATTATTAAATAACAATTAAAAATTATTTATAATTCTAAATTTATTAATAATATTTTTTATATTTATTTAAATTAAAAAAAAATAAGTAATTATTACTATTTTTTTGTAAAAAATTTTTTAATTTATATAATAATATTTTTATTTTATAACGAAAAAATAATTTAAATATAAATTAACGATAATTTTATATTGTTTAATAATTTTATATTTCTAATATATAATTAAAATATTTAACTTTATAATTAGAGTATTATTAATATTTTTAATTATTATTAAATAATATTACTTTTAATTTTTTAAATTATTTATTAAATTAATATTTATTATAAAAAAAATTATATAATTTTATAATTTAAAATTATTTTAATTATCATTTTCAAAATTATTATTAATTTTATTTATTACTTCAATACCTAAATTTCTAAAATTTTCAATTTGAGATATTATATTTCCTTTTCCTATAAATAATTTTTTAATAGCTGAATTATAACTTATTTTTAATTTATCTAAATTTTTTTCTAATATATACATATCGTCTACAAATAATCTCATTTTATTATATAATTTTGTTGCTTTATTAATAATTAATAAAGAATTTTTATTTTGTTTTTCTAAACGCCATAAATTTTCTATGATTCTCAAAGAAATCATTAAAGTTGTAGGACTAACTAACATAATATTTAATTTTAAAGCTTCATATAATAAAGATGGTTTATAATTTATTGCTAAAGATAATGCAGATTCAATTGGAATAAACATTATAATATAATCTAAAGTTTCTAAATTAGATAAATATTGATATTTTTTGTTACTTAATGATTTTAAATGATTACGAATAGCTGTAATATGATCATTTAATGCTTTTTTTTTTTTTATTTTATTATTAGTATTAAAATAACGTTCATATGCTATTAAAGTCATTTTAGCATCTATAATAATTTTTTTATTATAAGGTAAATTAATGATTACATCAGGTTGTATTTTTTCTGTATTATTAAATTTAATTTTTTTTTGTACTTCATATTCATATCCATTTCTTAATCCAGAAGATTCTAAAATTTTATTTAATACTAATTCTCCCCAAATTCCTTGAATTTTATTATTTCCTTTTAATGCATTTGTTAAATTAATAGCTTCATTAGAAATATTTATATTTAGTTTTTTTAAATTTTTAATTTCATAAATTAATATATTTCTTTCTAAAGATTCCTGGTGTAAATTTTTTTGTAATTGATTTTGTAATAATTCTAATTTTTGATTTAAAGGAC
>NZ_CP046200.1:272802-282078 GCF_012569525.1 Enterobacteriaceae endosymbiont of Donacia piscatrix | reverse complement strand
TATTTCTTTCTAAAGATTCCTGGTGTAAATTTTTTTGTAATTGATTTTGTAATAATTCTAATTTTTGATTTAAAGGACAAATAATATTTTTTATATTTTTACTATTATATTTATTAATTCTACTTTCACTTTTTTCTAAAATTTCATTAGCTAAATTTTTAAATTCTATATCTAAATAATTTTTATTATTAATAATTATTTTTTCTTTTTTATGAAAAAATATTATAGTATCACTTAACTTAACTTCTAATTCTTTAATTTTAATTTTAAGATTTAAAATTACTTCTGATTTATTTACAATTGTTTTGTTTAAATTTTTATTTTTAACTTTAAATTTTTGTAAATATTCTATTTGTTCAATTTTCTTTATTAATTTAAATTCTAATTTTTTATTTTCTTTTATTATTTTATTTAAATTTTTATTTTTTTTTTGATTTTTTTTATATAAAAAAAAGATTATCATAAATAAAAATAATATTAAAAAAAAAATATAACTTTGATAAAAAAACATTTTAGTTATTAACTCCTAAAAAAATTTTGTGTTAATTTTTTTAAATTAATGCTAATATTTTAGAGAAAAAATATATTTTAATTGACTTTTATTTATAAATATGAATTAATTATAATATATAATATATTTATTTATATACAGGCTTGTAGCTCAGCTGGTTAGAGCACACCCCTGATAAGGGTGAGGTCGGTGGTTCAAAGCCACTCAAGCCTAACATTATAAATATGACAAAACAAAAGGGGCTATAGCTCAGACGGTAGAGCATCTGCTTTGCACGCAGAGGGTCAGCGGTTCGATTCCGCTTAGCTCCATAAAAAAATTAAAAATTAGGATTTATTTAAAAATAAAAAATTAATCATTTCTTTTTTAAGAAAGGAAATATGTTTTTTATTTACCATGTTTAATTTTTTTTCATTAATAATTTTAGTTTGATGTATTATCCATTTTTTCCAAGCATTTTTTGATATGTTATTATATATAATATCTCCTATACTACCAGGATATACTTTTTTATTTAACTGTTCTAATTTATTTTTAAAATAAATACAAAAAATTTTTTTTGCCATAAATTTTTCTTTACATTTTAAATATCATCATATGATAATATATTAATTAATAATTAATACCTATATAAAATATGAATTTTTATATTAAGAGTTTTAGTTGTCGTTTTAGAAAATTAAAAAAATCTAAACAAATATTTTTTAATAAATATTTTAATTTTTTTAATATTAATTATAAAAATAAATTAATAAATTTTAATAAAATATTTAATAATCAATTACCAATAGTGATTGATATTGGTTTTGGTATAGATAATAATATTATTAATATTGTTATGAACAATATTAAATATAATTTTATTGGTATAGAAGTATATTTACCAGGAATCATTAAATGTTTAAAAAAAATTATTAAATATAAAATTAAAAATTTAAAATTAATTTATTATGATGTTTTTTTTGTATTAAAAAATATGATACCAAATTGTTCAATTAAAATAATTCAATTATTTTTTCCTGATCCATGGCCAAAAGTTAAGCATCAAAAAAGAAGATTATTAAAAAAAAATTTTCTAAAAATTATTTATTCTAAATTAACTGATAATGGTATATTATACATAGTTACTGATTGTAATAATTACAAAAAAGATATTATTTCTAATATAGAAGATTTAAATAAAAGCTGTTTTTTTTTTAAAAAATCTAATTGTTATAAAAACATATATGAAAATTTTGATTTAATCTCATTAAATACTAATTTTTTTAATAAAGCAAAAAAAGAAAATAAAATTATTTATCACATAGAATATAAAAAAATCAAATTATTTAAATAAATATTTCTAATAAATCATTTAAATATAAATGACCTTTATTTGTTATATACCAAAAATTATTATCTTCTTTTAAATAGTTTAATTTTAATGCTTTATTAATTAAATATGTAATGTTTATTATTTTTATACCTGTTAATTTTACGAATTCTTTTTTATAAATTTTTTTATATAATCTAAAGCGATTTAAAAAAAATTCAAATATTTTATCTTGATATAAAAGGGTATTTATAGAAAAAATAAAATTTCCATTTATATATTGTTTAATATTATTATTTTTAATAATTCTAATAATTTTATGATTAAATAAAGTAATTTTACTATGTGCATTACAACCAATACCTAAATAATTACCAAAATACCAATAATTTAAATTATGTTTACATCTATATTTATAATTTCTTATAAAAGAAGAAATTTCATATTGAAAATATTTATTTTTAAATAAAATTTTTTTTCCTTGTAAAAACATTTTCCAGAGAATATCATCATTTAATAAATTTTTTGGTTTATATTTTTCAAAAATAGTATTTTTTTCAATAGTAAGCTGATACCAAGAAATATGATTAGGTTTAAAAAAAATAGCTTTACATAAATCTTGATATGAATCGTTTAATGACTGTCCTGGTATACCATACATTATATCTATATTAATATTAGAAATATCGTTTTCTTTTAAAATGTAAATAGCATTAATAGCTTCTTCTGAAGAATGCAATCTACCTAAAATTTTTAAATTTTTATTATTAAAACTTTGTACTCCAATAGAAAAACGATTAATACCACTATTTATATAATTCAAAATTTTATTTTTAGAAATAGAACTTGGATTTATTTCAATAGTAATTTCAGCTAATTCAGATACATAAACTTTTTGTCTTATTTCTTTTAAAAGAAATGATATATATTTTTCATATATTAAACTAGGTGTACCTCCGCCAAAAAAAATACTTTGAACATAAATTTTTCTTTTAAAAAAAGATAAAGTATTTTCTAAATCTAATAATAAACTTTTTATATATTGAAACTGTATTTTTTTATTTTTTTTCATTAAAATTTTAGAAAAAAAATCGCAATAAGGACATTTTTTCAAACACCAAGGAATATGAATATATAAACTATAATTTTCATTAAAATTTATCATATTTTAAATTAAAAACCAAAATTGAGGAAATAAATTCATTAATAAATTATTTAATAAATATATTATTATATTGATAATAAACAAAAAAATATTTAAATAATAAATATTAGGACATATTTTTTTTATAAAAAAATAAATTTGATTTATAAATATTTCTAAAATTTCGTTAAGATTTGAAAATCTTAAATTAATATAATTTAATATTAAATATATAGTAATTATATAAAATAATAAAAAACCAGTAATTTTAAGTAGAGTCAATATACTAATAAATATATAAATAATTATACTATAATTAAATAAATTTCCATGTTGTAATAATATCAATATTGGATATTTAAAAAATAAAAAAAATAAAATTATCATCATGGATGATGTTTTATCATATGTTATAGGTAAAATTTTTTTAACATATTTTAAAAATATGTCTGTTAATGTTATAACAAATTTTATAAAAGTATTATAGTAATTATTTATAGAATAATAAATCCATAATCTTAATAAAAAAAATAATATTATAAATTCCATTAAATGTTTACATAAACATATAATTTTAACCATAAAAACCTCAAAAACACAAAATATATTTATAAATAAATTTTATTTATTATTCTCAAACCAACTTTGTAAAATAATAGATGCTGACAAAGAATTTATATCACTATTTTTTAATTTTTTCCATCCTCCTGTAGTAAATAAAATATTTTTAGCTTCAACTGTACTTAATCGTTCATCATGAAATTCAATATTATTAATATTAAATTTTTTTTTTATATGAAAAGCAAATTTTTTAACTAATATAGTAATATGTTGTTGACTACCATCCATTTGTAGTGGTAATCCAATTATAATTTTTTTTGGTTCCCACTGATTAAATAAATTACTAAATTTAATCCAATTAATAGCACCAGATTTTTTATTTTTAATTACTTTTAATGTATGTGCTATACGTATAAAACTTTGACCTACTGCAACACCTATATTTTTAGTTCCATAATCAAAAGCTAATAGTGTCATATTATTAATTCTTTCTATACGTTAGATGTATAAATTTTTATAGAAAATATTATATTGTATAATAATTAAATTTTAAATCATATTTAAATAAAATTTCATTTAAAATAGTTTTTTTTATTTTATAAATGAAAAATATTGCTTTATTTATACTTTATAAGTCATAATAATACAATTATTTATTTAATAAAATCACAATAATTTCTATTAGTATATATATTTCTTGTAGAAAATTATTTTAATTTTTAAAATAGGAGATTCTGGTCTAATGCAGAACCAAAGGATCCGTATTCGTCTTAAAGCTTTTGATCATCGTTTAATTGATCAATCAACAGCGGAAATCGTTGAAACTGCTAAACGTACTGGTGCTCAAGTTCGTGGTCCTATACCTTTACCTACTCGCAAAGAAAAATTTACAATATTGATTTCTCCTCATGTAGATAAAGATGCTAGAGATCAATATGAAATTCGCACTCATAAACGTTTAGTTGATATTATAAAACCAACAGAAAAAACTGTAGATGCATTAATGAGATTAGATTTAGCAGCTGGAGTTGATGTACAAATTAGTTTAGGTTAATAAAATATATTAAAATAATAAAATATATTAAAACAACAATATTGGAGTATATAATATATGATTGGATTAATAGGTAAAAAAATGGGTATGACTAGAATTTTTACTGAAAAAGGTACATCTATTCCAATAACTGTTATTCAATTTAAAAATATACGTGTAACTCAAATTAAAACTATTTTACATGATGGATATAATGCTATTCAAATGACTACAGGTTTTAAAAAAAATAATCATACTAATAAATCCGAAATAGGACATTTTTTAAAAGCAAAAACTGAAGCTGGCTCTATTTTATGGGAATATCGCATTCAAGATTATAATATAAATAAATTTCATGTAGGTCAAAAAATAAACATTGATATTTTTAAACAAATAGTTAAAGTAGATGTTACTGGTATATCTAAAGGAAAGGGATTTTCAGGTACTGTAAAAAGATGGAATTTTAAAACTCAAGATTCTAGTCATGGAAATTCTCTTTCACATAGAGCTCCTGGATCTATTGGTCAAAATCAAACTCCAGGTAAAGTATTTAAGGGAAAAAAAATGGCTGGCCAATTAGGTAATAAAAAAATTACTATACAAAATTTACATATTATAAAATTAGATTTTATTAAAAATTTATTACTTATAAAAGGAGCTACACCCGGTTATACCGGTAGTAATGTAATTGTAAAACCAGCAATAAAAAATTTTACTAAATAATAAAATATATTAATTTCAGGATTAAAATGGAAATTATAACAGAAGATACAAAAGAAAAAGTTATAGTTTCAAGTATTATTTTTAATAGGAATTATAACAAAACGTTAATACATCAAGTTGTAGAATCATATAGAACAATAGGTAGACAAGGTACTAAATCACAAAAAACAAAAGGAGAAGTTAAAGGATCTAATAAAAAACCATGGAAACAAAAAGGTACAGGAAAAGCGCGAGCAGGATCGGTAAAAAGTCCTATTTGGCGTTCTGGAGGTGTAACTTTTGCAGCTAAAAATAAAATTTATAATAAAAAAATTAATAAAAAAATGTTTCGTAATGCATTAAAAAGTATTTTTTCAAAATTAATTAAAGAAAACAGAATAATTTTAGTAAAAGAATTTATTATAAATGAACCAAAAACTAAAATTTTAGTTACAAAATTAAAAAAATATTTATCAAGAAAAATAATGATTATTACAACATTGATTAATCAAAATTTATTTTTAGCATCTCGTAATATATATAATATTAAAATTATAAATTCAATTAATATAAATCCTATTGATTTAATTAATTCTCATAAGACAATTATAACTGTAAATGCTATTAAACATATAGAAGAGATTTTAAAATGAATTTAAAAGAATCTGATTTTAAAATTATTAAAGGACCACATGCATCAGAAAAAGCTTCTTTTATTACAGAAAAATCAAATATAATAATTATTAAAGTTTTAAAAAAAGCAAATAAAATAGATATTAAAAAAGTAATACAAAAAATGTTTAATGTAAAAATAAAAAATATTAATACTTTAATTGTTAAAGGAAAAATTAAAAAAAATAAAAAATATATTTTTAAAAAAAAAAATTGGAAAAAAGCATATATAATGTTAGAAAAAAATCAAAAAATTAATTTTAATGTGAAAAATAATTTCTAAGGATTAAATTTAAACATATGATAATTAAAAAATATAAATCTACATCTCCTGGTAGACGACATATGATTAAAGTAGTTAATAATTTCTTATATAAAGGTAAACCATTTTACCCTAAATTAGAAAAAAAACATAAATCAGGTGGAAGAAATAATAATGGCAGAATTACAACTCGTCATATTGGTGGGGGACATAAAAAATTATATCGCATCATAGATTTTAAAAGAAATAAAGATAATATTCCAGCTATAGTAGAACGTATAGAATACGATCCAAACCGTTCTGCTAATATTGCTTTAATTAAATATAAAGATGGAGTAAGAACATATATTTTATCTCCAAAAAATTTAAAAATTGGTGATACAGTAGAATCAGGCAAAAATATTAATATTAAAATTGGTAATACTTTACCTATGGGAAATATTCCAGTTGGTTCTACATTACATAATGTAGAAATGAAACCTGGAAAGGGTGGACAAATAGCTAGAGCAGCTGGTACATATGTACAATTAATAGCAAAAGAAAAATCTTATATAATTTTAAGATTAAAATCTGGAGAAATTCGTAAAGTTAAATCTAATTGTCGAGCTACATTAGGTGAAATTAGTAATAATGAACATATGTTAAAATCTTTTGGAAAAGCTGGAGCAAAACGTTGGAAAGGAATAAGACCTACAGTTAGAGGAACTGCAATGAATCCAATAGATCATCCTCATGGGGGGGGAGAAGGTAAAAATTTTGGTAAACATCCTGTTACACCTTGGGGTATTAAAACAAAAGGTAAAAAAACCAGAAAAAATAAAAGAACAGAAAAATATATTATAAAACATCGCAATATTTAATATAAAAAAGGTAATAAATAATGTCTCGTTCATTAAAAAAAGGTCCTTTTATAGATCAGCATTTATTTAAAAAAATTGAAAAAGCAATAATAAATAAAGATAAAAAACCATTAAAAACATGGTCTAGACGTTCTACTATTTTTCCAAATATGATTGGATTAACTATAACTGTACATAATGGTCGTCAGCATATTCCAATATATATTACTAATGAAATGGTTGGCCATAAATTAGGAGAATTTTCTCCGACAAGAACGTATAGAGGACATACGGCTGATAAAAAAATAAAAAAAACTTTAAAAAAATAAAATACATATTTTATTCATAAAATGAGTATAAAAAAATGGAAATTTTGTCAAAATATAAATATGCTCCCTCTTCTGCACAAAAATTAAGAATTATAGCTAATCTTATTAGAAATGAAAAAATATCTAAAGCTTTAGATATTTTAAATTTTTCAAATAAAAAATCTGCTGTTTTAATAAAAAAAACATTAAATTCAGCTATATCTAATGCTGAACATAATTATGGATTAGATATAGATGATTTATTTATAAAAAAAATATATATAGATTTAGGTACAAACATGAAACGTATTATTCCTAGAGCTAAAGGTCGTTCAGATAAAATTTTAAAATACACAAGTCATATTACTATTGTTTTAACAAATAATCTATAATTGGAGAAAAATATAAATGGGTCAAAAAACACATCCTAATGGTTTAAGATTAGGAATAACAAAAATATGGAATTCTATTTGGTTTGCTAATAAAAGAAATTATGCTAATTATTTATATAATGATTTTCAAGTAAGAAAATTTTTAAAAAAAAAATTAGTAAAAGCATCTGTTTCTAAAATCATAATAGAAAGACCATCTAAAAGTATCAGAGTAAATATTTATACAGCACGTCCTGGAATAGTTATAGGAAAAAAAGGAGAAGATGTAGAAAAACTTAGAAAAATGATATCTAAAATTACAAAAGTACCTGCACAAGTAAATATAACAGAAGTTAGAAAACCAGAACTTGAAGCAAAACTAGTAGCTGATATTATATCTGCACAATTAGAAAAAAGAGTTATGTTTCGAAGAGTAATGAAAAGAGCAGTACAAAATTCTATGAGATTAGGTGCAAAAGGTGTAAAAGTAGAAATTAGTGGTCGTTTAGGAGGAACAGAAATTGCACGTACAGAATGGTATAGAGAAGGTAGAGTTCCATTACATACTTTAAGAGCAGATATTGATTTTAGTTTATCAGAAGCACATACTACTTATGGTATAATAGGGGTAAAAGTTTGGATTTTTAAAGGAGAAATATTAAAAAATAATTTTAAAAAAAAAATAACTCTTACAAAAAGTATTACACATCATACTTATAAAATACAAAAAAACAAAGGAAGAAAATAAAAAAGGAGATTAATATAATGTTACAACCAAAAAATACAAAATTTAGGAAAATGCAAAAAGGAAGAAATCGCGGAGTTGTCATAGGTATGAATATACATTTTGGTATTTATGCTTTAAAAGCTATAAAAAGAGGAAGAATTACATCTAAACAAATAGAATCAGCAAGAAGAGCTATTAGTCATTCTATGAAAAGACAGGGAAAAATATGGATTAGAATTTTCCCAGATAAACCTATTACAAAAAAACCTTTAGAAGTTAGAATGGGAAAAGGTAAAGGTAATGTTGAATATTGGGTAGCTTTAGTTCAACCAGGAAGAATTTTATATGAAATTGATGGTATTTCAGAAGAAATTGCTCGTAAAGCTTTAAAATTAGGTGCAGCAAAATTATCTGTTCAAACAATTTTTTTAAAAAAATAAAATGTATACTATATGAAAATGAGTTATTTGTTAAAACAAAAAAATAAAGAATTAGAAAAAGAATTATTAAGTTTATCTAGAGAACAATTTAATTTAAAAATTCAGTTAGCATCAAAAAGTTTAAAAAATACCCATTTATTAAAAAAATCAAAAAAAAATATTGCAAGAATAAAATTAATTTTATCACAAAGAAAAAAAAAAGGATTATAAATCTATGCACAAAAAAGTAAAAACCTTAAAAGGTAAAGTTGTGAGTAATAAAATGCAAAAATCTATTGTTGTTCATATCAATAGATTAATAAAACATCCTATATATGGTAAATATATCAATCGAACCACAAAATTACATGTACATGATGAAAAAAATATATGTAATATTGGAGACTTAGTAGAG
>NZ_CP046200.1:260883-272704 GCF_012569525.1 Enterobacteriaceae endosymbiont of Donacia piscatrix | reverse complement strand
GATTAAAGAATCTCGACCATTATCTAAAACAAAATCCTGGATTTTAGTTAAAATTATAAAAAAATCAATAATTTAATTATAAATTTTTATTTAGAAAAATTTTTTATAAAAAAATTTATACATATTATATTATGATAATTTTATAAAATTATCTACAATAAAAAAGAGACAAAAAACATATGATACAAGAACATACAATATTAAATATTGCAGATAATTCTGGTGCTAAAAATGTTATGTGTATTAAAGTATTAGGTGGTTCACGACGTCGTTATGCTAATATTGGAGATATTATTAAAGTTACTGTTAAAAATGCAATCCCTAGAGGAAAAGTAAAAAAAGGCGATGTATTAAAAGCAATAATTGTTAGAACTAAAAAAGGAATAAGACGTTTTGATGGTTCTATAATACGTTTTGATCACAATTCATGTGTGTTATTAAATGATACTAATGAACAATTAATTGGTACAAGAATTTTTGGACCAATTACTAGAGAATTAAGAAATGAAAAATTTATGAAAATTATTTCATTAGCTCCGGAAGTTATTTAAATTAATGAGATTTAAATATATGAAAAATAAATTACACTGTAATGATGAAGTAATTATTTTAACAGGTAAAGATAAAGGGAAAAAAGGTTTAATTAAGTATTTTATAAAAAAAAAATTTGTAGTAGTAAAAGGCATAAATATTATAAAAAAACATAGTAAACCTAATCCTACAATATCACATACAGGAGGAATTATAGAAAAAGAAGCTGCAATTCATATTTCTAATATAGCAATTTTTAATAATGAAACAAATAAAGCAGATAAAATAAGAATTAAATATGAAAAAGGAATTAAAAAAAGATTTTTTAAATCTAACAAAAAAAATTTAAAATAAATTAAAGATAATATTAAATGTTAAAATTATATAATTTTTATAAAAAAAAAATAATAAAAAAATTAATGTCAGAATTTAAATATACTTCTGTTATGCAAGTTCCTTGTATAAAAAAAATTACTTTAAATATGGGAGTAGGCAAAGCTCTTCTTGATAAAAAACATCTTGATAATGCTGTTAATGATTTAACACTTATTAGTGGCCAAAAACCTATAATAACTAAATCACGTAAATCTATAGCTAGTTTTAAAATAAGAAAAGGATATCCCATAGGATGTAAAGTTACTTTAAGAAAAAAAAAAATGTGGTTTTTTTTTGATCGTTTATTGTTAATAGTTCTCCCCAGAATTAGAGATTTTAGAGGTTTATCTAAAAAATCTTTTGATAAAAATGGTAATTATAATATTGGTATAAAAGAACAAATCATTTTCCCAGAAATTAATTTTGATAAAATAGATCATATTAGAGGTTTAGATATTGCAATAACTACTAATAAAATTTCAAATAAAGAAAGTTATGCGTTATTTAAAGCATTTAATTTTCCATTTAAATTATAAATTAAGGTTTCAATATGACAAAAGAATCTATTAAAGCACGTGAATTAAAACGTATAAAATTGGGAAAAAAATTTTTTTTAAAAAGGAAAAAATTAAAAAAAATTATTTCTAATATAAATACATCTGATAAATCTCGTTTAGATGCTATTTTTAAATTACAATCTTTACCAAGAGATTCTAGTTTATCAAGACAAAGAAATAGGTGTAAAATAACTGGTCGTCCACATGCATTTTTAAGAAAATTTGGATTAAGTAGAATTAAATTAAGAGAAGCTGCAATGAAAGGAGATATTCCAGGATTAAAAAAATCTAGTTGGTAAAGTTTTATAATGTTATAAAATAATATAGGATAATTTTAATATGAGTATAGAAAATCCAATTGCAGATATGTTTACACGAATACGTAATGGACAAAAATCACATAAATCTAAAATTATTATGCAATATTCAAAATTTAAAAATTCTATTGCTGAAATTTTAAAAAAAGAAGGATATATAAAAAATTTTAACATTATTAAAAATAATAATATTTTATTAGAAATTTATTTAAAGTACTTTAAAGGAAAAGGTGTAATAGAAAAAATACATTGTATTAGTAAACCTGGATTAAGAATTTATAAAAAAAAAAAATTTTTACCCAAAGTAATAGCTGGTTTAGGTATTGCTATCATTTCGACATCTAAAGGATTAATGACTGATTATCATGCGAGAAGTTATGGATTAGGTGGGGAAATTATATGTTATGTTTCTTAAAAAAAAAGAGGTACATTAATTAATGTCTAGAATAGCAAAAAAATTAATTATTATCCCAGATAATATAAAAATTATTGTTAATAAACAGATGATTTGTGTATCAAATAATAATAAAGTATTAAAAAATACTTTTAGTAAAGATGTTACTATTATTATAAGTAATAATAAAATATTATTTAAACCAAAAATAGAATGTAAAAATGGATGGGCAAAAGCTGGAACAGTTCGTTCTTTAGTAAATTCAATGATTATTGGAATTACTAAAGGTTTTCAAAAAAAATTAATATTATTCGGAATAGGTTATAAATTTTCTATTAAAAATAATATATTACATTTAATGATAGGATTTTCACATACAATATTTTATACCATACCTAATGGTATAATTGGAGAATGTTTAAATCAAAATGAAATCATTTTAAGAGGAATAAATAAACAATTATTAGGTCAAGTAGCAGCAGATATAAGATCTTATCGTCCTCCTGAACCATATAAAGGAAAAGGTATTCGTTATAGTAATGAAATAATAAAAATAAAAGAAACTAAAAAAAAATAATATTTAAGATAAGGTTTTTAAAATAGAATTATGAATATAAAAAAAATTGCTCGTATACGTAGAGCTACTAAATTTCGTAAAAATTTGCAAAAATTTAAACATATACGTTTATCAATACATCGAACTTTACGTCATATATATGCACAAATAATTTCTAGAAATAATAAAATTTTAATAACAGCTTCAACATTAGAAAAAAAAATTAAAGAAAAATTAAAATATACTGGTAATATTCAAGCTGCTACTTTAGTAGGAACTAAAATAGCGGAAAGATCTATTAAAAAAGGTATTTTAAGTGTATCATTTGATCGATCTGGGTTTAAATATCACGGACGTGTCAAAGCGTTAGCAAATTCTGCACGTAATACAGGTTTAAATTTTTAATTAATTTTTAAAAGAAAAATGTTTATGAATATTTATGAGAATAAAAATCAAAATAATGAGTTAAAAGAAAAATTAATTACTGTTAATAGAGTATCTAAAACTGTAAAAGGGGGACGTATTTTTTCTTTTACAGCATTAACAGTTGTAGGTAATGGAAAAGGAAGAATAGGTTTTGGATATGGAAAAGCAAAAGAAGTACCTAGTGCAATACAAAAAGCAATGGAAAAAGCTAAAAAAAATATGATTAATATTTTTATAAAAAATAATACAATACAATATCCTATTAATGGATATCATACTGGTTCATTTGTTTTTATACAACCTGCATCTGAAGGAACAGGTATTATAGCTGGGGGTGCTATGAGAGCAGTACTAGAAGTTGTAGGAATTTATAATGTTTTAGCTAAAGCATATGGATCTACTAATCCAATAAATATTGTAAAAGCAACTATTAAAGGTTTATCTAACATACATTCATTAAAAATGATTGCAGCTAAAAGAAATAAAACTATAGAAGAAATAAAAAGGAATCTAAAAAGTGTTAAAAACAATTAAAATTACACAAATAAAAAGTTCGATAGGTAGATTGCCTAAACATAAAGCAATTTTAATTAGTTTAGGATTAAAACATATTAGACATACTATTATTAAAAATAATACACCTAGTATATTAGGTATGATTAAAAAAATTTCTTATATGATTAAGGTTACATATTAATATGTATTTAAATAATTTATTTTCCAAAATTAAAAATAATAAAAAAAGATTAGGAAGAGGAATAGGTTCTGGTAAAGGAAAAACTAGTGGCAGAGGTCACAAAGGACAAAAATCTCGTTCTGGTTATAATATTAATAAATCATTTGAAGGTGGACAAAGTCCATTACATAGAAGATTACCTAAATTTGGTTTTAAATCAAAAAAAAAAAAATTTTTTAAAGAAATTAGATTAAGTGATTTAAATAAAATAAATGGAAATTATATTGATTTAAATATTTTAAAATCTTCTAAAATAATTAGTAAAAAAATTAAATTTGTTAAAATTATTAATAAAGGAAATATAAATAATCCTAAAAAAATTATTAAATTAAATTGTACAAAAAATGTAAAAATAATTATTAAAAAATTAGGTGGAATAGTTGAGGAATAAAAAATAAATGATTAAATCATTTAATCAAATAAATTTTCAAAGTACTAAAAATGGTTTTATTGAATTAAAAAAAAGATTTATTTTTTTTATAAGTTCTATAATTATTTTTCGAATAGGTTCATTTATACCAATTCCAGGAATTAATACTAGTGTTTTACATTCATTAATTCTTAAACAACATGGTAATATTATTGACATGTTTAATATGTTTTCTGGAGGTGCTTTAAGTAGAGCTTCAATTTTTGCTTTAGGAATTATGCCTTATATCTCTGCATCTATTATAATACAAATTTTAACATCAGTTCATCCTTTTTTTATATCTTTAAAAAAGAAAGGTGATGATGGTAAAAAAAAAATTAATAAATATACTAAATATAGTACATTAATTCTATCTATAATTCAAGCAATTGGAATAACTTTTGGATTATCTCATATTCCAGGAATGAAAAATTTAATTATACATCCGGATATTTATTTTTATATAATTTCTATTTTAAGTTTAATTACCGGTACCACATTTTTAATGTGGTTAGGTAGACAAATTACAAAAAGAGGAATTGGTAATGGAGTTTCTACTATTATAGTAATTGGAATATTAGCTGCTTTACCTTCTACAGTAAATCAAATCATTTTGCAAATAAAATTAGGAATTTTAAATTTTTTTACTATTTTTGTATTACTATTATTTATATTTTTTATTACTTTATTTATTATTTTTATAGAAAAAGGACAAAGGAAAATAATAGTACAATATGCTAGAAAATATTATGGAAGACAAATGTATAATACACAACAAAATACTCATTTACCGTTAAAAATTAATATGTCTGGAGTAATCCCGGCAATATTTTCTTCTAGTATTATTTTATTTATTTCTACAATATTTACATGGTTTAGTAATATTATTCACTATAATTGGGTAAAAAAAATTTCTATATCTTTACAACCTAGGCAACCGATTTATATAATATTATATATATTAGCTATCATATTTTTTTGTTTTTTTTATACTCTTTTAGTTTTTAATCCTAAAGAAACTTCAGATAATTTAAAAAAATCAGGAGCTTATATTCCTGGCATTCGTCCAGGGGAACAAACAGCTAAATATATAAAAAAAATACTTATGCGATTAACATTTACTGGAAGTTTATACATTACATTTATATGTCTTATTCCTGAATTTTTGCGTAATATTATTACTATTCCATTTTATTTTAGTGGTACATCATTACTTATAGTAATAGTTGTAATTATAGATTTTATTACACAAATTCAAACATTAATTATGTCAACCCAGTATGAATCTATACTTAAAAAAATAAATTTAAAAAATTGATTTAGTAAAAATTATAAAATAATATTTTAGAGTTATAATAAAATGAAAGTTCGTACTTCAATTAAAAAAATATGTCGTAATTGTAAAATTATTCGTAGAAAAAAAATGATATACGTTTATTGTAAAACAGATCCTAAACATAAACAACGTCAAGGATAAATAAATTAATTTTATTTATATATTTATAATATAAAATAGAGGATATGAAATGATTCGTATAGCTGGAGTTAATATTCCTGATAATAAACGTTTAATAATAGCTTTAAAATATATTTATGGCATCGGTACATCTAATGCTATTTATATATGTAAAATAACTGATCTTTCTCAAGATATTAAAATTAATACACTTACCGAAAAAAAAATAGATTTATTAAGAAATGCTATATCTAAATTTAAAATAGAAGGAGATTTAAAAAGAAGTATTAATTTAAATATTAAAAGATTAGTTGATTTAGGTTGTTATAGAGGATTACGTCATAAAAAAGGATTACCTGTTAGAGGACAACGTACTAAAACTAATGCACGTACTAGAAAAAAATTACATAGATATTCTAAAAAATAAAATTTTAATAGGTATATATAATGAAAAAAAAATCTTTAAACTTAAAAAAAAATTTTAAAAAAAAAATATTAGATGGTATAGCACATATACATGCTTCTTTTAATAATACTATTGTTACAATTACAGATAGACAAGGTAATTCTTTAGGATGTGCTACAGCTGGAGGATCTGGTTTCAGGGGATCTCGAAAATCTACTCCTTTTGCAGCACAAGTAGCCGCAGAAAAATGTGCTGAAATTGTTAAAAATTATGGTATTAAAAATTTAGAAATTATAGTAAAAGGTCCTGGTCCTGGAAGAGAATCTACTATTAGAGCATTAAATAATGCTGGTTTTAAAATTACAAACATTATAGATGTTACACCTATACCACATAATGGATGTAGACCACCAAAAAAAAGAAGAGTATAAATATTTATTATTTTAAAATATTTTAAAATTAATTATGGGATAATATAATGGCTAAATATTTAGGACCAAAATTAAAATTATGCAGAAGAGAAGGAACTGATTTATTTTTAAAATCTAATGCACGTTCTATTGATACTAAATGTAAATTAGAACAAGTTCCAGGACAACATGGTTTTAAAAAAAATAGATTATCTGATTATGGGATACAATTAAGAGAAAAACAAAAATTACGTAGATTATATGGTATATTAGAACGTCAATTTCATAATTATTATAAAAAAGCATCACGAATGAAAGGAAATACCGGATTTAATTTACTATGTTTACTAGAAAAAAGATTAGATAATATTGTTTATAGAATGGGTTTTGGAGTAACAAGAGCTGAAGCTAGACAGTTAATTTCTCATAAATCTGTGAAAATTAATAATAATATTGTTAATATAGCTTCTTATCAAGTATCTGTAAATGATAAAATTTCTATACGTGAAAAATCCAAAAAACAATTAAGAATTAATGCATCAATCGATTTATATTCTCAAAAAGAAAAATCTAATTGGTTAGAAATTAATAGTAAAAAAATGGAAGGAATTTTTAAACGTCTTCCTGAACGTTCTGATTTACCTGCAGATATTAATGAACATTTAATTATCGAATTATATTCAAAATAAATTTTAATAAGAGAGTATATAAATGGATCAAAATTCCGTAACAGAATTTTTTAAACCTAAATTAGTAGATATAGAACATATTAATAAATCTACTGTAAGAGTTATTTTAGAACCTTTAGAACGTGGTTTTGGTCATACATTAGGAAATGCATTAAGACGTATTCTATTATCTTCTATGCCAGGATATGCAATTACAGAAGTAGAAATAGAAGGAATATTACATGAATATAGTACTAAAGAAGGTATTAAAGAAGATATTATTGAAATATTATTAAATTTAAAACAATTAGCTATAAAAACAGAAAATAACAAAAAAAAAATAATTTTAACCTTAAATAAAAAAGGTATTGGTGCAGTTAAAGCATCTGATATTGATCATGGAAGTGATATTAAAATTGTTAATCAAGATCATATTATTTGTCATATTACTAATATAAATACATCTATTAATATAACTATGAAAATAGAATTAGGTAGAGGATATATAGCAGCTCATACAAGAATAAAAGATAATATTAAAAGTAATTCTAAAATAGGTAGATTATTATTAGATGCATCTTTTAGTCCTATTAAAAGAATAGTATATAATGTCGAATCAGCAAGAGTAAAACAAAGAACAGATTTAGATAAGTTAATAATAGAAATAGAAACAAATGGAACTATTGATCCTGAACAAGCCATTAGAAAAGCAGCTACAATTTTAGTTAAACAATTAGAATCATTTGTAAATTTAGAAGATATTAAAAAAGAAAAAGAAATAAAAGAAGAAAAACCTAAATTTGATCCTATTTTATTGCGTTCAGTAGATGATTTAGAATTAACAGTTCGTTCTGCAAATTGCTTAAAAACTGAATTTATTCATTTAATTGGGGATTTAGTACAAAAAACAGAAGTAGAATTACTAAAAACTCCAAATTTAGGTAAAAAATCTTTAACAGAAATCAAGGATATACTAGCTTCCAGAGGGTTATCATTAGGAATGAGATTAGATAATTGGCCACCAAATAATAATAAAAATAATAAATAATTAATTAATTTAATTGGATAAAAATATGCGTCATCGTAAAATAAGTCGTTACTTAAATAGAAATAGTGCTCATCGATTTGCAATGTTATATAATATGACTAATTCATTAATTTGTTATGAAATTATTAAAACAACTTTAACTAAAGCAAAAGAAATTAGAAAGATAATAGAACCAATTATTACTATTGCAAAAAAAAATAATATTGCTAGTCGTAGACTAATACGTTCTAAATTAAATAATAAAAATAATATTAATAAACTTTTTAAAGTTATTGTTCCTCAGTTTAAAAATACATTAGGTGGTTACACACGTATTGTTAAATGTGGTTTTCGTAATGGAGACAAAGCACCTATGGCTTATATAGAATTAATAGGAAGAAAAATAATTATAAAAAATAAAAAAATTAAGTAATTATATTATTTTTTATAAAAAGATTTTTATATTGATTAAAATTTAAAAAATTTTGAATATTCATTTGTTTTTTACCATTAGGTTGAATTATTTGAATATTTAAAATTCCACTTATAGTATTTATTTGTATACCATATTTATTTATTGATAAAATTGTTCCAGGTTTTTTACTAATATAATTACTATTAAAATTAGTAATAACTTCTGCTTGCCATACTTTAAATCTTTTGTCTTTTATAAAAAAAAAAGTTCCTGGACGAGGATTAAATGCACGAATCATACATTCTAATTTTTTAGCTGATAATAACCAGTTTAATTTACATTCTTTTTTTAATATTTTTTTTGCATATGTAGGTTTTATTATATTAATATTTTGAGATTTAAATTTTATTTGTATACCTTTTGAAATTTTATTTAAAACAAACAACAATCCTTGTAATCCTAATATTGCTAATTTTTTATATAATGATCCATATGTATCATATAATAAAATATTATATTCTATTTGATAAATAATATCTCCTTGATCTAAAAAATCATTCATTTTTATGATACTGATACCTGTTTTTAAATCATTAGCTAATAATGCTCTTTGTATTGGCGCTGAACCTCTCCATCTAGGTAATAATGAAGCATGTACATTCATACAAAATAATTTAGGGATATTTAATATTATATTAGGAATTAGTAATCCATAATCTACAACAATAATAATATCACATTTATAATTTTTAATTTCTTTAATTAAAGATACAGAATTTAAAGATTTTGGTTGTAAAATATTAATTTTATATTTTAAAGCTAATTTTTTTATAGGGTTAAAAGTTAATTTACATCCTCTATTAGCATAAGTATCTGGTTTTGTAATAATACAAGATATGGTATAAATATTTTTTATTAAACCTTTTAGATGATAGGCAGCAAATTTTGAAGTACCTATAAAAATTATTTTAATTTTTTTTTTATTCATTTTGTATAATTATATTTTTTGATAAGTATTATTTTTTTATTAAGTTTATTTATTTTATCATAAATTCTTTGATATTTTAAATTTGATAAATAATCAATAAATAAAATTCCATTTAAATGATCTATTTCATGTTGTATACAAGAAGATAATAAGTATTTTGCTTCTAATTCAATATTTTCATTCATTAAATTTTTAGCTTTAATTTTTATTTTTTTATGTCTTAAAATAAAGTATTGTTGTTTAATAGGTACAGAAAGACAACCTTCTTTACTATTAATTTTAGATTTATCAAATGTTATAATTGTTGGATTAATTAGTATTAAAGGATTATCTTTTTTGACAGTTATATCAATAACTATGATTTTTTTATTTATTCCTATTTGTGTAGCAGCTAATCCAATACCATTGTAAAAATACATTGTTTTAAGCATATTATTAACTAATAATTGAATTTTGTCATCTATTTTTTTTACAGATTTTGCTATTTTTCTTAATTTTTTATTAGGAAAATATAATAATTTCATTATAGACATGATAATAATTTTTTTATTATAAAATAATTATTTTTATAATATAACAGAAATTTTTGAAATCTTTTAGAAAATAAGGTATCAATATATCATTTATTTATAATTTTATAAAAAAATTTATAATTATTTTATTAAACTGATTATATTTATTAGTATAAATATTTTCAGAAATAAAATCTTATTTAATATCTAGAAAAATAGAATATTATTTTTATGATATAAAAAAAATATTTTAATTTTAAATGAAAAACAGGAGAATATTTAAAATTTTCTGAAATTTAGAATAGTTTTACTAATTTAGTTATTTATAAAGGATAAATATGAAATTGTTTGCAGTATTTGGTAATCCTATAAAACATAGTAAATCTCCAGTTATACATAAATTATTTGCAAAACAAACAGGAATATTACAAAATTATATAAAGATAAATGTCCCAATAAACAATTTTTCTCAATCAATTATCAATTTTTTTCAAAATGGAGGTTTAGGAGCTAATATTACTGTTCCTTTTAAAAAAGAAGCATATAAAATATGTGATATATTAACAAATAGAGCTAAATATTCTAGAACTGTTAATACAATTAAAATTACAAATTCTAAAAAAATTCTAGGTGATAATACAGATGGAATAGGTTTATTAAAAGATTTAAAAAATTTAAATTTTATTACTTCTAAAAGTAATATACTCTTATTAGGTGCTGGAGGTGCTGCACAAGGGATAGTATATTCATTAATTAAGTTTGGTTGTAACATTACAATTGTAAATCGTACTTATCAGCATGCTAAAAATATTGTTCAATATTTTAAAAATATAAAAAAAATAAATTGTTTAAAAATAGAACATTTATTAAATCATTTATTTAATCAGATTAATTATGATATAATTATTAATGCTACTTCTAGTAGCATGAAAGGAGATATTCCTAATATTCCTTTATCAATAATTAAACCAAATGTTTTTTGTTATGACCTTTTTTATGAAAATGGAAACACACCATTTTTAAAATGGTGTGTTTCCCATGGGGTTAAAAATATATCAGATGGTATTGGAATGTTAATTGAACAAGCTGCATATGCTTTTTATTTATGGCATGGTATTATGCCAGATACAAAAAAAATTATTATACAATATAAAAAAAAAATATTTGATATTAATCATTTTTCTTTCTAAGAAAGGTTAATTATATGAATTATAAATTACCAAAATTATTATATAAATATTCTGATTTAGAACCATTTTTTGATACAAAAACCATGGAAATACATCATACTAAACATCATCAAAATTATATTAATAATACTAATTTAATACTTAAAGAAAATAATATTGAAGATATTAAAATAAATGAACTAATATCTAATTTAGATGATTTTCCAATCCCAATATCACAAAAAATACTTTTACGTAATAATGCAGGTGGTCATGCTAACCATAGTTTTTTTTGGAAAATTTTAAAAAAAAATACAAAACCTAATAATATTATTTTAAATGTTTTAAAAAATGAATTTATAAATTTTGAAAATTTTAAAAAAATTTTTGCAAAAAAAGCTTTAAAATTTTTTGGATCAGGATGGATATGGTTAATTAAGAAACAAAATTCTTTAAAAATAATTACTAC
>NZ_CP046200.1:259445-260785 GCF_012569525.1 Enterobacteriaceae endosymbiont of Donacia piscatrix | reverse complement strand
CAAATAGGATTAAACAACGTTTAATGATTATTTAATCATTAATTCATAATCCTAAATTATTAATTTTAGATTTTAGATGAACCTACCTCCGGTATTGATATTGAATTACGTTATAATATATGAAATTTTTTAAAAAAATTAAATAACGAAAAAAAATAACTGTTATTTTAACAACTCATTATTTAGAAGAAGCTGAATTTTATGTGACCCATATTGGTATCATTAATAATAGTAAATTAATAGAAAATTGTATTATGAATAAATTATTAAATAAATTAAAATTTGAAATATTTATATTAAATTATATAAGTAAAAATAAAATTTTTCTTAAAATTAATAGATATAAATACAAAATTATTAATAGTTGTAAACTAAAAATTTCAGTTTTAAAAATCAAAATTTAAATAATATTTTTATACAATTAACAAAATAAAATATTCAAGTTATTAGTCTAAAAAATAAATACAATAGATTAAAAAAATTATTTATAAATTTTATTTTTAATTAAATTTTAACTATAAAAAATTATAACAATAATAATATATCCGTATTTAATTGCATTATTCACTATTATAAAAAAAAATAAATAGATTTACTCGTATTTAGATACAAACTTTAATACTTCTTATTATAACAATATCGTTATATTTTATAGTATTTTGTAATTTTATTAGTATAAATATTAACAAAATATCTAGTTTTAATTATATACAATTTATTACACCTGGATTAATTATGATAAGCATCATTAATAATTCATATTATAATGTTGCATCATCTTTATTTAAAGCTAAATTTAATCGTTCTATAAAAGAATTATTGATAACTCCAATACCTAGTAATATTATTATTTTAGAATATATTAGGGGAGATATTTTAAGAAATATAATTATTTATATAATTTTAACTATTATTTCTACTTTTTTATATCTTTACATATATATTAATGGTTATTTTTTATAATTTTTATATTTTTAACATCTATTTTATTTTTTTTATTTGGTTTATTAAATGCTATTTTTGCTAAAAATTTTGATGATATTAATTTTATTCCTACAGTTATATTAACTCCTTTAACATATTTTAGGTGATTTTTTTTATAATACTAAGTTTCTATCTTTCTTTTGGAAAAAAATGTTAAAGATAAATCCTAATATATTATATCTGGTTTTCGTTATAGTTTTTTAGGCATATATATAATATCTTTATTTTTTACTATAAAAATTTTAATTTTTTTTATTATTATTCTATATTCATTAATTTTTATTTTAATTGAGAAAAAAGTAAGTTTGTAATTTTAATAAATGTTTATTTTTAAATTAATATTTTTTATCCGATCG
>NZ_CP046200.1:252437-259350 GCF_012569525.1 Enterobacteriaceae endosymbiont of Donacia piscatrix | reverse complement strand
GCAATTTGTTTAGCACGTATTTCTGCTAAAGTTTTACAATCAATACATAAATTTGCGATAGGTTGTGCTTCTAATCTTTTTAATCCGATTTCAATTTCACAACAATCACAATAACCAAAATTTTTAGTATTAAATTTTTTTAATGTCATTTCAATTTTTTTTATTAATTTTCTTTCTCTATCCCTATTACGTAATTCTAAATTAAATTCTTCTTCTTGCGTAGCTCTATCTATTGGATCAGGAAAATTATATGTTTCATCTTTAATATAAGTAATTGTACTATTAATTTTTTTATTTATTTTATTTTTCCATGATTCTAATATTTTTTTAAAATGTAACAATTGTTTTTTATTCATATATTTTTCATTAGGTTTTAATTTATATGGAGCTACTCCAGCAATAGATAAAATATTTAAAGATGACAAAAAATTATTATTTTTTTTCATTTATTTTCCATAAATTTATTAAGTAATACTTTAATTTAAATTAAAATTTAACAATTATATTTTAATTGATACAAATTATTAAATTTTTACAAACTATCGATTATATAATAATGATATTACTTATTTTTGTATATATTCTTGTTAATTTTAAACACTATTTATTTTCTTGTAATATAAATATATTTAATATATAATAGTAAAAATTAAGTTGCATTTAAATAATTTTTTTATCAAATTTATTAGAATTATTAAAAATAATACTTATTTATATAGGAATCTCAAATTTATGCAATATAAGACTAATATTATAATAAATTTAAACGATAAAAATTTTCAAGAAGAAATAAAAAAAAATAATTTAGTTTTAGTTGATTTCTGGGCTGAATGGTGTAATCCATGTAAAATTTTTTCTAAAATTTTAGAAAGTGTATCACTTGAATATAAAAATATTATTTTTACTAAATTAAATATTGAAAACTATAAAAATATAACAGAAAAATATAATATTCGTAGTATACCTACAATTTTATTATTTAAAAATGGGAATGTTATTGATAAAATAATTGGTTCTATAACTAAAATACAATTAAAAAATTTTTTAGATAAAAATTTAAAATAATATTTTAAATGAAGTTTAAAATTTTAAAGGAGATAAATATTATTATGAATATTTTATTAATAAATAATAAAATAAAGTTTTAAAAAATATATATTGTTGTCGTAATGTTTGTTTAATTTAAAATTATTAGTATAAGTATTTTATAAATTAATTTTATAAAAAATATTTAAGAATTACTAAAGTTAAGACCTCACCATTATGAATCTTACCGAATTAAAAAATAAACCTATATCTGATCTAATAGATTTAGGTGAAAATATTCATCTAGAAAATTTAGCTAGAATGCGTAAACAAGATATTATTTTTACTATATTAAAACAACATTCCAAAAGTGGTGAAGATATTTTTGGTGATGGAATATTAGAAATATTACAAGATGGATTTGGATTTTTACGTTCTTCTGACAGTTCTTATTTAGCAGGTCCTGATGATATATATGTATCTCCAAGCCAAATTAGACGTTTTAATTTACGTACAGGAGATACTATTTCTGGGAAAATTCGTCCTCCTAAAGAAGGAGAAAGATATTTTGCATTATTAAAAGTTAATCAAGTAAATTTTGATAAACCTGAAAATGCTAGAAGTAAAATTTTATTTGAAAATTTAACACCATTACATGCAAATTCTAGATTAAGTATGGAAAGAGGTAATGGTTCTACAGAAGATTTAACTGCTCGTGTGTTAGATTTAGCTTCGCCTATAGGAAGAGGACAAAGAGGATTAATAGTAGCCCCCCCAAAAGCCGGAAAAACTATGTTATTGCAAAATATTGCACAAAGTATTGCATATAATCATCCTGATTGTGTATTGATAGTTTTACTTATTGATGAACGTCCAGAAGAAGTAACTGAAATGCAACGATTAGTAAAAGGTGAAGTAATAGCATCAACTTTTGACGAACCACCTTCTAGACATGTTCAAGTTTCTGAAATGGTTATTGAAAAAGCAAAAAGATTAGTAGAACATAAAAAAGATGTTATTATTTTATTAGATTCTATGACTCGTTTAGCAAGAGCATATAATACTGTTGCACCCGCATCTGGTAAAGTTTTAACTGGAGGAGTTGATGCAAATGCATTACATCGTCCTAAACGTTTTTTTGGAGCTGCAAGAAATGTTGAAGAAGGAGGAAGTTTAACAATTATAGCAACAGCATTAATTGATACAGGATCAAAAATGGATGATGTTATTTATGAAGAATTTAAAGGAACTGGTAATATGGAATTACATCTATCACGTAAAATAGCAGAAAAAAGAGTTTTTCCTGCTATAGATTATAATAGATCTGGAACAAGAAAAGAAGAATTATTAAGTTCTTCTGAAGAATTACAAAGAATGTGGATTTTAAGAAAGATAATTCATCCTATGAATGAAATAGATGCAATGGAATTTTTAATAAATAAATTGTCAATGACAAAAACTAATTATGATTTTTTTAATATGATGAAAAGATCTTAATTAATTATATTAATATTTTTTATTAAAATTTTTTTAAATAAAAATTTTTAATATAAATTAATATTTATTTAAATATATGATTTAAAAAATTTTTATAAAAAAACTAGACATTTAAGAAATGAATTTGTAATATTATACAGATAATATCTATAATTTAGTTAAATAAGGTTTTATTTTCTAAAAATAGAAATTCTTAATTTGATCACTATCAAATAATAACTAAGTTATTAATTTCTCATATTTACAATTAATGTGGTGGTTATAGCTCAGTTGGTAGAGCACTGGATTGTGGTTCCGGGTGTCATGGGTTCAATTCCCATTAACCACCCAAAATTTTTACCGGCGAGTAGCGCAGTTTGGTAGCGCAACTGGTTTGGGACCAGTGGGTCGGAGGTTCAAATCCTCTCTCGCCGATAAAGATAGTTTTATTATTGATAAATTTCAATTATAAATATCTATTTTCAATAGAAAATTTTTTTATATCATTAATTGTAATTACTATCATTTTATTTTTTTTTGCAAAAGATATAGTATCAAATTTATTTGCCATAGTTCCATTTTTATTAGTTAATTCACATAATACACCAACAGGTTTCATTTTTGCAATTTTCAATAAATCTATTGTTGCTTCAGTATGTCCTTGTCTTTTAGAAAGACCTCCATCTACAGCTCTTAGTGGAAAAACATGTCCTGGTTTATGTAGATCTGTAGGAACTACATGATCAGCAATAGCAGTTTTTATAGTTGTAAATCTATCTTTTGCAGATACTCCAGTAGAAATTCCTTTAGCAGCTTCAATACTAACAGTAAATCCTGTTTTATAAAAATTAGTATTTTTTTTTACCATCATAGGTAATTTTAATTTTTTACGTAAAAAATCTGTAATACATAAACAAATAATACCACTGCCATTTCTAATAGAAAATGCAATACTATCTATAGAAATTTTTTCTGCTGAAAAAACAATATCACTTTCATTTTCTCTTTTTTTATCGTCTAAAATTAAAATTCCTTTCCCTTTTTTTAAGGAATTAATAGCATTTTTAACACGTGTTTCAATGTTACCAAATTCTATATTAAGTAAATTCATAAAATAATATTCAAATTATAATTTAATGATATTATATATTAATTTTTAATTTAAATTATTTTCTTTATAAAAGAAATTAAAATTAAAAAATTAATATTTTATTATTTTTAATAATAAAATTATTTTAATAAAGTTTAAAAAAAAATTTATTATAATAAATAATAATTTTTTATATTTTAAAAAAAATTTTAGGAGTAATAAATTGAAAATATACTTAGTTGGTGGAGCTGTACGTGATTATTTATTAAAAATAAATGTAAAAGATAAAGATTGGGTTGTTGTAGGATCTGATATAAAATCAATGCTTAAATTAGGTTTTAAATTAGTTGGTAAAGATTTTCCTGTTTTTTTACATCCTAAAACACATGAAGAATATGCATTAGCTAGAACTGAACATAAGTATGGACATGGTTATAAAGGATTTAAATATCATGCAACTCCTACCATTTCTTTAAAAGAAGATTTATTACGTAGAGATCTTACTATTAATGCTATTGCGCAAGATAATTTAGGAAATTTTTATGATCCATATAATGGATTACAAGATATAAAAAATCGTATATTAAAACATGTTTCTTCTTCATTTAAAGAAGATCCTTTAAGAGTTCTAAGAGTAGCTCGATTTGCCGCTAAATTAAATTATTTAAATTTTAAAATTCATGATAAAACATTAAAATTAATGAAAATTATGAGTAATTCTGGGGAATTATCATATTTAAAACCTGAAAGAATTTGGAAAGAAACATATAATGCACTTCAATCTAAACATCCTCAAATATATTTTAAAATATTAAAAGAATGTAATGCTTTATCTATTATTTTACCAGAAATAAATAAATTATATGGTATACCTGCACCATTAAAATGGCATCCAGAAATCGATACTGGAATACATACAATGCTTACATTAAAAATTATTTCTCAACTTACAAAAAATGCATCAACAAGATTTGCAGCATTATGTCATGATATAGGTAAAGGATTAACTCCTAAAGAATTATTACCTAGACATCCAGGACATGGTATTGCTGGAATACCATTAATTAAAAAATTATGTAAAAGACTTAAAATACCTAATAATATTAAAAAATTGGCTATATTAGCAGCTAAAATTCATGATATTATTCATGATATATATAATCAAAAACCAGAAGATATATTAAATATATATAATATTATTGATGCTTGGCGTAAACCAGAAAGAGTGAAACAAATTGCATTAATAAGTGAAGCTGATGCAAGAGGTAGATTAACTTTAGAGTTAATAGAATATAAACAAGGTAAATATTTCATTAATATGTATAAATTTATTTCTAAATTAAATATTAAAAATATAATTAATAATATTAATTTAAAAGGGATCGATATAAATAAAACAATTCAAAATAAAAGATTAAAATTATTAAAATGTTTTTTAAAATCTAAATATTAATTAATTTTAATATAATAATTAATATATTAATATTAAGATTAGTATTAAAAATATACGATATATACTAAACCATATTAAAGAAATATTATTTATTAAATAAATAAATTTTTTTATTAAAAATAAACTAATTATAAATGAAATAAAAAATCCTATAAATAATATTTTGTAATCATTAAAATTTATGATTGAATAATTATTATATAATGTTAATAAATTAGCTCCAAAAATTACAGGTATAGATAAAATAAAACAAAAATCAATAGCAATAGAACGTTTTATTCCTAATAATAGGCTTATAGATAATGTTGATCCTAATCTAGAAACACCAGGTAATAAAGCTAAACATTGAAAGCATCCAATTATAAAATTTAAATTATATGAAATATAATTTAAATTTTTAATATTATGTATTTTAGGTTTATATATCTCAGAAAATAATAATAATAATCCTCCTAAAAATAATCCATATATAATGTATAAAATATTATTAATTGCTATGATTTTATCAGAAAAAATTAATCCTATAAAAATTACTGGTAACGTAGATATTATTATTTTAAATATATTAATTTTTTTTTTATCATAAATTTTATGATAAATTGTATTTAATATTATTTGAATAATTTTTTTCCAAAAAATAATTATAATTGCAAATGTTGAACCTAGTTGTATAGTAATTTCAAAAATTTGTAAATTTTTATTATTAATAATATTTAATATTTTAGAAAAAATAATTACATGAGCACTTGAAGATATTGGTAAAAATTCAGTTAAGCTTTGTATTATACTTAATATTATAATAGAAAAATAATTTAATGTTATCATAATAACCTCAAATATTAAAATTTTACGATAAAAAATCATCCTCCAAAGATAGTCTTGAATTAATAATTATATTATTTAATATATATTTTTTTCTAAAAAAAACTTTTTTTGATCCAATATAAGCAATCATTCCTGCATTATCTGTACATAATTTTTTATTACTATAAAATAATTTAATATTATTTTTTTGAAAATTTCGATAAAAAATTTTTCTTAATTTTTTATTTGCACTAACTCCTCCAGCAATAACTAATTGATTTATATGATATTTTTTTAAAGCCCATAAACTCTTTATATAAAGAGTATCTATAATAGCATCTTCAAATGCACATGCAATATTAGCTTTAACTTGAAAATTATTTAAATCCTGTTTTTTTATAAAATTTTGTACAAAAGTTTTTAATCCTGAAAAACTAAAATTTAAATCATTTTTTTTAGATATCATAGGTCTAGGAAAAATAAATTTTTTTGGTATACCATACTGTGATAATTTAAATAAATTTTTACCTCCTGGATAATCTAATCCTAATAATTTAGATACTTTATCTAAAGTTTCACCTACAGCATCATCTATATGTTTTCCTAAAATTTTATATTTTCCGAATTTATGTACATATATTAATTGTGTATGTCCCCCAGAAATTAATAAACCGATAAAAGGAAAATATGGTTTTTTTTTTTGTAGCATTATTGAAAATAAATGACCTTCCATATGATTAACTGGAATAATAGGAATATTTAATGCAAATGCTAAAGTATGTGAAACAGTAGCTCCTATTATTAAAGAATTTATTTGTCCTGGACCAGCAGTATAAGCTATAGCATCAATGTCATGTAAATTTTTATTAATTTTTAACAAAGATTTTTTTATTAATGGAATAATTTTTTTTAAGTGATTTCTAGCAGCTAATTCAGGTACTACACCCCCATATTTAGAATGAATTTTTTGTGTATAAATGTTATTACATAATATTCCTTTTTTATTATCATAAATAGAAACTGATGTATCGTCACATGACGTTTCTATACCCATAAAAAGCATA
>NZ_CP046200.1:250738-252340 GCF_012569525.1 Enterobacteriaceae endosymbiont of Donacia piscatrix | reverse complement strand
TGTTTTTCCTTAAAATTGTATTTTTTTTTAAGAATAAAATAAAAAATTATTTATATAATGTTAATTATATATTATAATATAATTTCTAATAAAATTATATATTTAATTTATAGAAGGATATTACATGCCAGTTATTAAAATACGTGATAATGAACCATTTGATTTAGCTTTAAGACGTTTTAAACGTTCATGTGAAAAAGCAGGAATTTTATCAGAAATTAGACGTAGAGAATTTTATGAAAAACCAACAACAGCAAGAAAAAGAGCAAAAGCTTCTGCAATAAAAAGACATATAAAAAAAATATTAAGAGAAAATTCTAAAAAAACTCGTTTGTATTAAAAATTAATTATTTTTACAAAAAATAATAAATTAAAAATTATTTTTATGATTAAATATGTATCTCGTATATTTATTAATAATTTATTAGATCAAGTTGATATTGTAAAATTAATTATAAATAAAATTAAATTAAAAAAAAAAGGTAAAAATTTTTTTGGAATCTGTCCTTTCCATATAGAAAAAAATCCTTCATTTGTTGTTAATGCTGAAAAAAAGTTATACCATTGTTTTGGTTGTGGTGTACATGGTAATATTATTGATTTTATTATGAATTATGAAAATTTATCTTTTCTTAAAAGTGTAAAATTATTATCAGATATATTTAATATACCTATTCATAATGATAAAGAATTATGTTTTTCTGAAAAAAAAAATAAAAACGATATTTATTATCAATTAATGTTTAATTTAAGTTTTTTTTATAGAAATTATTTATTTAGATCTTTAGGTAAAAAAGCATTAAAATATTTATTAAATAGAGGATTTAATTTATATATTATAAACTATTTTTCTATTGGTTTTTCTCCTTTATATTGGGCTAATAAAATATTTCGTAATAAAAAAAACATAGAAATATTACATAAAAAATTAAAAGTTTTAAAATTAAATAAAAATAATCATAATTATTATGATATTTTTTATGATCGTATCATATTTCCTATTAGAAATATACATGGATTTGTAGTTGGTTTTGGTGGTAGAACGTTAAATAATAAAGAACCTAAATATTTGAATTCTTCAGAAAATAATATTTTTTATAAAAGTAATGAATTATACGGATTATTTGAAATAAAAAAAGAAAATAATATTATAAAAAAAATAGTGGTAGTAGAAGGTTATATTGATGTTATTAGTCTATTTCAATTTAATATAAAATATGCAGTAGCTATATTAGGAACAGCAATAACTAATTCTCATATACAAAAATTATTCAATTTAACAAATAAAATTATTTATTGTTTTGATGGGGATAAGGCTGGTATACAAGCACAATGGAATTCTTTAAAAAAAAGTTTACCTTTTTTAATAAAAGGAAAACAAGTATGTTTTATGATTTTACCTAAAGGAGAAGATCCTGATAGTTTAATTAGAAAAGAAGGAAGAAATCTTTTTGAAAAAAGAATTAATAATACTTTATCATTTTCAAAATTTTTTTTTAAAATATTACTTTTAAAAAATTTATTTTCTTCTTGTGAAGAAAAAACAAATTTTGTATATAAAGCTTTATCATTTATAAAATTAATTCCTGATAATTTTTTCCG
>NZ_CP046200.1:245783-250642 GCF_012569525.1 Enterobacteriaceae endosymbiont of Donacia piscatrix | reverse complement strand
TCAAATTAATTTGATACAAAAATTAGGAGAAAAGATAGGAATATTAAATTTTCTAGATATATATAATTTATTAAATAATAAAAAAAAAATAATTATAAATAATAAGTTTAAAAAAACTACTATTCGTAGATTATTAAGTTTATTAATACAGAATCCTAAGTTAATTAAATTAGTACCTAAATTTAAATATTTTAAAAATTCAAATATTAATGGTTTATTTTTTTTGATAAAATTTGTGAATGATTATAGAAATAAACATATAACAACTGCTAAAATATTGGAAAAGTATAAAGGAACAAAATTAAACAAAATTATTAAAATTTTAATAACATGGAATCATATGATTCCTGATCATCAAATAAAAACATTTTTTATATATTTAATAAAAAAATTAAAAATAAATATTTTAGAAGATAGACAAGATTATTTAATATCTTTAGATAGAAAACAAGGATTAAATAATGAAAAAAAACAAGAATTATGGTCTTTAAATAAAATTTTAATTAAAAAAAAAAATAATTTAAAAATTTAAATAAAAAATAATTAAAATATTATAAATAATTTATTTCTTAAATAAATAATTTATTTAAATATTAATAAATAATATTATGGAACTATTTATGGATTATAATTCAAAATTACAGTTTAAACTTCTTGTAACTAGAGGTAAAGAACAAGGTTATTTAACTTTTTCAGAAATTAATGATCATTTACCAGATAATATAATTAATTCTGATCAAATAAAAAATATTATTCAAATGATAAATGATGTAGGTATTCAAGTAATGGAAGAAGCTCCTGATAGTGATGATTTAATTTTAAATAATAATGAAAATAATACAACAGAAGCAGAAGATGCAGTACAAGTATTATCTAACGTGGAATTAGAAATGGGAAAAACCACAGATCCAGTAAGGATATATATGCGTGAAATGGGTACTGTAGAATTATTAACAAGAGAAGGAGAAATTAATATTGCAAAACGTATAGAAGAAGGTATTAATCAAATACAATCTTCAATAGCTGAATATCCTAAATCTGTTGAATATTTATTAAAACAATATGATAAAGTTAAATCTGGAGAGATTCGTTTATCAGATTTAATACATGGTATTATTAATAATAAAATTGGAAAAAATATTATATTTTCTAATCAAAAATTATCTAATGATATACAAAAAGAAAATAATGAAAATATTATAAATTATAAATTAGCTAAAAAAAAATTTTTAGAATTAAAAAAACAATATAATAAAACATTAGTCTTTATTAAAGATAAAGGTAGATTTGATAGTGAATCATTAAATAAAATTAAAAATCTTTCAAAAATTTTTAAACAATTTCGTTTAGTATCTAAAGAATTTAATTATTTAGTAAATAAAATGCATTCTATAATATATAGTATAAATATAGAAGAACGAAATATTATGAATATAATATTTAAATATTATTTAATATCAAAAAAAAAATTTATTTCAATATTTCATGGTAATGAAACAAATAAAAAATTTTTTTTTAAAAAATTTAAATGTTTACCATATAAAAAAAAATTTAATATATATGAAAAAAATTTATTTTTAACTAAATTTAATAATTATATTACTAATTTAATAAATATTGAAAAAAAAACTGGATTAACTATTTTACAAATTAAGAATATTAATAAAAAAATTACTATAGGTGAAATAAAAGCTAAAAAAGCTAAAAAAGAAATGATAGAAGCAAATTTAAGATTAGTTATTTCTATAGCTAAAAAATATACAAATAGAGGATTACAATTTCTTGATTTAATTCAAGAAGGTAATATAGGCTTAATGAAAGCAGTTGATAAATTTGAATATAGAAGAGGTTATAAATTTTCTACATATGCCACATGGTGGATCAGACAAGCAATAACAAGATCAATTGCAGATCAAGCAAGAACTATAAGAATTCCTGTACATATGATTGAAACTATCAATAAACTTAATCGAGTTTCTAGAAGAATATTACAAGAATTAGGTAGAGAACCTACACCAGAAGAATTATCAAAACATATGCTGCTTCCTGAAGATAAAATTAGAAAAGTATTAAAAATAGCAAAAGAACCTATTTCAATGGAAACTCCTATAGGAGATGATGAAGAATCACATTTAAGTGATTTTATTGAAGATAATACTTTAGAATTACCATTAGATTCTGCAACTTCAGAAAGTTTAAAAGTAGCTACATATAATATTCTTTCTAGCTTAACTCCTAGAGAAGCAAAAGTATTAAGAATGAGATTTGGAATTGATATGAGTACAGATCATACTTTAGAAGAAGTGGGTAAACAATTTGATGTAACTAGAGAAAGAATTAGACAAATAGAAGCCAAAGCATTAAGAAAATTACGACATCCTAGTCGATCTGAAATATTAAAAAGTTTTTTAGATAATTAATTATAATTAATTGAAATAATTTAAATATGATTAAGTAATTAAGGCATTAATTACTTAATTATATCAAATTTAATTTTTTTTAAATATATTTTTCTCTTCTTCTCTAATGGTTAATATTTTACTTCCTATATTAGTAATAAGTACTGTATGTTCATATTGAGCTGAATTTTTTTTATCTACAGTTTTTACTGTCCAATTATCATTTGCTACATATACATTATGATGTCCCATGTTAATCATAGGTTCAATAGTAAATATCATCCCAGGTTTTAATGTTATACCATAATCATATGATTTATAATGTAAAATTTGAGGATCTTCATGAAAATTTTTACCTATACCATGACCACAATAATTTCTAACAACAGAAAACTTTTTAGATTCTACATATTTTTGTATTACTTGACCAATTTTATACAATCTAATACCAGGTTTTAAAATATTAATGGCTTTGTATAAACTTTTTTGAGCAGTTAAACACAATAATTTAGATTTTTGGGAAATATTATTTCCAACTAAAAACATTTTTGATGTATCTCCATAATAATTATTATGTAATACTGTTACATCTATATTTACAATATCTCCATTTTTTAAAATTTCTCTCCTATTTGGTATTCCATGACATACAACATCATTTACAGAAATACACACAGATTTTGGAAATCCTTTATATCCTAAAGTAGCTGATTTAGCTCCTTCAATTTTTGTAATATAATTATGACATATATTATTTATTTCTTCAGTATTGATTCCTGGTATTATATAATTTTTAATTATTTCTAATACTTTGGCTGCTAATTGACAAGATTTATAAATTTTTTTTATTTCTTTAGAATTTTTAATAAATATTTTCATTATTTTCTTTTTATAAAATATTATATAACATAAAATGTTATATTATATACTTAAATTTAATTTTTATAAAAATAATTAAATTATGTTTATTTAAGAATAATTTTTGTATAAATATTAATTTTATAATATGATTTTAGTTATAAATCAAATAAGGATAATATAATGTCTATATCTGTGAATAAAATGTTTAAAGTAGGAGCTCATTTTGGTCACCAAACACGTTATTGGAATCCAAAAATGAAAAAATTTATTTTTAATTATAAAAATAAAATACATATTATTAATTTAGACAAAACTATTAAAATGTTTAATATTGCATTAAAAGAACTAAAAAAAATTACTTCTCGTAAAGGTAAAATTTTATTTATTGGAACAAAAAAAGCTGCATCTGATCTTATCAAAGAAACAGCTATTAATTGTAATCAATTTTTTATTAATCATCGTTGGTTAGGAGGTATGTTAACTAATTGGAAAACTGTTAAAAAATCTATTAAAACATTAAAAGAATTAGAATTACAAAATAAAGATGGGACATTTAAAAAATTAATAAAAAAAGAGGCTTTAACACGTAATAGAAAATTATTAAAATTAGAAAAAAGTTTAGGAGGTATAAAAAATATGGGTGGTTTACCTGATGCCATATTTGTTATTGATGCAAATTATGAAAAAATTGCAATAAATGAAGCTAAAAAATTAAATATTCCTATTTTTGCTATAGTAGATACTAATTCTAATCCTGAAGGAATTAATTTTGTTATTCCTGCTAATGATGATGCTATTCGTGCTATAAAATTATATTTGTATTATATCACTAAAACTATATCAAATAATAAATTTAAATTAAATAATAATTTAAAGTTAAAAATTAATTAGGAGATAATATTGAAAATTAATATTAATAAAATTAAAGAATTAAGAAATATAACAGGTCTTAGTATTATAAAATGTAAAAAAGCATTAAAAATAACAAAAAATAATATAAATGATGCAATAAGTTATATAAAAAAATATTCTAGAATAGAATTTATAAAAAAATCAGACAATGAAACAAAAGAAGGATTAATTTTCGATTATATAACAAAAGATTTTGGAATATTATTAGAAATAAATTGTCAGACAGATTTTGTAACAAAATCAATACATTTTATTAATTTTGGACATGAAATTTTAAAATACATTATCAAAAATAATCAAAAAGATATAAAAATAATAAAAAAAATTTTTCATCAAAAAAAAATAGAGTTAATTGGTCTTTTAAAAGAAAATATATTTATTAATCGTTTAGATTATATTAAAGGTAAATTTATAGGAAAATATATACATCATAGTAAAAATATTGGTATTATTATTAAATCTAATGTTAATAATCAATTATTAATGAAAAATATTTCTATGCATATAGCTATGTTAAAACCAAGATATATACAAGAAAAAAATATTCCTTCTACTGTTTTAGATAAAGAATATGAAATACAAAAAAAAATTGCAATTCAAGAAAATAAACCTAAAATTATTATAAAAAAAATAATAAAAGGTCGTATAAAAAAATTTATAGATAGTATTACATTATATAATCAAAAA
>NZ_CP046200.1:243176-245685 GCF_012569525.1 Enterobacteriaceae endosymbiont of Donacia piscatrix | reverse complement strand
ACCTAAAATTATTATAAAAAAAATAATAAAAGGTCGTATAAAAAAATTTATAGATAGTATTACATTATATAATCAAAAATTTTTGTTAGATAATAATAAAACAGTATTTAATATTTTAAATGAAAATAAAATGAAAATTTTAAGTTTTATATGTTTAGAAATTAGTAAAAATATAATTAAAAATTAATTTTTTATTTATATAACTTAATTAATTGTATTTTATAAAATATATAATATATAAGTGTCTTATGAAGATTAAAAAAAAAATAGTTTATAATCGTATCATATTAAAAATTAGTGGAGAATTTTTACAAGGTAAAAATCTATCAGGTATAGATAATAAATTATTAGATTATATTATACAAGAAATAAAAAGTATTTTACCTTTAGGAATCGAAATTGGTATAGTAATAGGGGGAGGAAATTTATTTAGAGGTAGATATTGTAATGAAAATAATAATATAAAAAGAGTTTTAGGCGATCAAATTGGTATGATATCAACCATAATTAATGGTTTATTATTATATCATTCTATTAAAAAAAAATTAATAAATGTATATTTAATGTCTTCTTTACCTATACAAGGTATTTGTAAAGAATATAATACTTTTAAAGCAATTGACCTAATTAAAAATCACATAGTTATATTAGCTGGAGGTATTGGTAATCCATTATTTACTACAGATACTACAGCATGTTTAAGAGCTATTGAATTAGAAGCTGATGCTATATTAAAAGCAACTAAAGTTGATGGGGTATATTCTAAAGATCCTATAAATTATCCTAATGCTAAATTTTTTCATACAATAAATTATGATTATGTAATAAAAAAAAGAATTAAAATTATGGACAATACTGCATTTTTTTTAGCAAATGATTATAATATACCTATACATATTTTTAATATTCAAAAACCTGGTTCTCTTTATAAGATTTTAACCGGTAAAATTATAGGAACAATAATAAAAAATTATTAAATAAATTTAATTTAAATAAAGGATAATATATGGATAATAATATCATTAATGATAATGAAAAAAGTATGCAAAAATGTTTAAATAAATTTATAAAAAAAATAAATATTTTATCACAAAATAGATTATCTCCTTGTTTATTAGATTATATTTATTTAAAATTAAATAAAAAATTAATACCTATTAACCAAATATCTTCTATAGTTTTAGAAAATAATTTTACTCTTAAAATTACACCATTTGATTCTACAATAAAAAAAAATATAGAAAAAAGTATTATACTTTCAAATTTAGATGTAACAACTAAAATTATGGGACGTAATATATATGTATATATATCTCCCATTACAGAATCTAAAAAAATAAAAATTATAAAAAATCTAAAAATAGAAACTGAACAAAATAAAATTAATATTAGAAATATACGTAAAAAATCAAAACATAAAGTTAAAAATCTATTAAAATATAAACAAATAAACAAAAACCAAGAAAAAGAATTGTATAATAAGATTCAAAAACAAACAATATTTTATATTAATGAAATTCAAAATTTTTTTAAAAAAATAGAAAAAAATTTATTATGTTAATTTTATTCTGTTAAAAATAAAAATTATTTTTTATTTATTAAAATTTTAAATTTTAGAAAATGGAAAAGATAATTTTACAAAAAAATATCAATAATATTCATTATTATCCTAAACATATTGCAATTATTATGGATGGCAATAGAAGATGGGCAAAAAAAAATAAAAAATTAAAATATTTAGGACATAAAAAAGGAGTAAAAACTGTAAAAAAAATTATTGGTTTATCATTAAAATATAAAATTAAAGCATTAACTTTATATGCTTTTAGCAGTGAAAATTGGAAACGATCTAATCAAGAAATTAAATTTTTAATGAATTTATTTCAAAAAATTTTAGATATAGAGGCTGTAAATTTAAAAAAACAAGATATACGTTTAAAAATTATTGGTAATATAAATCAATTAAATTTTTCTTTACAAAAATCTATTACTAAAGCAGAACTTTTAACAAAAAATAATAATAAATTATTATTAAATATAGCTATAAATTATGGTGGACGTTGGGATATAATTAATAGTATAAAAAAAATAGCCTTTAAAATTTATAATAGAATATTACATCCTAACGATATTAATGAAAATATGATAAATAATTATATTTGTTTAAATAATATTTTTCCTGTAGATTTAGTAATTAGAACAGGAGGTGAACATCGTATCAGTAATTTTTTAATTTGGCAAATCGCTTATTCAGAATTATATTTTACTCAAACATTATGGCCTGATTTTAATGAATATGATTTTAAACAGGCACTTAATTTTTTTAGAAAAAGACATCGTCGTTTTGGTGGAGATTAGATATGTTATTTTATTTTTTTTAGAAAAAATTTTTATATTATTATGAGAATTAATATTAATTTTAGGAGTTATAATTTTGATAAATATTTTATATAATATTATAATATTTTGTATTACCATAAGTAGTTTAATTATAATTCATGAATGTGGA
>NZ_CP046200.1:234484-243082 GCF_012569525.1 Enterobacteriaceae endosymbiont of Donacia piscatrix | reverse complement strand
ATATCCTTTTTGCAACATTTATTTATTTTATAGTTTTTTTAATAGGATTACCTATAAAAAAAAATATTATTAGTGAAATTAATTATATTTCTGTTGGAAATTTAATTAATTTAAAATCTGATATTGAAATTAAAAAAATTAATGATATTAAAGTTAATAACTGGAACAAATTAAATATAGAATTAATTAATAATATTCATCAAAAAAATAAAATAAATATAGAATTTCATAAAATAAATTCTTCTTTTATTGAAAATAAAAGATTAAATTTTGATAAAAATTTTCTTAGTTTTCTTAATGAAAAAAATTTAATAACAATATTAGGAATATTACCTCAAGAATTAAAAATTTATCCTATTATTAGTTATATAATTCCAGGATCTCCTGCAGAACGAGCTAATTTAAAAATCGGAGATAAAATTATAAAAATAGAAAATATAAAATTTATAAATTGGTATAATTTTCAAAAAATTATTTATAATAATCCTAATAAAATAATTCATTTAAATATTAAAAGAAATAATAATTATATAAATTTAAATATTTTATCTTTAGTAAGAAAAAATAATATTGGTTTTTTAGGTTTTTTACCTAGGGTAGATAAAAATAAAAATAAATTATATTTTCAATATAAAATGAATTTTATTCAAGCATTAATAAAATCATTAAATCAAACTATAAAAGTAATAAAATTAATTTTTAATTCTTTTTCTTTTTTATTTTATGATAAAAATAATATTTCTAAATTAAATGGACCTATTTCGGTAGGTTATATTGCAAGTATATTATTTCGAAATAATATTTTTTATTATTTTATGTTTTTAGCAATGATAAATATTAATTTAAGTATAATTAATCTATTTCCTTTACCAATATTAGATGGTGGACAATTGTTATTTTTAATTTTTGAAAAAATAATTAATAAAAAAATATCAAATAAAATTAAACAAATAATATATATTTTTAGTATAATTATTCTAATGATAATTATGGGGATTACATTTATAAATGATTTTCATCAATTTTAAAAAAAAATTTTTGATAAAAATTATTCATTATTATAAATTTTTATTTATTTTCTTTTTTATTTTTAATACAAATATTTTTTGTTATGCAAATAATTTAAATAAAAAAAATAATTGTGTGAATCAAGTTATTTTTTTTGGTTTAAATAAAGCAAAATTTAAAAATAATAAAATATATTCATATATAACAAGAAATTGTCTTTCTATAAAAGAAATATTTAATTTATTACAAATAATGTGTTTACATAATATAATAAATAATATAAATATTTTTCAATATAAAAATTTAATTTTTGTAAAAATTTTAGAAAAACCAATCATTAATAATATTAAAATTAAAGGTAATAAAATTATTAACAATAATTTTATTTATTTTTTATTAAACAAATTACACATAAAAAAAAATAATAAATTAAATAATTCTTTATTATTATTATTTAAAAAAAATGTAAAATTAATGTTTTTAAAAAATTTTATGTTCTTACCTTGCATAAAAATAAAAATAAGAAAATATCTAAATAATAAAGTAGATATTAAAATTTTATTTAAAGAAAAAAATTATATAAATCTTGATATGATCAAAATTACTGGTAATAAAATTTATAAAACTAATTTTTTATTAAATTATTTAAATATTAATAATAAATTTTTATTTTTTTTTAAAAAACAAAAAAAATATAAAGTTAGTGATATTAATCATATTTTAAATCAATTAAATAATTTTTATATAAATCAAGGATATTTAAAATTTAAAATACAAAATATTACACAAAATTCATCATGGGATAAGAAAAAAAATTTTTTAATAATAAAAATTAAAGAAAATCAACCATTTTATTATAAAAAAATATTAATAAAATTAAACACAAATAAATTTTTAAAAAAAACAATAATAAATATAATTAATATTGTTCCAAATGAAATTTATAAAAATAATAAAGTAATAAAATTAAAATATAAAATAATAGAATTTTTAAAAGAAAATGGATTTTTATATCCTGAAATAATAATAAAAACTATTATAAATAGAAAAAAAAATACAGTTAACATTTTAATTTATATAGAAACTAATAAACAATATTATGTAAGAAAAATAAATTTTTTAGGAAATAATTTTACTAAAGATTTCATTTTAAGAAATGAATTATTACAATTAGAAGGTGACCCATTTAATGTTAAATTAATAAAAAAAACAAAAGAAAGATTATTATCTTTAGGATACTTTAATAAAGTAAACATTTATTTATATAAAAATAATGATTTAAAAAATACATTAAATGTAATATTTGAAGTTGATGAAAAAAATGAAGGTTTTTTAAGAACTGGATTAGGAATAATTAAAGGTGGATCATTAGGATTAAATACTATTTTGCAACAAAATAATTTTATAGGTACTGGATATGACGTAGATATTGATTTTCATAAAGATTTTTATCATTACTATTTAGAAATTTTTATTATGAAAAAACATGCTTTTTTAAAAAAGATAGATTCTGGTATAAAAATATTTTCAAATTCTATAAATGAAGATGATAATATATCTTTTAATTATATAAATAAAAATAAAGGTTTTTTAGGAATATTTAAATTACCGATTAATAATAAATTATTTATAATAAATAAGATTGGATTTATAAAAAATAATATTAGTAATATTGAACCACAATTATTGTTGTGGAATTATCTTAGAAATATAGGATATCAAAAATATAATAAATTATATAAATATTATTTATTAGATGAATTTGTAATTCATTACAAATTTATGTTTAAAAATTTTAATAATTTTAATTTACCATCTAATGGAATTATAAGTTCTGTAGATACTTATTTTTCTATTCCTTGGTATAGTAAAAATCGTTATTATAAAATTAATTTTAATTATTTACAGTATTTTCATTTATTCTTTTTACAAAAATTAACAAATAATTTACAAAATAATAATTATATAATTTTTTTGTTTAAAACTAATTTTAGTTATGGTAATGGTTTTTTTGGAGGTAAATATCCCTTTTATAAAAATTTTTATTTAGGTGGATCTAATTCTATTAGAGGATTTCAATCCAATAGCATTGGTCCTAAAGGTATATATTATTCCTCAAAAGAATATAATTGTAATAACAATAAAACTATTTGTTTATCTAATACACCAATAGGTGGTAATATTTTATTTAATATAAATAATGAATTAATTATTCCTTTATCTTTTATAAAAAATAAATTTATAAAACAAATAAAGTCTTCTATTTTTTTAGATATAGGTAATTTAATAGATACTTCATGGAAAAATAATTATTTATTTAAATTGTATAAAATTCCTAAATTTAATCTTTTTTTTCAAATAAGATCTTCTATAGGTTTATCGTTTCAATTTCATACCTCATTTGGTGATATGGTTATTTCTTTTGCATATCCATTTAAAAAATATAAAATGGATAAAATCCAATTTATTCAATTTAATTTTACACAAAATGAGAATAATTTTTTAAAATAAAATTAGGAGTTTTTAAATATGAAAAATTTTTTTAAATTTACATTATTAATTTTTATTTTTTTTAGTTTTTTTAATAAAGAAGCTTTTTGTTGTACAAAAATAGTAGTAGTTAATATCGCTAAAATTTTTGATATAATACCTCAAAAAAAAAAAATAACTAAAAAATTAGAAAAAAAATTATATTCTGATTTTTTAGTTATTAAAAAAATGGAAAAATTACTTCTATCTAAAATAAATAGATTAGAAAATAAAAACTTATCTAAAAAATTAAGAAAAAATTTAGAAAAAGAAATTAAACATGAAAAAAAAATTTTAAAAAAAAAGATAAAAATTTTTACAAAAAAAAACCGTCAAAAACAAGAAAGTATACGTAATAAAATATTAATTTTTATTCATAAATTAATAAATATTGTAGCTAAAAAAAATCATTATAATATTGTTTTAGATATTTCTACAGTAGCATATATTAAAAATATTAAAGATATAACAAATGATGTAATTAATTTAGCAATTAAACAAAATAATATTTTATTTATATGATAAATATAATAAAATTTTATTAAAATTAAAATTATGATATTAAATATTAATGAAATTTTATCTGTTTTACCTCATAGGTATCCATTTATTTTAGTAGATAAAATTATAGCATTTCAAAAATTTAAATTTTTGAATGCTATAAAAAATATTTCTTTAAATGAACCTTTTTTTCAAGGACATTTTCCTAAAAATCCTATTTATCCTGGAGTATTATTATTAGAATCTATGATTCAAACTACAGGATTATTAATTTATAAAAGTGATATAAGAAAAAAAAAATTTATGTATTATGTAGTCGGTATTGACAAAGTACGTTTTAAGAAATTTCTTTTCCCAGGAGATCAAATAATAATAAAAAGTATTTTTAAAAAAAAAAAAAAATCTTTTGTATTTTTTGATAGTATAGCAAAAATTAACAATAAAATTATTTGTAAAGCAAAAATTATATGCATAAATATTAAAAAATAAAATTGAAACCAAATTAATTAATTTTATAATTAACATAATAATATGAATTATCCTAAATTTATTCATTTACATGTACGTAGTGACTATTCTATTAAAGATGGTCTTGCTAAAATAAAACAAATTACAAATAAAGCTAAATTATTAGATATGCCAGCTATAGCTGTTACAGATTTTAATAATATATTCGGTTTAGTCAAATTTTATAAAATATCACATAATTTAGGATTAAAAGCTATAACTGGAGCAGATTTTAAAATTAAAAACTTAAATAATTGTAAATTTTCTAATATAACTATATTAGTAATGAATAATATTGGTTATCAAAATTTAAAATTATTAATATTTAATAGTTATAAAAATGGTTATAAAGATAATTTAGGCCCTATAATAACTTATAATTTACTTGAAAAATATAATAAAGGATTAATTATATTATCTGGAGGAATAAAAGGAGAAATAGGTCAAAATCTTTTACAAAAAAACATTTCTGCAATAAAAAAATTAATTCTTTTTTATAAAAAATATTTTAATAATCGATTTTACTTTGAAGTAATCCGCACAAATCGGATATACGAAGAAGATTATATTGATTTAATTATAGATTTATCAAGTTATTTTACTATACCTTTAGTTGCCACTAATGATGTACGTTTTTTAAATAAAGAAGATTATCATGCACATGAAATTCGTATTGCAATTAATAAAGGTTTTATTATAAATAAAAATTATCAAAACTATCATTATAGTAAAGAACAATTTTTAAAAAGTACAAAAGAAATGTGTATTTTATTTAAAGATATCCCAGAAGCACTATCTAATAGTGTAGAAATAGCAAAAAGATGTAGTTTATTTTTGTTATTAGGTAAATATTTTTTACCAAAATTTATAATTAAAAAGAACATTATACCAGAAAATTATATTATTGAAAAATCTTATATAGGTTTAAAAAAAAAGTTAAATATTTTATATCCAAATATAGATGATTTTAAAAAAAAATATATACAATATAAAAAAAGATTAAATCAAGAATTAAAAATTGTAAATCAAATGGGTTATCCTAGTTATTTTCTTATAGTTATGGAATTTGTCCAGTGGGCAAAAAAAAATAATATTCCTGTTGGTCCAGCAAGAGGTTCAGGAGCAGGATCATTAATAGCTTATGTTTTAAACATTACTAATTTAGATCCTATAAAGTTTAATTTAATTTTTGAAAGATTTTTAAATAAAGAAAGAGTATCATTACCAGATTTTGATATTGATTTTTGTATGGAAAAACGTGATTTAGTTATTAATCATGTAAAAAAAATTTACGGATATAAATCAGTATTTCAAATTATAACATTTGGAACAATGACTGCAAAATCTGTTATTAGAGATGTTGGAAGAGTTTTAGGTTATCCATATGATTTTATTAATCGAATTTCAAAATTAATTCCTTCAGATGTAGGTATTAATTTAAAAAAAGCTTTTTTAAAAGATAAAATATTATCTAATTTATATAAATCAGATAATAATATTAAAGAATTAGTAAATACATCTCTAAAATTAGAGGGCACAATTAGAAATATTGGGAAACATGCTGGAGGTATTGTTATAGCCCCTGATAATATTATAAAATATACAACTATATATTGTGATTATAATGGTACTAATATAGTAACTCAATTTGATAAAAATGATATAGAAGATATAGGTTTAGTAAAATTTGATTTTTTAGGTTTAAGAACTTTAACTGTTATTTATCATGCAGTAAAAATGATTAATAAAAAACTTATTCAAAATAATAAAAAATTATTAGATATTAATAATCTTATTTTAGATGATAAAAAAGTTTATAATTATTTAAAATTAGCTAAAACTACAGGTATTTTCCAATTAGAATCAAAAGGTATTAAAGAGTTAATTATACAATTACAGCCAGATAATTTTGAAGATTTAATAGCATTATTAGCTTTATATAGACCTGGTCCATTACAATCAGGAATGGTTGAAAATTTTATTAATAGGAAACATGGTAGAGAAATTATTTCATATCCTGATAAAAATTGGCAACATAAAAAATTAGAACCAATATTAAAATCTACATATGGTATTATCTTATATCAAGAACAAGTAATGAAAATAGCTCAGGTATTAGCAAATTATAGTTTAGGAGAAGCAGATATTTTAAGAAGAGTAATTAGTAAAAAACAACATAAGGAAATGTCAAAACAAAGAAAACGTTTTTTACAAGGTTCTCAAAAATTAAATATTGATAATAATTTATCTATGAAAATTTTTGATTATTTAGAAAAATTTGCTTCATATGGATTTAATAAATCTCATTCAGTTGGTTATGCTTTAATATCTTATCAAACTTTATGGTTAAAAGTTTTTTACCCAGCAGAATTTATGGCAGCAGTTTTAACATCAGAAATGGATAATAAAAATAAAATTATTCATTTAATACATGAATGTAAAAAAATGAAAATTAAAATTTTATCGCCTAATATTAATTTAAGTTTATATAAATTTCATGTTAATAAAGATGGATATATCGTTTATGGATTAGGAGCTATAAAAGGTATTGGAGAACAACTAGCATTTAATATATTAAATGCTAGAAAAAAAATAGGTTATTTTAAATCTATATTTCATTTTTTTACAAAAATAAATTTTTCAAAACTTAATAAAAAAATTATAGAAACATTAATATTATCTGGATCATTAGATTTATTTAATTTTAATAGAGGATTATTAATAAATAATTTAGAAAAAATTATAAAATTAACGAATAAATATTTAAAAGAAAGAAAAACAAAACAAAAAGATTTTTTTAATGAAAAAAATACTTCTTTATTAAAAGATAATCATTACATTTATGATGATATTAATTTATCGTGGACAAAAAAAGATATTCTTATAAAAGAAAAAAATATTTTAGGTTTCTATCTAACAGGTCATCCATTAGATGAGTTTTTAACAGAAATTTTATTTTATACTAAACAAAATAACATACAACATTTTTTAAAAAATTATAAAAAACCAATAAAAATTACAGTAGGAGGGATAATTAATAATATACGTATTTCTTATACTAAAGAAAAAAAAAAAGTATTATTGTTTCATTTAGATGATAATTCAAATGTATTAGAAATACATTTATTTTTAGATTTATTAAAAAATATTAAAACTAATATAGTTACATTAAATAATATAGTTATTATAAATGGAATACTATATTTTAATAATTTTTTAAAATTATTTATTTGTAATGTAAATAATATCATAGATATAACAACTTCAAGAGAAAAATATTTAAATAAAATAAATATTATTTTTAAAAATCAAAAAATTTTACATAATATTATCTTTTTTAAAAATTTAAAGAAAATACTTTTTTCCCAAAAAGAAAATTATAAAAAAAATATACAAATATATTTTTTTTATGAAAAATTAAATTTTAGAAAAAAAATTTTTTTTAAAAAATCTTATTTTATTACAACTGAAATAAATATTTTTAATAAATTTATTAGTTTATTAAATCAAAAAAACATTAAATTAGAATTTAATTAAAACTAATTTTAATTAAAAAATTATATATAAATATTTAATTATGTTAATAAAAAAAAAAATACAATCAATATTATTTAATTTTAAAAATATATTATTAGCATATAGTGGAGGAATAGACTCTACTGTATTATTATATAATTTAGTTAAACTAAGGAAAAAATATCCTCTTATAATTAGAGCAATTCATATTAATCATAATTTAAATAAAAAATCTAATGATTGGGTAAAATTTTGTTTTTCACAATGTAAAAAATTAAATGTATTATTTATACATAAAAATATTTATATAAATAAAAAAAGTAATATAGAAGAATATGCACGTAAAAAAAGACATCAAATTTTTAAAAAAATTATAAAAAATAATGAAATTTTAGTTACTGCACATAATTTAGATGAACAATGTGAAACTTTTTTTTTATCTTTAAAAAGAGGAAGTGGTCCTAAAGGATTATCTGGTATGTCTACAATTAAAATTGTAAATAATTTTAAAATATTGCGTCCTTTTTTAAAAATAAC
>NZ_CP046200.1:230284-234384 GCF_012569525.1 Enterobacteriaceae endosymbiont of Donacia piscatrix | reverse complement strand
CCTAAAGGATTATCTGGTATGTCTACAATTAAAATTGTAAATAATTTTAAAATATTGCGTCCTTTTTTAAAAATAACTAAAAATGATATAATTAATTATGCTACAAAAAAAAAAATACAGTGGATAGACGATCCTAGTAATAAAGATATAAAATATGATCGTAATTTTTTACGTAATATTATTTTACCAAAAATAATTAATAGATGGCCATTTTTTTTAAAAGTTCTTTCTAGATCAATTAAAAATTGTAGTGAACAAGAAGAATTATTACATAATTTAATTAAACCTACATTAATGAAATTAATTCAAAAAAATAATAGTTTATTTATTTCTCCTTTATATAATTTTAATGTGGTAAAAAGAAATTTTATTATTAGAAAATGGATAGAATATAATAAATATTATTATATGCCATCTAGAAAATTATTAGATATTATATGGAACGAAATTATTTGTTGTAAAAAAAATAATAATCCTCAAATTAAAATAGGTAAATATGTTATTAGAAAACATAAAAATTATTTATTTTGTATAAAAAATTATCTTAATTTAAAAAAAAATATTTTAATATGGAATAATTTTGAAAAACCTTTAATATTACCTAATAAATTAGGTATATTAACAATTTTACATCATAAAAATTATAAAAAAAAATTAATATATATTAAAAAACCAAAAAATAATGAAATAATATATATAAAATTTAATAATCCAATAGAAAAATATTATTTTAATAATTCTAAATATAAAAAAAATATTAATAATATATGGAAAAATTTAAATATTCCTAAATGGGAAAGGGAACAAATTCCATTATTATTCTATAATGAAAAATTAATTATTGATTTAAAAAATAAATTAGTTACACAATATGGGAAAATTGATTTTTTAGAAAAAAATAATTTTTTTATTGCTTTTGAAAAAAAACATTAAAGCATTTATTCATTTTTATTTTTTTAAAAATAAAATCTATAATTAGATCAATAGATAGAATTTTTGTAAATCCTGTTTTTCTACATTTATATTCAATATTATTATTTAAAATATTTAAATTATTAATTATAATAATATGAGGAATACCGATAAGATCCATATCAGTAAGCATTACTCCTGGATTTTCTTTTCTATCATCCATTATAACTTCTATACCTAATAATTTAAATTTATTATAAAGTAAAAAAGCATTTTTTTTTACTATAGTAAATTTATACATATTAATTGGAATAATGGCTACTAAAAAAGGTGCTAAAAATTCATTTGGCCAAAAAATTCCTTGAGAATCATAATGTTCTTCTATAAGGGCAGCAATTAATCTTGATATACCGATACCATAACAACCCATATATATTAATTTTTTTAGTTTTTTTTTATCATATATATGATAATTCATTGATTTAGAATATTTTGTACCAATTTGAAAAATATGTGCTATTTCTATACTACGTTTAATTTTTATTAAATTTATATCATTTGATGATACAATATTGTTATTTATATAACAAATATCTTGAATATTATTTGGTAAAGTTAAATTAATATTCCAATTTGTATTTATAGAATATTGGTTTTTAATGTCAGTTTTGATAACAAAATTATACATATTTGTTATAGAATAATCTCCAATAATAGGTATTTTAAAAAAAAATGGATTTATAATATTTGTATTAATTTTAAAAATTTTTTTTATTTCTTCATCAGATAAAATTTTTATTATATTAATATTTATTTTTTTAATTTTATCAATATTTATTTTATGATCTGCTCTAATAATTAGAGCAATAAAAGGATTATGCTTATTTGATATTTTAATAATAATTGTTTTAATAATATTTTTTATTGATATATTAATTTTTTCAGCTAATTCTTCATAAGTTAAACAATTTTTTATAATTATTAATTTTTTTTTTAAATTTTTTTTTTTATTTCTATTAAATTTCTTAGAAAATAAAGAATTTTTTAGTTCTCGATTAATTATAAATTTTTTATCTTTAGATAGAGAAAGTAAATTTTCTCCATTTTTAGATAAAATATGAAATTCATGAGAAATATCACCTCCAATAATATTATTATCTGCCTTAACTATTACATAACTAATATTTAAAAAATCAAATATTTTTTTATAAGTTTTTAATACAACATTATATGTTTCTTTTAAAGAATTTTCATTTATATGAAATGAATAACTATCTTTCATTAAAAATTCTTTTGCACGTATAACTCCTAAACGAGATCTAATTTCATCTCTAAATTTAGTTTGTATTTGATAAAAATGGACTGGTAAAGATTTATATGAAATAATCTCATTACTTATTAAGTAAGTAATAACTTCTTCATGTGTTGGACCTAAAATAAAACTATGTTTTCTACGATCTACAATTTTTAATAATTCTTTACCATAATTATTTATACGTCCGCTTTGATTCCATATATTTATGGGATGTAATATTGGTAATATTAATTCAATAGCATTTATATTATTCATAAAATAACGTATAATTTTTTTTAAATTATTAATAATTCTTAATCCGGTTGGTAACCAAATATATATTCCAGAAGACAATTTTCTAATAATTCCTGATTTAATCATTAAAGTAAAACTGTTTATATTATTATCATTTATTTTGTTTTTAGATGTAAAAAATGCATATTTTGTTGTTAACATTATTATTCCTTTTAAAATTTAATATTTTAAAATTTATTTATATAAATATATTTTTTTTGATAAAATAAATAATTTAACCAATTTAAAAATAATAAATTACCATGACTTCTCCAATTAATTTTAGGTTTTAGTTTTGGATTATTTAAAGGATAATAATTATATGGTAACTTAGTTAGTTTAGATTTATTTTTTAAATCATTTAAATATTCTTCATTAATTGTTAAGACATCATATTCTGGATGACCAGTAATAAATATATATTTATTTTTTTGACTAGTAAAAAGATATACACCTGCTTTATTTGAAAAAGATATTATGTTTAAATCAGTATAATTTTTAATAAAATCTAATGAAAAATCAGAATATCTAGAATGAGGAACAAAAAAATAATCATCAAATCCTTGAATTAAATAATTATTTTTTAATAAAATTTTATGTTTAAATATACCTAATAACTTTGATTGATTAACTTTTTTAGGAATTTTATATAAAATATTTAATACCGCCTGTACAGACCAACATATAGATAAGATGGAATTTACATGTTCACGGGCCCAATGTATAATTTTAACAAATTCTTTCCAATATCTAATATCAGTAAAGTTAATTAATCCTAAAGGTGCACCTGTAATAATTAAACCATCATAATAATTATTATTAATTTGTTCTAAATGAGAATAATATCTATTTATATGATGAGTAGATATATAATTTAATGATTGACTATCATTTACTGCTAATAACGATAAATCTATAAATAATGAAGAATTAGATAATAATCTAATTATCTGATTTTCTGTATCAATTTTTTTAAACATTAAATTTAAAAAAAGAATTTTAAGTTGACTAGAATATTTTTTTTTTTTTGATTTAGCTAACAAAAATATATTTTCTTGTTTTAAAAAATTAATTGCTGGTAATTTTTTATGTACTATAACTGGCATATAATTTTATTCCTTATTTAAATATAAAATAATTTTTTTAAAAAAATAAATATGTACTACTAAAAATTAGTAAAATATTTAAATAAAACAATTATCTATTTAGTTAGTAATAAGAAAATTTATTTTTTTTATGTAAAGTTACATCATGAACACCTTTTATATTTGGAAAATTATTTAATATTTCTTTTTCAATCCAATTTTTTAAAGTTTGTTTACTCATTGCACATCCTTGACAACCTCCATGAAATTCTAATAATACAATATAATTTGTTGTAATATTTTTTAAAATTATTGAACCTCCATGATTTAATAATCTAGGATTAATTATGTTTTTTAAAAAAATATTAATATTACATTTTAAATGATCTATATTATTAATATTTTGTGTTTTTTTATTTAAAATAACAAAATTTATTTTTTTAGATAAGTTATTTTTAATAATATCTATTTTAATATCTTTTAAAAATTTAAAACTATTTTTTTCTATGAAAATC
>NZ_CP046200.1:228194-230186 GCF_012569525.1 Enterobacteriaceae endosymbiont of Donacia piscatrix | reverse complement strand
CTTTAACATATGAAAATTTAATTTAATATCATTTTTTTTTATTGTTTTGATATTACAAAAAGTAATTTTTCCTTTAAATATATTTTTTTTAAAAAAAACTGAAATTTTAATGAATGTATTTTTATTTTTTTTAGATAATAATTCTAAAAAATGTTTTTGAGCTAATTTTGTAATTTGTAACATAATAAAATTAACATTTTAAAAATATTTATTTTAAATAATAAACATTGTTTTTTTAAAAAACAATGTTTATTACATAAAATATTTTTTATAAAAAATATTTAAAATATTAGTTTTTTATTATAAAATAAACATAAATCTATTATTTAATTATTTAATTCATAATATATATGAGAAATAATACATGCAACCAATGCTTAATATTGCTATACGTATAATTCGTAATATTGGTAATATAATTATTAAAAATTATGAAATTCATAATATCAATATAAATCATAATGATAATTATGATACTAATATTTTTATAAAAAAAATTTATAAAAATTTAAATAATATGATTACTAAAATATTTTATAAAATATATGCACAAAATATTATTATTGTATATAAAGAAAGTTTTTTAATTTTTAATTATAAAAAAACCATATGGATTATAAATCCCTTAGATGGAATTATGAATTTTTTTAAAAAAATACCTCATTTTTCAATATCTATTGCTATTTGTATAAAGGATAAAACAATAATTTCTTTAATATATGATCCATTAAAAAATGATTTATTTACAGCTATAAGAGGTCAAAATGCTCAATTAAATGGGTATAAATTACGTTGTAATAATTACATAAAACAAAAAAATTTGTTATTTGCTTTAAATAATAGTTATTTTTTTTCTAATAAAACGAATATTAATTTAATATATTTTTTTAAAAAAAATTTAATTTCATTAAGGATTAGTGGATGTATATCTTTAGATTTAGCATATTTAGCTGCAAATAAAATTGATTGTTATATAAATAATAATGTAAAAAATTTTTATTATTTACTTGCTGGAGAATTAGTGGTTAAAGAAGCTGGGGGATTAATAACTGATTTCATTAATAATTATAATTATAGAAATTCTTCAAATATATTAATTACTAGTTCTAATATTAGAAAATTAGTGATATCTAAACATTAAAATTTATTTTATAAAAATACAATTAATTCTATTAAAAATTAAAATATTTTATCATTAATAAAAAATATATTTTAAATTATAATAATTATAAATTTTGGATATATGATAATGATCATAGAAAATATAAAAAATAAAATAATATTTCAATTACAACCCATATATTTTAAAATTAATGATAATAATCAATCTAAAAAAGAAAAAATAATAAGTTATTTAGAAATTACTATTGTAAGTAATAATTTTATAAACCAATCATTAATTAGTCGTCATAAATTAATATATCATATTATAGGAAATAACATAAATAATATTCATTCACTTTCATTATATACTTATACACTAAATGAATGGAAAAAAATTAAAAAAAATAAAATTTTGTAAAATTATAAAATTATTTTTTATCAAAGGATAATAATGTTATATAAAAAAAATAATCAGATTATTAAAAATAATTACTTTAATACAATTCCAATTGTAATTGAAAATACTTCTCAAGGAGAACGATCATATGATATTTTTTCTAGACTTTTAAAAGAGCGTATTATTTTTCTTACAGGTCCTATTGAAGATAATATGGCTAATTTAATAGTTGCTCAAATTTTATTTTTAGATTCAGAAGATTCTAATAAAGATATTTTTATTTACATAAATAGTCCTGGAGGTATTATTACATCAGGAATGTCTATTTATGACACTATGCAATTTGTAAAATCAGATATTAGTACATTATGTATAGGTCAAGCATGTTCTATGGCTGCTTTTTTGTTATCTTCTGGTAAAAAAAATAAAAGATTTTGTTTGCCTCATTCCAGAATAATGATACATCAACCTATAGGAAATTATCAAGGCAG
>NZ_CP046200.1:209915-228101 GCF_012569525.1 Enterobacteriaceae endosymbiont of Donacia piscatrix | reverse complement strand
ATCTTCTGGTAAAAAAAATAAAAGATTTTGTTTGCCTCATTCCAGAATAATGATACATCAACCTATAGGAAATTATCAAGGACAGGTAACAGATATTGAAATTCAAACTAAAGAAATTTTAAGAATTAAAAATTATATAAATAAGCTTATGTCATTACATACAGGAAAATCTATTGAAACTATTGAAAAAGATACAAATAGAGATAAATTTTTATCAGCCCAGGAAGCAATCGAATATGGTTTAGTAGATAATATTATTTGTAATAAAAAATAATATTTATTTTAACTTACAAGTTATATATAAATTCAAAATTATAAAATTTTTTATTTTATTTATCATAAATAAGAATGAGGTTTGTAATGACAAATAATAAGGAGAATTCTAATATAATTTTACGTTGTTCTTTCTGCAAAAAATATCAAAATAAAGTTGATAAACTTATATCAGGAAATAATTCTATATTTATTTGTGATAAATGTATTATATTATGTTTTAATATTTTGCAAGAAAAAAATCAATATACATTTAAAAATTTTTTTAATAATTCAAAAATAAATGAATTAACACCACATAAAATTTTTAATTATTTAAATAATTATATTATTAGTCAAACTAATGCTAAAAAAATACTTGCAGTATCAGTATATAATCATTATAAAAAATTAAATTTTTATATAAAAAATAATTCTATATTAGAAAAAAGTAATATTCTTTTATTAGGTCCTTCTGGATGTGGTAAAACATTATTAGCAGAAACGTTAGCACGTTTGCTTAACGTACCATTTGTTATTACAGATGCAACTACTTTAACTGAAGCTGGTTATGTAGGGGAAGATGTTGAAAATATTATTCAGAAATTATTACAAAATGCTAATTATAATATAGAAAAAACACAACATGGGATAATATATATCGATGAGATTGATAAAATTGCACGTAAATCAGAAAATATGTCTATAACCAGAGATGTTTCTGGGGAAGGAGTACAACAAGCTTTATTAAAATTAATTGAAGGTACAATAGCATCTATTCCTCCACAAGGAGGTCGAAAACATCCCCAGCAGGAATTTATTCAAATAAATACTAAAAATATTTTATTTATTTGTGCGGGATCTTTTTATGGTTTAGAAAATATAATTTTAAATAGACTTAATTGTTCTAGTAATATAGGATTCCATTCAAAAGTAAATAATAATAAGAATAAATTTTTACACAAATATGATATTTTAAAAAAAGTATTACCTAAAGATTTAATAAAATTTGGATTAATACCTGAATTTATAGGACGTTTACCAATTATAACATCATTAAAAGAATTAAATAAAAAACAACTAATAAAAATTTTGTTAAAACCTAAAAATTCTCTTATTAAACAGTATCAAATTCTGTTTAAATATGAAAATATTAAATTAGAGTTTAATAATGATGCTATAGAAGCAATAGCAAAAAAAGCAATAACGTTAAATATCGGAGCTAGAGGATTAAAATCTATTTTAGAAAAATCATTATTAAATATAATGTATAATACACCTTCAATGAAAAATATTTATAAAATAAAAATTGATAAAAAAGTTATTAATGACTTATCTAATCCTGTTATTGAATATAAAAAAAATTAATTATTATAAAATAATAATTAATTTTTTTACATATAAATCATATATTTTAAATGTTTCATAATACTAAAGAGAGAAATTTATGAATTCTAAGGATTCAGAACATATTACAATTTCAGTTTTACCATTACGAGATGTAGTTGTATATCCTCATATGGTAATTCCTTTATTTATTGGAAGAAAAAAATCTATTCGTTGTTTAGAAGCTGCCATGAATAACGATAAAAAAATTATGTTAGTAGCACAAAAGGAAGCTCTTAATGATAATCCTAATATTAATGATTTATTTAATGTAGGTACAATTACATCTATACTACAAATGTTAAAATTACCAGATGGTACTGTGAAAATTTTAGTAGAAGGTTTAAATAGAGCAAAAATAATAACATTATCAGATAATGAAAATTATTTTACAGCAAAAATAAAATATTTATCTTCTCCAGTTTTAGAAGTTAAAGAGCAAAAAATATTAGTAAAAATAGCAATTAATCAATTTGAAAATTATATTAAATTAAATAAAAAAATTCCTCCAGAAGTTTTAAACTCTTTAAATAATATTAAAGATGCAGCTAAATTAGCTGATACTATTGCTGCTCATATGCCTTTAAAATTATCTAATAAACAATTAATATTAGAAATGTCTAATGTTAACAAAAGATTAGAACATTTAATGACTATAATGGAATCTGAAATTGATTTACTACAGGTAGAAAAAAAAATTCGTAATAGAATTAAAAAACAAATGGAAAAAAGTCAAAGAGAATATTATTTAAATGAACAGATGAAAGCTATTCAAAAAGAATTAGGAGAAATAGATGATCATTTTGATGAAAATGAAGTATTAAAAAAAAAAACAGAATCAGCAAAAATGCCAAAAGAAGTAAAAGAAAAAATATTTTCTGAGTTAAAAAAATTAAAAATGATGTCTCCTATATCAGCAGAAGCAACAGTTATAAGAGGATATATAGATTGGATAATGCAAATTCCATGGAATTTAAAAAGTAGATTAAAAAAAAATTTATGTAAAGCAAAAAAAATATTAGATCAAGATCATTATGGGTTAGAATCTGTAAAAGAACATATTTTAGAATATTTAGCAGTTCAAAATAGATCTAATAAAATTAGAGGCCCTATTTTATGTTTAGTAGGCCCTCCAGGTGTAGGAAAAACTTCATTAGGAAAATCTATAGCTAGAGCTACAGGACGAAAATTTATCAAAATAGCATTAGGAGGAATTAGAGATGAAGGAGAAATAAGAGGACATCGTCGAACATATATTGGTTCTATGCCTGGTAAAATTATACAAAAAATAGTTAAATCAGGTGTAAAAAACCCATTGTTATTATTAGATGAAATAGATAAAATATCATATGATATGAGAGGAGATCCAGCATCAGCATTATTAGAAGTATTAGATCCAGAACAAAATATTGCATTTAATGACCATTATCTTGAAATAGATTATGATTTATCATCTGTTATGTTTGTTGCAACTTCAAATTCTTCTGTACATATACCTCTCCCTCTTTTAGATAGAATGGAAGTTATTAAAATTTCTGGTTATACAGAAGATGAAAAATTAAATATAGCAAAAAAATATTTATTACCTAAACAAATTAATCGTAATGCTTTAAAAAAAAAAGAGTTAGTTATTTATGATAAAACAATTATTGATATAATTAGATATTATACTAGAGAATCAGGTGTTAGAGGTTTAGAAAGAGAATTATCTACATTATGTAGAAAAACAGTAAAAGCTATTTTAATAGAAAAAAATATTAAATCTATTGAAATAGATAATATAAATTTAAAAAATTATTTAGGTGTTCAAAAATTTGATTATGGTAAAGCAGAAAATGAAAATCTAATAGGTCAAGTTACTGGATTAGCATGGACAGAAGTAGGAGGAGAGTTATTAACTATTGAAACTGTATGTATACCTGGTAAAGGAAAATTAATATATACAGGATCTTTAGGAGAAATAATGCAAGAATCTATACAAACTGCCTTAACTGTAGTGAAAGCAAGAACAAAAAAATTAAACATTAATACTAAATTTTATAAAAACATAGATATTCATGTTCATGCTTTAGAAGGAGCAACTCCAAAAGATGGACCTAGTGCCGGGATATCTATATGTACTGCTTTAGTTTCTAGTTTAACTAATAATCCTGTAAAAGCCAATGTTGCTATGACTGGAGAAATTACTTTAAGAGGACAAATATTAGCTATTGGAGGATTAAAAGAAAAATTATTAGCAGCTCATAGAGGAGGAATTAATATTGTTCTCATTCCAGAACAAAATAAAAGAAATTTAGAAGATATACCTAAAAATATTATTACAGATTTAAAAATTTTAACAGTGAAAAATATTGAAGAAGTACTATTATTAGTTTTGCAAAATAAACCATTTTAATAAAAAAATATTTTATTTAATAAAAAGTATAATTTTATGTTACAAAAAATAATTAATTTAACTAAAAAACTTATTAAACGTCCTTCTATTAGTCCTTTTGATGCAGGATGCCAAAGTATTTTAATTAAAATACTTAAAAAATTAAAATTTAGTATTAATCATATTAATATTCATGATACAAATAATTTTTGGGCTATTCATAATTTTAAACATAAAAATATATATAATACTTTAGTTTTTGCTGGTCATACGGATGTTGTTCCTCCTGGAGAAATAATAAAATGGAAATTTAATCCTTTTAAACCTATTATAAATAATAATATTTTATATGGTAGAGGGGTATGTGATATGAAAGGTGCTTTAGCTGCAATGATTTTTGCGGCTAAAAAATTTATTTTAAATTATCCTAATTATCATGGTCGTATAGCGTTTATTATTACTTCAGATGAAGAAAGTAATGCAAAAAATGGAACTATAAAAATTATTCAAAAATTATTAGAAAATAAAGAAAAAATAGATTTTTGTATTATAGGAGAACCTACAAGTAATAAAATTATTGGAGATAATATTAAAAATGGGAGAAGAGGATCTTTAAATATTCAATTAAAAATTATAGGTATACAAGGACATGTAGCATATCATAATTTAGCTAAAAATCCTATTCATATGGTAATACCATTATTAAATGAATTAATTTTAAAGAAATGGAGTAAAAATAATAGTTTTTTTCCTGAAACTAGTATGCAAATTACAAAAATTCATTCTAATATAGAAAATAATAATATAATTCCAGGAAATATTATAATTTATATAAATTTTCGTTTTAATAATGAAATAAATCATCAAATTATTTTAAAAAAATTAAATTTTATGCTTAAAAAATATTTTTTAAAATTTAAAATAACATGGGAATTATCTGGAAAACCTTTCTTAAGTAATAAATATCATATAAATGAAAAAAAAAATTTAATAAATATAGTTAAAAAAAGTATTTATTCTATTAATAATTTTAATCCAACATTAATTAATAATGGAGGTACTTCTGATGGTCGTTTTATTATAAAAACAGGTGCACAAATTATTGAATTAGGTTTAAATAACTCAACTATTCATAAAATAAATGAACATGTTCATGTTAATGATTTATATATTTTATATAAAATATATTATCAAATTATAAAAAATATTTTTTTAATTTAATAATTATATTTAAGAAATAAATTTAGTATTAAAAATACTAATATTGTATTTATTATAAATTAAAATCTTTTCTGGGTTTTTTAACCCTTTAAAAATACAATCCTTTAAAAAAATGTTATCTACAATAGATTTTTTAAAGGTATTAATATTAAATACTTGTAAACAATGTTCTATATTTATATCAGAAATAAAAATATTTTTTACAATAGGTATGAAGTTACCCTTATCTTTTTCGTCATATAAATAATCTATATTTAAAAAATAATTCTGAATAAATTTACTATTTATATTTTTAATATAAATATTATTTATAATTCCTCCTCGTTCTGCATTATTTTTAATTTTAAAAAAAGATTGTATTGTATTATTAATAGTACAATTTTCTATAAAAATATTTTTTATTCCACCTGAACATTCACTACCTAATGTAATAGCACCATGACCATTATACATTTTACATTTTTTTATTATAATATTTTTAGAAGAAATATTAATTTTCCTTCCATCGTTATTTGTCCCTGATTTTATTGCTATACAATCATCTCCTGTAGAGAAAATATTATTTTTGATTAAAACATTATTACAAGATTCAGGATTACATCCATCATTATTAGGGCCTAAACTATTAATTTTAATATTTTGAATAATAATATTTTGACTTAGTACCGGATGTATTTCCCACATAGGAGAATTAACAATATGAATATCTGAAATAAAAATATTTTTACATAAATATAATTGAATAAAATTTGGTCTAAGAAAATGATTAATACCAAAAATCCTATCTTTAATAGGAATATTATTTTTATTCATATCTTTTAAAATTTTAACATCATTATTTTGTAAATGATTACCATTAACATCATTTTTCCAAGACCACCAATTATAAAAATTAGCTTGTCCATCTAATATACCTTTACCTGTTATAGCAATATTTTTTTGATTATAAGAATAAATTAATGAAATATAGTTAATACATTCGGTTCCTTCCCATCTAGTAAATACATTATAATATTTATTAGGATCAGTATAAAATTTTAATATCGTGTTATCTTGTAAATGTAAATTTACATTACTTTTTAAAATTATTGGACCTGTATAAAATTCTCCATTAGGAATAACAACAATTCCCCCTCCATTATTATTACAATCATTAATTGCATTATTTATAGCATATGAAATATCATTTTTTTTATTAAAAGATTTTATATATTCTATAACAAAATATTTTTTTGTATTAAAAAATGGAGTTTTTATCTGATTTAAAATATAATTTTGTTTTTTAAAATTATACATATATAATTTATATTAATTAATATAATTATATTATAATTATAGATTAATTAATAATATTTGATATTGATCATTTTTTATTAATAAAATAATATTTTTTTTAATATAAAATTAAATTTTTAATTTATTAAAAATTTTTCGTATTTATAATATCTGTTGCTGTTCCTGTGTATATTTCTGCTGCTATACCAATAGATTCATAAAAAGTAGGATGTGCATGTATTGTTAATGAGATATCTTCTATATCACATCCCATTTCAATTGCTAAACTTATTTCTCCTAATAGTTCTCCTGCATTATGTCCCACAATACTTCCTCCTATAATTCTATTAGAATCCTTTTCTATAATTAATTTTGTTAAACCATTTTCTGCATTAGAAGATACTGCTCTTCCTAATGCTTTCCAAGAAAAAATAGAACTTTTATAATTTAAATTATTTTTTATTGCACTTTTTTCTGTTATTCCTATCCAAGCTATTTCTGGATGAGTATAAGCAATAGATGGAATTATTTTAGGTACAAAATAATGTTTTTTACCTGAAATTACTTCTGCAGCTAAATGTCCTTCATGTATTCCTTTATGAGCTAACATAGGATAACCGACAACATCTCCTACTGCATATATATTAGAAATATTAGTTCTCATCTGATTATCTACATTAATAAATCCAGAATTATTAATAAAAATTTTATTAAATTTTTTATTTATAAAATCAGAATTTGGTTTTCTACCAATTGCAACAAGAATTACATCATATTCTTTTGAAAAGACAGATTTATGATTATCATTAGTCATTTGTACTTGTAATAAATTTTTATTAGCATCTACTGATATTATCTCAGTTCCAAATATAAAATTAAATTTATTTTTTATATTTTTTTTATAAATATCAATGATATCATCATCCACTTCTGATAAAAAAGTATTTGAAATTTCTATTATATCTATTTTAGTACCAAAAGATTGATAAATTGTTGCCATTTCTAAACCAATAATTCCACTTCCTATAATCATCATTTTTTTAGGAATTTGTTTTAAATTTAATGCATCTGTAGAATTCCAAATTCTTTCATCTTTATAAGGAAGATTTGGTAAAATTATAGGTTGAGATCCAGTAGCTATTATTGCATTTTTAAATAAAATTTTCAAATTATTTTGATTAATAACATTTAAACAATTTTCTGTTTCTAAAAAACCCATGCCATGAATAATATCAATATTACGTTTTTTTGCTAAAAAATTTAATCCATTAGTTAATTTATTAACTACATCTTGTTTCCAATTAATAATATTATTTAAATTTATTTCAATATTATTATTAAATACTCCTTTTTTTAAAAAAAATTTATGTTCTTTTATGATTTTAGCTATATTTAATAATGTTTTAGATGGGATACAACCTACATTTAAACAAACTCCACCTAATTTTTTATAATTTTCTACTATTATAGTTTTTAATCCTAGATCACTACAACGAAAGGCGGCTGCATATCCTGCAGGACCTCCACCAATTACAACCACTTCAGTTTTTATTGTATTATTCATATTTAATCTCTATTATTAATAATTTTTTATTATATATATTTTTTTAAAAAAAAATTATATTAATATATTTCTAATATCAGATGCTAAATAACAAATGTAATTTAAAAAATTAATACCTTCCACCCCATTAATTACACGATGATCATATGACAAAGATAATGGTAACATAAGTTTTGGTAAAAATTTATTTTCTTTCCATATTGGTTTTATACTAGCTTGCGAAATTCCTAAAATTGCTACTTCTGGAAAATTAATTATAGGTGTAAAAAAATTTCCTTTAAACTGACCAAGATTAGATATAGTAAAACATCCTCCTTGCATATTATTTGGATGAAGTTTATTATTTTTTGCTTCATAAGAAAGATTAACTATTATTTGAGATAAATCTTTAATATTTTTATTTAAAACATCAAAAATTACTGGAACAAATAATCCTTGTTTTGTATTAATAGCTATACCAATATTAAAATATTTTTTTATTATTAAAGCATGATTATCTTTTGATAAAGAAGAATTAAAATTAGGATATTTTTTTAATGCTAATGCACAAATTTTAATCATAAAACTTAATAAAGTTAATTTAATATTTTTTTGTTTTTGATCGAATTCTCTATTTTTTTTAATTCTAAATTTTTCTAGATTAGTAATATCAGTTTCTATATGTTGTGTAACATGAGGAATATTTTTCCAATAATTAGATAAATTTTTACTAGAAATTTTTTGTATATTATTTAAATTAATTTTTTCACAATTACCAAATTTTTTATAAATAAAAAGAGAATTTTGAATATCGTAATTTTTTATTGTATTTTTATCTTTAATGTATTTTAAAATATCTTCTTTAACTATTCTATTTTTTAATCCACTTGGTTTAATTTTTTTTAAATCAATATCAAATTTTCTTATCATTTTCCTTATAAAAGGAGAAGCATGTATATACATTTGTGTATCATTTTTAAAAAAATTTTTTTTAATAAATGTTTTTATTATGCTTTTTTTCCCCTCTTTTATATAAGAATTAATATACATAAATATATCATTTTTATATATATAATCATTAATTTTAACATTAATTTTATTAACAATTCCTGAACATGTAGAAGCTATCTCAAATTTATTTATATCATTTTTAATAATAATTAAAGTCTGATTTTTTTTAAAAAAATCATTTTTTTTTACTAAAATAGCAAAAATTTTCATTTTTTTTATACCAATATCAGGAATAATTAATTTTATCTTTTTCTCATTTAATATTTTTTCTTCCTTTTTAAGAAAATCAGAAATTTGATTATTTGATAATTCTAAAATTATATCTCCTTTATGAATTATATCTCCTATAGAAATTATAATTTTTTTAATTATACCCTCATAATTAGAAGGTATTTCAATAGAAGTTTTGTCACTTTCTACTGTAATAATAGATTGTTCTTTTTTAATAAAATCTCCTTCTTTAACTAAAATATCAGTTACTTTCATTTTTTCAATTCCTGTATCAGGAAATATTATTTTTGTATACATGTTTACCTTTTAGGAATTTCTCGGATTATGTTTATTTGTGTTAATTTTATTTTTTTTAATAAAACTTAAAATTAATTTTAAATTAATAAATTTTAAATCAAATAATATATTTAATATAGCTAACACTATGTATTTTTCATCAATTTCAAAAAAATCACGTAAGTTTTTTCTACTGTCAGAACGACCAAAACCATCTGTTCCTAATACTAAATAATGATTTGTTGGTATATATTTACGAATTTGTTCTGCAAAAGTTTTTATGTAATCTGTAGCAGCTACTGTTGGATAATTTTTCATTATACTTGTAATATATGGAATGCGATTTTTTTCAGAAGGATGTAATAAATTCCAATGATCACAATCTTGTCCTTCTCGAGCAACTTCGGTAAAAGAAGTAACACTAAAAATATCTGAATTAATATTATATTCTTGATATAAAATATTTGCTGCTTTAAGCATATTACGTAATATTGCTCCCGAACCTAATAATTGAACGGTAATTTTATTTTGATTGCTATTTATAGTAGTAAGTTTATATACACCTTTACAAATACCATATTCATTTATTAAATTCATAGATGGCATATCGTAAATTTCATTCATAGTAGTAATATAATAATAAATATTTTCTTGTTTTTTTCCATACATTCGTTGTATACCATTATTAATAATAACAGCTAATTCATAAGCATAAGTAGGATCATATGATATACAATTAGGAATTGTTAAAGAATAAATATGACTATGTCCATCTTCATGTTGCAATCCTTCACCATTTAAAGTAGTACGTCCAGAAGTTGCTCCAATTAAAAAACCTCTAGCTTGTTGATCTCCAGCAGCCCAACAAAAATCTCCAATTCTTTGAAAACCAAACATAGAATAATAAATATAAAATGGTATCATTGGAAAATTATTAGTTGAATAAGAAGTTGCAGCAGCTAACCATGATGCAAAAGCTCCAGACTCATTTATTCCTTCTTGTATAATTTGTCCTTTTATATCTTCTTTATAATATGTAAATAATGATTTATCTTGTGGGGTATATTGTAGTCCATTTGAATTGTATATTCCTATTTGTCTAAATAATCCTTCTATACCAAATGTACGTGCTTCATCAGAAACAATAGGAACTATCCTATTACTAATATTTTTTTTTCTTAATAAGATATTTAATATACGTAAAAATGCAATTGTTGTAGATATTTTATTTTGTTGTTTTAATAAAATTTGAAAATCATTTAAATTAGGTAATATTAATTTTTCTGTAAAATTAATTCTCCTATATGGGATATATCCCCCTAATTTTTTACGTTGATTATGTAAATAATTATATTCCAATGAATTTTTAGTAAAAGTAATATAAGGTAACTTATATAAATCTTTATCATTTATAGGAATATTTAAATTATTACGTATATATTTTATTGCATTAATATCGATTTTTTTAATCTGATGAGCAATATTTTTACCTTCAGCTATTTCTCCTAAACCAAATCCTTTAATTGTATGAAATAATATAACTATTGGTTTATCAAGGATACGATATGCTTTTTTAAATGCTGTATAAATTTTTTTTGGGTCATGACCACCATACTTTAACTTTTCTATATCTTGATCAGTAAGATTTTTAACTAGATCTAATGTTTCTGGAAATTTTCCAAAAAAATTTTTTCTAATATAAGATCCATTTTTAGAATTAAAATTTTGAAAATCTCCATCTAAAGTACTATTGATTAATTCAATTAATTTTCCAGTTTTATCTTTAATTAATAAATTTTCCCAACTATTACCCCATATAACTTTTATAACTTTCCATCCAGATCCTTTAAAAATATTCTCTAGTTCATTAATAATTTTACCATTACCATATACAGGTCCATCTAACCTTTGTAAATTACAATTTATAATAAAAATTAAATTATTTAATTTTTCTCTTGAAGCAATATTTAATACTCCTTTTGATTCTGGTTCATCCATTTCACCATCTCCTAAAAATGCAAAAATTTTTCTATTTTTATTTTTATATAATCCTCTATTTTCTAAATATTTAAGAAATTTTGCCTGATAAATTGCAGATATTGGTCCAAGTCCCATAGATACAGTAGGAAATTGCCAAAAATTAGGCATAAGTTTAGGATGTGGATAAGAAGATAATCCCCTACCAAATATTTCTTGACGAAAATTATCTAAATGATCAACATTTAGTCTTCCTTCTAAAAAAGATCTAGCATAAATTCCTGGTGAAATATGTCCTTGAAAATAAATAATATCTCCTTGATCTCTATCATTAGATGCTTTAAAAATATGATTAAAACAAACTTCATAAATATGTGAAGAAGATTGATAAGATGCAATATGGCCACCTAAATCTAATTTTTTTTTAGAAGCTCTTAAAATAATCATTATTGCATTCCATCTAATAAAAGATCTAATTTTTTTTTCTAATATTAAATTTCCAGGATATAATAGTTCTTCTTCTTTTGAAAAAGAATTAATATAATTTTGACTATTATTATTTAATATAATATTATTTTTATTAAGGTGTGTTATTATTGTTTTTACTAAAAATTTAGCTCTTTCAATACCTTCTTCTTTTATAACAGAATCTATTGATCGTACCCAATCATTTGTTTCAATTGGATCCACGTCATTATAATATAATAGATACTTATCTGACATGGTTATTATTCCTTATTTTAAATGAAAAATTATAAAGTATCGTTTAAATCATAATTTATAATTTATAATTATATATATTGAAATTTAAATATATATAAATTTTTTTATGAAAATTAATTAAATAAATTTAAAAAAAAAATTTTTAAAAATTTATCATTGTTGTTATATCACCTTTTTTTTGCAACCATTTACGACGATCTCCTGCTCTTTTTTTAGCTAATAACATGTCCATTATTGAAAATGTTTTATTAATTTCCTTTTCATTATTATTAATAACTAATTGAATTAATCTACGACTAGTAGGATTAAAAGTTGTTTCTCTTAATTGAGTTGGATTCATTTCACCTAATCCTTTAAATCTTTGTATATTTATTTTTTGTTTATTATTTTTATAATTACATTGTTCTAATATTTTTTTTTTTTCACTTTCATTTAAAGCATAAAAAATTTGCTTATTTAGATCTATACGATATAAAGGAGGCATTGCTACATAAATATGTCCATTTTTTACTAACGGTAAAAAATGTTTTATAAATAAAGCACATAATAAAGTAGCAATATGTAATCCATCTGAATCAGCATCAGATAAAATACAAATTTTATTATATCTTAATTTTTTTAAATCTTCATTATTGGGATAAATACCTATAGCTAAAGAAATATCATATATTTCTTGTGAAGATAAAATTTCCTCAGAATTTACTTCCCAAGTATTTAAAATTTTTCCTTTTAATGGCATAACAGCTTGAAAATTTTTATTTCGTGCTTGTTTTGCTGATCCTCCAGCTGAATCTCCTTCTACTAAAAAAAGTTCAGTTTGTTTTGTATTATGAAAAATACAATCTGATAATTTACCTGGTAATATTGAACTTGTATTATAATTTTTTTTTTTAATAAATTTTTTAGAAGCTCTAATACGTTTTTGTGCATTTATTATAAAAATATTAATTAAAAAAGTTCCTATTTTAAAATTTTGGTTTAACCAGATAATAAAAGCATCTCTTACTATATTTGCTACAAAAATAGTACATTGTCTAGAAGCTAAACGTTCTTTTGTTTGTCCTGTAAATTGAGGATCTTGAATTTTTACAGATAAAACATATGAACATTTATCCCAAATATCTTCTCCTAATAATTTTATATTTCTAGGTAACATATTATGAAAATTACAAAAATAACGTATTGCATCTAATAAACCTAAACGTAATCCATTAACATGTGTTCCACCAGAAGTGGTGGGAATTAAATTAACATAACTTTCTGTAATAAAATTATGATTATTTTCTGATATCCAAAACAATGCCCAATTTAATTGTTTAACATTATTAACATGTACACCTGTAAAAGGGATACTAGGTATAGTAGTAATATTTTTTACTGAACTAGTTAAATATTCTAATAAACCATTTTTATAATTCCAACAATAATCATCTTTATTATTTTTATTTTTAAAATATACAGTTAAACCTGAACATAAAACTGCTTTAGCTTTTAATAAATTTATTAAATGAGTAGATAAAAAAGTATGATGTTCAAAAAAACGTCGATTTGGCCAAAATCTAATTTTTGTTCCTGTTTTTTGTTGATTTAAATTTTTATAAAATTTAAGATTTTGAATTTTATATCCATTCTCAAAAATAATTGTATAAATTTTTTTTTGTCGAAAAATATTCACTTCCATTCTTTTTGATAATGCATTTACAACAGAAATACCAACACCATGTAAACCACCAGAAAAATTATAATTTTTATTAGAAAATTTTCCTCCTGCATGTAAACGACATAAAATAAGTTCAATAGCAGGAACACCTTCTTGAGAATGTATATCAATAGGCATACCTCTACCATCATCAATAACTTCTAATGATTGATCTTTGTATAAAGTTACAAAAATATTATTTGCATATCCCGCTAATGCTTCATCTACACTATTATCTATTACTTCTTGTGCTAAATGATTAGGTCTAGTAAGATCTGTATACATTCCTGGACGACGTCTTACAGGATCTAGACCTTCTAAAACTTCTATAGAATCTGCATTATATTGATTTAAATGGTTCATTTTTTATTAATTATATAATAATAATTTTATATTTTAAATATAAAAAAAATCCATTTTTAGTCAATTATTTTTAATAATTTTTTATTATTTTATTTGTCTGATATTTATTTTATTAAACATGTCAAATAAATTTTTTATACGTTTTTATTTTCTTTATTTAAAGTTATAAAAATAGTTAAAATACATGAAAATAAAACTCCTATTAACCATATTAAGTACCACATATTATGTCCATTATTATTTAATAATAAAAATTAGATTTTTTTTTTATTTCTTTTTTATCAATTTTAAAAAACATTTTTTTATAACACCAAATAGTATACATTAAAACAATAGGCATAAATATAATAACTATATATAACATTATTGTTAATGTTAATGTACTTGATGTAGAATTCCAAATAGTTAAACTTTGTATATATTTTATGCTTGAAGGAATAATAAAGGGGAACATTATAATTCCTATAGTTATAACTATACTAATAATATTTAATATTGAAAAAATAAAAGTAATTATTAATTTTTTAAATAGAGATGATAATATCATTAATAAAGGAAAAATTACATTTAATAAAGGTATTATATATAAATATGTATTTTTTTGAAAATTATTAATCCATGCATACTTTTCATAAGTAACATTACTATTTTCTATAAAAAACTCTTTTACATTATTATGTAATAATGGATAAATTTTATAACCTTTTGTATAAATTGTAATATTTATAAATGATAATATAAAAAAAATCATTAATAATATAGAAAATAATTTTAAAATTATATTTAATCGATAATTTATACTATTTTCTTTAATTCTTATTTGTAAATAAGATGCACCATGATTAATAATAACTATTATTATAGTTAAACTGATTAATATACTTGATAAATCAAATAAATTTAAAAAATTTCCTTTAGAAAAAATATGATAATATCTGTCCCTATAAAATGGAACACCTTTAAATATATTACCTAATGCTATACCAATAATAAAAGGAGGTATTATACTTCCTATTGAGATAAAGATATCACATATTTTTTGCCATATTTTATTTTTAATCTTAGATCGATATTCAAAACCTACTGGACGTAAAAATAAAGATATTAATAATAATATTATTGGGATATAAAAACAAGAAAATATAGTTGCATAAACAATAGGCCATGCTGCAAATAAAGCAGCCCCAGTTGTAATTAACCATACTTGATTTCCATCCCAATGAGGAGCAATAGTATTTATTATAATTCTACGTTCAATATTATTTTTTCCAACAATAAATAATAAAATACCTACTCCCATGTCTATCCCATTAGTAATTAGAGAACCTGTCATTAATACACTAATTATTAATGACCAACTTATACACAAAATTTTATGATTTAACATTAAAATAACCTAATTTATATTTTTATGTAAAATATTTTTTTGTATTTTTTTTTCAAAAAAATATTTACCAGTGCCTAAAATACTAGGTCCTATACTAGATATTTTATATATTAAAAATAATTCTATCATTAATAAAATAGTATAAAAAATAAAAATTATAATTATTGAAAATAATACTTCTATTAATTGTAATGAAGATCCAGCCATATATGTTGGTAATATTTCTTGAATGGCCCATGGTTGCCTACCATATTCAGCAACAAACCACCCAGATTCAGATGCAATCCATGGTAATGGAATTGAATATAAACATATTTTTAGTAGATATTTTTTTTTTTCAATATTATTTTTTATAATACTAAATATAAAAACTAGTGTTAATACAATTAATAATAATACACTAGATAACACCATAATTCTAAAAGAAAAAAATAAAGGACTTACTAATGGTATAGATTTTTTAGCTATTTTTTTAATTTGAATATAACTTACATTATTAATATTTTTATAATATTGTTTAATTAAAAATCCATATCCTAAAAATTTTTTATTTTTATTAAAAATCTTTATATTATCTGTTTGTAAATTTCCATTTTTAATTTTTTCGAGAGCAATTAAAGCTTTTAAACCATTCTTAATTTTTAATTCATTTTCTTTAATTAAATCTTTTATTCCTAAAACAGGTAAATAAAAAGATCTTGTAGCTATTATACCTAATAAATAAGGTATTTTTATAGAATATTTATTTAATTGTTTTTTTTGATTAGGAATTCCTATTAAATTAAATGATGCTGGAGGTTTATGTGTATCCCATTCTGCTTCAATAGCTGCTAATTTGATTTTTTGTTTATTACCTAATTGATATCCTGATTCATCTCCTAAAATTATTACAGATAAAATAGAAATCAAACCAAAACAAGAAGCAATAATAATAGATTTTTTTGCAAATTTAATATCTCTTTTTTTTAAAAGGTAATAAGAACTAATTCCAATAATAAACATTGATCCTGTTGTATATCCAGCTGTTATAGTATGTACAAATTTAACTTGTGCTGTAGAATTAAGAATTAAATTCCAAAAATTATTTATTTCCATACGCATATTATGATAATTAAAAAAAGATGCAATTGGATTTTGCATCCATCCATTAGCAATTAAAATCCAAAGAGCAGAAAGATTAGAACCTATTGCAACACACCATGTTACAAGTAAATGTTGTAATTTATTTAAACGATCCCATCCTAAAAAAAATAAACCAACAAATGTAGATTCTAAAAAAAATGCTAATAAACCTTCAATAGCTAATGGTGCCCCAAAAACATCACCAACATAATGTGAATAATATGCCCAATTTGTTCCAAATTGAAATTCCATTGTTAACCCAGTTACTATTCCTAATGCAAAATTAATACCAAATAATTTACCCCAAAATTTAGTCATATCTCTATATATTTTTTTTTTAGATAAAAAATATATTGTTTCCATAATAGCTATTAAAAAAGATAATCCTAATGTCAATGGTACAAATAAAAAATGATACATTGCTGTTAATGCAAATTGTAATCTTGATAGGTCAATAATATTTAACATTATTAATCCTTCTTAAATTTGAATATTATTAGTTATTTATTTTTATTATTTTACCTAAATATTTATTTACATAAATTTTTTTAAAAAATTAAAATTTATAAAAATAAACACATAGGATTTTCTAAAAATTTTTTTATTAACATCAAGAAACCGATAGCATCCTTACCATCTATTAAACAATGATTATATGATAATGCTAAATACATCATAGGCATAATATATATTTTATGATCTATAACAACAGGCCTTTCTTTAATAGAATGCATTCCTAAAATAGCGCTTTGTGGTGGATTTATAATCGGAGTAGACATTAAAGATCCAAATACACCTCCATTTGTAATAGTAAAAGTTCCACTTTTTAAATTTTCTAGAGATAATTTATTGTGATTACTTTTTTTAACTAGTTCTTTTATTTTTTTTTCAATATTTAATAATGATAATTGATCAGTATTATATATAATAGGAGTTATTAAACCTCTTTTTGTTGCAATTGCAATATTAATATTATAATTTTTATTATAAATAATATTTTCTCCTTTAATAAAAGCATTGATTATTTTAAATGATTTTAATGCTTTAGTAACAGCTTTAATATGAAAAGAAGTAAATCCTAATTTTAAATTATAATTTTTTAGTATAAAATCTTTATAATTATTTTTTATATCAATAATTTTTTTCATATTAACTTCATTAAAAGTTGTTAACATAACAGTATTTTTCTTAGAATTCATCAATTTACTAGAAATATATTTTCTAATTGGACTCATTTTTTTTATTTTAAAATCATTTTTTTTTAAATTTTTTTCTTTATTTTTTTTAATCTCGTTAGAATTTTTTAAATTTACGTTATTTAGTTCCTTATTTAAAAAATTAAAACT
>NZ_CP046200.1:207020-209819 GCF_012569525.1 Enterobacteriaceae endosymbiont of Donacia piscatrix | reverse complement strand
TCTATCTTTTTTTAATTTTCTTCTTATTGAAGGACTATAATTATTTAATTTGTTAAAAAAAGTTATTTGATTGTTTAAAAGGTTATTAAAATTATTTTTTGTAATATTATTATTTTTTTCTATTTTATTTTTGAAATTTTTATTTATTTTTAAAATACCAATAATTTGTTGTGATTGTACTTTTTCTCCTTTTTCTACTAAAATTTTTTCTAAAATACCATTAATTGTTGATGGTATCTCTAATACTATTTTGTCTGTTTCTAATTCTAGAAGAATATCATCAATATTTACTATTTCACCTGGTTTTTTATACCATTTAATAATAATTGCATTATTTATTGATTCAGGTAAATCAGGAACAATAATATTAATACTATCCATTTTTTATCCTTATAAATTTATTTTTTATGTTAAATATTAAAAATAGAAAATATTATTTTTTGTTGTTGTTTTTTATGAACATTAAGATTCCCTGTAGAGGGGGATGAAGACGATTTTCTTCCTATATAATTAATATTTAAATTTAATTTATTTTTAAAATAATTTTGAATATATATCCATGCTCCTTGATTTTTCGGTTCTTCCTGACACCAAAAAAAATTATTTATTTTATAATATTTTATAATTATTTTTTTGATATTACTAAATGGAAATGGATATAATTGTTCTATTCTAATCAAAATTATGTTTTTTTCTTTTATAGAATTTCTATATTCTAATAAATCATAATATATTTTTCCAGAACAAAAAATAATACGTTTAATATTTTTTATATCAATATTATTATCTATTTCATCTATAATTAATTGAAAATTATTTTTAAAATATTTTAATGATGAACATGCTAAATTATGTCTTAAAAGAGATTTTGGCGTAAATATAATAAGTGGTTTTTTTATATAATTAAATGCTTGTTCGCATAATAAATGATATATTTGAGATGAATTAGAAGGCATACAAATTTTTATATTTTTTTCAGAACTTAATTGTAAAAATCTTTCTATTCGTGCTGAAGAATGTTCTGGACCTTGTCCTTCATAACCATGTGGAAGCATGATTACTAATTTACTTTGATATTGCCATTTTTTTTCTCCAGAACTAATAAATTGATCTATAATAATTTGAGCTCCATTAACAAAATCCCCAAATTGTGCTTCCCATATTGTTAATATGTTTTGATTATTTAAAGAATATCCATATTCGAATCCTAAAACTGCTTCTTCAGAAAGTATAGAATTATAAATATAAAATTTTCCTTGTTTTAAACTAAGATTTTTTAAAGGTATATATGAAATTTCATTATTTTGATCATAAATAACAGCATGTCTATGAGAAAAAGTACCCCTTTTAATATCTTCTCCAGATAAACGGCATGATATTCCTTGAGTTAAAATATTTGCATATGCTAAATTTTCAGCAGTTCCCCAATCTATTTTTTTTTTACCTTTACTCATACTTAATCTATCTAAATAAATTTTTTTAACTTTAGAATGAATGTTAAAGTTTTTAGGAAAATTACTAATTTTAAAAATTAATTTTTTTAATTCATTTATTGTCAATCTTTTAAATGTTATTTTTGAAATATTTTTTTTAGAAGGAATGTATGTTTTAACAAAATAATTATCTTCATTAAATAATATTTGATATTTTTTATATATATTTTCTTTTTCTTGAACATTTAAAATATTTTGCATAAGTAATGTTTTAAAATATAAATTTTGTATTGTTTCATGATTTTTGATATAATGATACATTAATGGTTGTGTTATATATGGATCGTCTATTTCATTATGACTATGTCTTCTATATGAAACTAAATCTATAAAAACATCTTTTTTAAATAAATTTCTATATTTAATTGCTAATCTTATAATTAAGATAGCATTTTCCATATTATCTGCGTTTACATGAAAAATAGGACATTGAATCATTTTAGCTATATCAGTACAATAATAACTAGATCTCATATCAGAAATTTTAGAATTAGTAAATCCTATTTGATTATTAATCACTATATGTATAGTACCATTTATCCCATAACCTCTTGTTTGAGATAAATTTAAAATTTCTTGTACTATTCCCTGGCCACTAAAAGATGCATCTCCATGTATATTAACGGGAAGTATATTATCGTTTTTAGATGAATCAATATAAGATTTTATTATACCCATAGAAACACAATTAATAATTTCTAAATGAGAAGGATTAAATGTTAATTGTAATTTTATTTTTTTATTATTATATTCAATAATAGAAGAATAACCTAAGTGGTATTTAACATCATCTATATTATTATTTTTTGAAAAAATATTTTTAAATTCGTTTTTTATTTCTTTAATATTTTTTCCCATTATATTAGCTAAAACATTTAATCTTCCTCTATGAGCCATACTTAAAATTATTTTTGTAATTTTGTTTTTTGATTTACTTGAGTAACGTATAATTTCTTTAATTATTGGTATTAGTATATCACAACCTTCTAAAGAAAATCTTTTAGTACCTGGAAAATTTTTTGCTATATTAGTTTCAAAAATTTCTGTTGCAATTAATTCTTCAAAAAAAATTTTTTTTTCTTTATTTTGTAAATTATTTTTCATTAATTCTATATTTTTTTGCATCCAATATTTTTCAGTATTTAATAAATGAAAATATTCTATACCTGTATAATTACAATATATTTTTTTAAAAATATTATATATATTAATAATTTTTTCATTTTTAAATAAAAAATTTAATGTAATTTTTTTTTGTAAATCTTTTGTATCAATATTATAATTTTTTAATTGTAAAATATTACTT
>NZ_CP046200.1:205283-206921 GCF_012569525.1 Enterobacteriaceae endosymbiont of Donacia piscatrix | reverse complement strand
GTATTTTATACTAGTATCTAATTTTCTAGGTTAAATTAATAATCTGTTATAACAAATATTAATTTTTTATTTAAAATGATTTAAAAAAGATTGAATATAAAAAAATATATAGGTAAATTTAATTATTATTTACCTATATTTAGATATAGTAAAATATATATTCTCTCAAAAATTTTTTTAAAAAAACATATATTAATAATTTTAATTTTATAACCATTTTTTTTTTTTAAAATAAAAATATGGTGCTAAAGCAGAAGTTATCATTATAATGATAGCATAAATATAACCATATTTCCATTTTAATTCTGGTAAAAAAGTGAAATTCATACCATAATTAGATGCAACTAATGTTGGTGGTAAAAAAATTACAGATACTAAGGAAAATATTTTAATGATTCTATTTTGTTCTATGTTAATAAATCCCATCGCAGCTTGTACTAAAAAATTAACTTTTTGAAATAATGATTCATTATGTGGTAGTAAAGATTTAATATCTCTCGAAATTTCTTTTGCTTGTTTGATTTGATTATTAGGTAATCTAGTTTTTCTCATTAAAAAATTTACTGCTCTTTGTGTATCCATTAAACATAATCGTACTTTCCATCCAACATCTTCTAATTCAGCTAAAGTAGAAAGTGCATTATCAAATTCCTCATTTTGATGACCTTTCATAATAATACAACTTAAATATTCTAAATCACTATATATATTTTCAATTCTATTTGCTAATTGTTCAATTTTAGTATCAAATATATCTAATAATAATTCATAAGGATTTCCATAAAGCATACAATGATTATGCATACGTTTTCTATATAAAAGAAATACAGATAATTCTTTTTCTCTTAAAGTATATAATCTATCATTTTTTATAGTAAAAGCGACGGTAGTAGTACCTGCACGTTCATTTTTCTTTTTATAAAAGAAAAACGAATGGATATGTAATCCTTCTTCATTTTCAAAAAATCTTGCTGATGCTTCTATATCTTCTAATTCTGGTCTAGTAGCTAAATTTTGTTTAAGTAAATAATATATTTTTTTCCTTTCATTATTCTCTGGTTGAATTAAATCAATCCATATTGCATCCAAAAGATTTTTAAAATTATTATCTAGTTTAAGATGAATTAAATATTTGTTATATATTTTATATGCATTTAACATAAAAGCTCCTAATTAAGATAATATCATATATAAAAAAATTTATATATTTTGTTAAAAAATTTAATATAAATACTTAAAAAGAAGATTTTACATAATTAGACATTATCCATTTTATTATTGTATTATCAAATTTAATTTGTAATTTTTCATTCTTCTTAAGAATTTCTATCTTTAGAATAATTCCTTGACCAAAAATTTTATGATAAACTATTTGTCCTATAAAATATTTCTTTTTTGTAAAAATAAAATCTTGTTTTGGTAAAAAATTAATTTTTTGAATGTAATTAATATTTTTTACACAATTTTGTGGTAATTCTTTAATAAATCTTGATTTTATTGAATTAATTTCTTTACCATATAAAAAACGTTTTTTTGTGTAAGTTAAAGTTAATTTTTTTTTTGCTCTAGTAATACCTACATATGCTAAACGTCTCTCTTCATTTATCGATTTTTTATCAGAAGAAACCTTATTAGGGA
>NZ_CP046200.1:199719-205188 GCF_012569525.1 Enterobacteriaceae endosymbiont of Donacia piscatrix | reverse complement strand
GGGAAAATACCTTCTTCCATGCCAATAATAAAAACTTCAGAAAATTCTAATCCTTTAGATGCATGTATAGTCATTAATTGTATATAATTATTTTTTTCTTCATTATTTTTATTTATATTTTCATTTAATAATAATGTTTGAGAAAGAAAATCTGTTAATAAATTATCATTTTTAATATTTAAAATATTTGATTTTATTTTAAATTGTAATTTTTTTTTTGTAAAATATTTTGCAGAATTAATAAATTCTTTTAAATTATTTATTTTAGTATTATCTTTTCCAAATAAACAATTTTTGTTATACATATCCCATAATCCAGAATTTTTGATTGTTTGTTCAATAATTTTAGGTAATGATTTTTTTTTTATATTATTTTTTAAAAATATAATTAATTCAATAAAATTTTTTAATACATTAAATGTTTTTTTATTTAAAAATTTTTTATTTTTTAATAAAAAAAAACTAGAATTCCATAATGTTAAAGAATATTTATTGGAAATATGTTTTATAATATTTAATGTAGTATTACCAATACCTCTTTTAGGAATATTTATGATTCTTTCAAATGAACTATCATCATTATGATTAGATATTAATCTTAAATAAGATAAAATATTTTTAATTTCTTGACGTTCAAAAAATTGTATTCCCCCATATATTTTATATGGAATAGAAAATTTTAACATAATTTCTTCTAAAATACGAGATTGTGAATTATTTCTATAAAGAATTGCATAATTATTTAATTTAACATTTTTTTCAAGTATTTTTTGTTTTATATATTTAGCAATATATTCAGCTTCATCAAATTCATTTAATGCATAATATATTGTAATAAGATCTCCATTATCTGCATTAGTCCATAATTTTTTTTTTAATCTATTATTATTATAAGAAATTAATTTGTTTGCAGCGTTTAAAATATTTGAAGTAGAACGATAATTTTGTTCTAATAATATTGTTTTTACTTTATCAAATTCTTGTAAAAAACAACTTATATTATTAATTTTTGCTCCTCTCCATCCATAAATAGATTGATCATCATCACCTACAAGAATAATTTTTGTATTATAATTTTTATTATATAGTAAAGAAATAAATTTATATTGTATATCATTAGTATCTTGAAATTCATCTACTAAAATATTCTGAAATCTTTTTTGATATATTTTTAATATTTTAGGATTATTTAAAAATAATTTATATAAATAAAATATTAATTCATTAAAATCAACTACTTCTGTTATTTTACAAAAATTTTGATATTCATCATAAATTTTAGATAAATTAATACTATATAAATCATTTTTATGATGATAATTATTTAATAAATTATTTTTTATATTATTTATATATTTTAAAATTTTTTCTATAGAAAAAATTTTATCTTTTAAAGATAATTTTTTTAAAATTCGTTTAATTATTATTTTTTGATCATAAGAATCTATAATTTGAAAATTTTTTGTTAATCCTACATTTAGATAATGTATTCTTAATAAATAATAAGCAAAACTATGAAAAGTACCTATCCAAATATTATTTTTTTGAAAATCATTTATTAATAATGATTTAATTCTAGTTTTTAATTCTATTGCTGCTTTATTTGTAAAAGTTACTGCTAAAATTGATTTAGGCGAACAATTTTCTTTATAAATTAACCAAGCTATTCTACGAATTAATACTAATGTTTTGCCACTGCCTGCACCTGCTAATATCAATAAATTTTTTCTATTTTCAGATACTATTTCTTTTTGTTTATTATTTAAATTTTTTAATAAATCTACATTTTTCATTTATTTAAATGCCGTAATTAAAATAATATTTTTATAAAAAATTTATTATAATGTAATTATACCATCATAAATATAATTAGCTTCTCCTATCATAAATAAACTATTTTTATTTCCTTTCCAAGTAATAGTTATAATTCCTCCACGAAGATTAACATATACTTTTTCTGATAAAATATTTTTTTTTATTCCTATAGCTACAGCGGCACAAGCACCTGAACCACAAGCATTAGTCTCACCTACTCCTCTTTCAAAAACTCTTAATTTAATATTATTTAAATCTATATATTCAACAAAACCAACATTAACTTTTTTTGGAAAACAATTATGATTTTCTAAAAAAGATCCTATTAATGATACAGGAGTTTTTAATATATCATCTACTTGTATTACACAATGAGGATTTCCTAACGAAACAATATTAAAATGAATATATTTATTTTGAAAATAAATTTTATAAGTATTTTTAATAGTATTAGTTATAAATGGGATATCTTTAGGTTTAAAGAGAGGAATTCCCATATTTACAGAAATTATTTTATCATTTATAATTTTTAAGTATATTATACGATTTTTTGTACTTACACATATTTTTTTTCTATAAATTAATTTTTTTATTTTTAAATATAATGCGAGGCAACGTGCTCCGTTACCACATTGTTCTACTTCATTACCATTAGAATTAAAAATTCTATAATTAAAATCAATATTTTTATTAATTGATGATTCAACTAATAATAATTGATCAAAACCTATACCTGAATATCTATTAGATAATTTTTGTATAATATCTTTTGTAAAAAAAAAAGTATTTTTTATGTTATTGATAATGATAAAATCATTACTCAATGCATGCATTTTTGTAAATTTTATTTGCATATATTTGTATATATTCTAATGTTAAAATTAAAAAAAAATTTAAAATTATGTTGTTAATTTTAAATTTTTTTTATTTATTATTGATACTGTAGAATTATATTTTCCTATAATAACTATATCAGCACATCTTTGAGTAAATAACCCGACAGTAACAACTCCAGGAATAGTATTTATATATTTTTCTATTTTAATTGGATTATGTAAATTTAATTTATATACATCTAATATTAAATTACCATATTCTGTAATCGTTTTTTTTCTTAATTTTGCTATAGCTCCTATACATGATAATTTTCTAGTAATTAAAGTTTCTGCAGAAGGTATAATTTCTATAGGTACTGGATGTAACTTACCTAAATTTTTTACATATTTAGATTGGTCAATGATACATATAAATATATCTGAACAATTAGATATAATTTTTTCATTAGTTAATGCAGCTCCTCCTCCTTTTATCATTTGCATTTTATCATTAATTTCATCAGCACTATCAAAATATATTCCAATTTTATTTATTTTATTTATTTCATAAACATTAAAATTATATTTTTTTAATTTTTTAGTTGAATATTTAGAAGCAGATACTACACCTTTTATATTTTTTCTCTTATTATATAAAACTTTAATAAATTGAGATATTGTAGTACCTGAACCAATACCTATAATATTATTATTTTTAATAAATTTTATTGCCACTTTAGATGCAATATTTTTTAATCTATTTATCATATATATTTATGCTTTATATAAAATAAAATTTATATTATATTAACTATAATAATTTGTAAAAAAATTTATACTTAAATAATTTAATTTTATAAAAAATTAAAATTAATATTAATTAAATACATATTTATATAAATGAATTAATTAATAATATAGAAAATTAAAATATGAATTCTGTATTTTTACTATAAAAATACAAATTATAAAATTTTATATCATTATATTTAGAAAAATTTTATTATGAGATTTTTTTTATGAAGAAATTTAGAATAATTTTTTATATATTTTTTTTTATAAGTAATATAATATTTACATTACGAAATGTAAATGCAAAATTATTACCATTTAATTTAATAAAAAAATGGAATAATTATCAATTACCAAGTTTATCTATTATTTTATCAAAAGTTACTCCTTCCGTTGTTAACATTAATGTACAAGGTAGTATTTTTATATCACAATTTAAATTACCTCAAAATATACAAGAATATTTAAATGAAAAATTTTCACTTTGTAAAGAAGGATCTCCATATAAAGATACTCCTATTTGTGGAAATAATAATAATATTCTTCAACAAAAATTTCATTCTATTGGGTCTGGAGTAATAATAAATTCTAAAAAAGGTTTAATTGTTACTAATAATCATGTTATAGATCATGCAGATTATATTTCAGTAGAATTAAATAATGGCAAAATTTATGAAGCTAAAATTTTAGGGCAAGATCCAAAAACAGATTTAGCTTTAATACAAATTAAAGATAATACTGGAAATTTAAAAAGTGTAAAAATAGCTAATTCTGATACTTTAAAAGTAGGAGATTATACTATAGCAATAGGTAATCCATATGGATTAGGAGAAAGTGTTACATCAGGAATTATATCGGGATTAGGACGTACTGGACTTAATATTGAAAATTTTGAAAATTTTATTCAAACAGATGCTGCAATTAATAAAGGTAGTTCAGGAGGAGCTTTAGTTAATCTAAATGGAGATTTAATCGGAATAAACACAGCTATTTTAACCCCTAATGAGGGAAATATTGGTATTGGATTTGCTATACCAAGTAATACTGTTATGAATTTAGTTAATCAATTAATTAAATTTGGAAAAATAGAAAGAGGTTTTTTAGGTATTTATGGGGTTGAACTTGACCCTCAAATAGCAAAAGTTATGAAAGTACCTAATATATTTAAAGGAACTTTTGTACGTGAAATAATATCATCTAAAAATAACTTATTAAAACCAGGTGATATTATAGTTACATTAAATAATAAAATTATTGGTAGTTATGCTTTATTAAAAGCAAAAATTAGCATATTAATGCGAGGAACTATTATTAAATTAGGAATAATAAGAAATGGAATTTTTAAAATAATAGAAATAAAATTAGATGATTTTTATGATAATAAATTTTCTAATGAAAATAATATATATGGTATTGAAGGTGCATATTTAAAAAATATTTTTTTAGAAAAAAAATATTTTATTTTTAAAAAAACAAAAAAAATTGGAATAAAAGTTACTCAAATAGTACCTAATTCACCTGCAGAAATAATAGGATTAAAAAAAGGTGATGTAATAATAGGAATTAATCAAAATAATATAAATAATATAGAAGATCTTAAAAAAATTTTAGATACACATCCATCATTAATATTATTAGATATAATAAGAGGAAATAAAGAATTATATTTATTAAATTAAAAATAATAAATTTAATTGAAATATATATTAAAATATACCATACTACTTATAAGGCCCTTTAGCTCAGTGGTTAGAGCAAACGACTCATAATCGTTAGGTCGTTGGTTCAAATCCAACAAGGGCCAAATTCTTTATTTAATAAAATTAAATTTTCATTTATTATTCATATCTAATGTTATTATTAATAATTATCTATCTAAAATAGATATTAATTAAAATTGATATTTAAATTATTTTATATTTAATATTTTTTTATTAAAAATTAGGAATTAAATATGTCAAAAAACATCTTGATACAAAATAAATTAAAAGAAATAAAAAAAAAAAATAATTTTATTAGGAGGTTTCTTTAATTATTCAAAATATAA
>NZ_CP046200.1:195879-199623 GCF_012569525.1 Enterobacteriaceae endosymbiont of Donacia piscatrix | reverse complement strand
TAAAAAAAAATTATTAATAATAAAAGAAAAATTACAAAATCCAAATATTTGGAAAAATATAAATATTTTACTTTCTTTAAATAAGAAGAAATCAAATATAGAAAATATTTTATTAACTTTAGATGATATTAATCAAGAAATTATTGATATCAATGAATTAATTAATTTAGCAATTAATTGTAATGACAAAAAAATCTTAAAAGAATCTATAAAATTTTTATTTCAAATACAAAAAAAAATAGATAATCTAGAATTACAAAAAATTTTTGTTAAAAAAAATGATGATAAAAATTGTTTTATAGATATTCAATCAGGATCTGGAGGTATAGAATCTCAAGATTGGGCTAAAATAATAATGAGAATGTATTTAAAATGGGCAGAAAAAAAAAAATATCAAGTAACTATAATAAATGAGTCTCCAGGAGAAGTTATTGGAATTAAATCGTCTACAATTCATATTGTTGGTAAATATGCTTTTGGATGGCTTCGTACAGAAAGTGGTATTCATCGCTTAATTAGAAAAAATCCTTTTAATTCTTCAGGTAAAAGACATACATCTTTTGTTTCAACCTTTATGTATCCTGAAATTAAAAATGATATAGATGTGTCTATTAATATGAAAGATTTACGTGTTGATGTATATAGAGCATCTGGATCAGGAGGACAACATGTAAATCGTACAGAATCTGCTGTGCGTATTACACATATCCCTACTGGGATAGTTACACAATGTCAAAATAGTAGATCGCAACATAAAAATAAAGATCAAGCTATAAAACAAATAAAATACAAAATATATGAATTAAAAAATAAAATAAAAGAAAAAACAAAAAAAAAAATAGAAAAAAATAAATTTAATATTAGTTGGGGATATCAAATACGTTCTTACATATTAGATGATTCAAGAATAAAAGATATAAGAACTGGCATAGAAAGTAATAATATACAATCTGTATTAAATGGTAATTTAGATCAATTTATTCAAGCAAGTTTAAAATTAAATATATAAATAAAATATATAAGGTTTATTGTTATGTCTGGAGCTAAAAATAAATTAAATAATATTAAAAATATTCATAATAATGAAATAAAATTTCGATATAAAAAATTAGAAATGTTAAAAAAAAATAATAATATAGTATTTCCTAATAATTTTAAAGTTAATTTTACATGTAATTATTTAAATCAAATTTCAAAAGAAAAAAAAAATTTTTTAAATAAAAAAATATTACATATTGCGGGAAGAATAGTAAATATACGTATTATGGGTAAAGCTTCTTTTATTAATATTCAAGATTATACAGGTAAAATGCAAATTTATATATCTCAAAATCAGATTTCTTACCAAGAATATAAAAAATTTTTAGAAGAATATGATATTGGGGATATTATAGGTATAATTGGTTATATATTTAAAACTAAAACTAAAGTTTTATCAATTTTTTGTCAAAAAATTTATTTATTAACAAAAGCAATAAAACCATTACCTGATAAATATCATGGATTAAAAAATAAAGAAATAAAATATAGAAAAAGATATTTAGATCTTATTGTTAATAAGAAAACACGTTTTATTTTTAATAAAAGACATCAAATTATATTAAATATTCGAGATTTTATGAATAAAAATAATTTTATTGAAGTAGAAACTCCAATGATGCATAATATTCCAGGAGGAGCTCTAGCTAAACCTTTTATAACTTATCATAATAAATATAATATGAATATATATTTACGTATTGCTCCTGAATTATATTTAAAACGTTTAATTATTGGGGGATTTAATAAAATTTTTGAAATTAATAGAAATTTTCGTAATGAAGGAATATCAACCCAACATAATCCTGAATTTACTATGATGGAATTATATATTGCATATGCAGATTATAAAGATTTAATGTTTTTTTTTGAAAAATTATTTAAAAAAATATATAAAAAAATATTTAAAAATAACATATTACAATATAACAATCATAAGTTTGATTTAAATAATCAATTTAATAAATTAACTATGAAAGAAGCTATTATTAAATTCTATCCTGAATTTTCTTTAGAACATTTAGAAAATTTTAATAAATTAATAAAAATTACTAATTCAATAAATATTAATATTAATTTAAATTGGAGTAAAGGTAAAATTATTTCTAAAATTTTTGAAGAAAAAATTATTGATAAGATCATAGAACCAACATTTATTACAGAATATCCTGTTGAAGTTTCTCCACTTTCAAGAAATAATGATACAAATTATTCATTTACTGATCGATTTGAATTTTTTATTTGTGGAATGGAAATTGCAAATGGTTTTTCTGAACTTAATGATCCTGAAGAACAAAAAAAAAGATTTCAAAAACAGGAAAACTACAAAAATATTAGTAACAATAAAAATATTAATCAATTTTATGATAAAGATTATATTGAAGCATTAAAGTACGGATTACCTCCTACAGCTGGATTAGGTATAGGAATAGATAGATTAGTTATGTTATTCACAAATACTAAATCAATAAGAGATGTTATTTTATTTCCAATGTTAAGACCTATTTAATAATTGTAAATTTTTTTCTATTTTTTCAATTAAAAGTATAAAATTTTTTATTGTTAAAGAAACTTTGCCTATTAAAAAACCATTTATGTATTTTTTTTTAAAAAAATTATCTATATTAAAGTAATTTACTGATCCACCATATTGAAAATATATATTTTCTACTATGTCTTTATTTAAAGACGATATATATTTTCTAATAAATAAAATAACTTTTTTTACTTCATTTAAATCTGCTATTTTACCAGTTCCAATCGCCCACAATGGTTCATAAGCTATAATAGATTTATTAAATATATTAACATTACTAATTTTAAGTATACTATTAATTTGATTAATACAAATTTTTTCTGTTAATTTATTTTTTTTTTGTTGTTCAGTTTCTCCTATACACAAAATTGGAATTAAACCATATTTTTTAATTAAAATAAATTTTTTTGATATAAGATCAATATCTTCATTATGATATATTCTTCTTTCTGAATGACCGATTATAACATATTTTACACCTATATCTTTTAACATATTTATTGATATTTCGCCAGTAAAAGACCCTTTCAAATGAATATCTACATTTTGTGCTGTTAAAAATATAGAAGTATTTTTTAATAAATTATTAATATAATTCAAATATACATATGGAGGTGCAATAGATAATTGACAATAATTTAAAGAATTATTTATTTTTTTAATAATATTTATATTTTTATTTATAAAATTATAATTACCATTTAATTTCCAATTAGCAATAATTAAAAATTTTTTCATATAATTTTCCTCTAAAATTTAAAAATATATTATTTTACCAATATTGTTCATATGTAATATTACCTTTTTTATTTATTAAATTTTTAGAAAAATTTTTATGTTGCTCTAAAAATTTTCTAGTTTGTTTAATCATATTTGGATTACCACAAAGCATTACATGACTATTATTAGTATTTATTTTAATGCCAATATTATTTTCTAATATGCCATTTTTAATTAAATCAGGAATATAACCGTACAAAATAGAATTATTAATATTAATATTTTTAGTTAAAATAATTTTAATAATTAATTGATTATAATATTTTTTTTTTATATTTTTTACTAAATATAAATAATTAAAATCCTCTATATATCTAATAGAATGTACTAAAATTATTTGTTTAAATTTTTGAAAACATTTACTATCTTGTAGTATTGAAAGATAAGGT
>NZ_CP046200.1:184548-195781 GCF_012569525.1 Enterobacteriaceae endosymbiont of Donacia piscatrix | reverse complement strand
CCCGATTCCGGTTCCTGTAGATAACATCCATAAATTTTTACAAGAATTAATATTATTTATTGTAAAATTTCCTAATGCATTTTTAGCAATCATAATTTTATCATTAATTTTTAATTTATATAAAAATGGAGTCAAATTACCTTTATTTATATTAGAAATATAAAACTCATAATTTTTATTTTTTGGTGAATTAATATATGAATATGCTCTTTGTATTTTTTTATTATTAATTTTTAATGCTAACTTAGTAAATTGACCAGCAAAAAAATTATTTATTTTTGCTTTTAAAATAATACTAAATAAATTATTTTTCCAATATTTAATCTCTTTTATTTTTCCAATACTCCATTCTGTCATTTTATTATCCTTTTAAAATTATAAAATAATTCATTAATTTTATTAAAATTTCTATAAAAAATAGTAATTAATAATATATAAAAATGATTTTTATTAAAATTTTAAAATATAAAAATACTATTTAATAATAACAAGATATTTTTATATTTAAAATAAAAAAATTTTATTGTAAATAAATTTTACTAATAAAATCATATAATATAATATATTATATTACATATATTTTTTATATACAAATAATAAGGGGTGTAGTTTAATTGGTAGAATGTTGGTCTCCAAAACCAATGGTTGGGGGTTCAAATCCCTCCACCCCTGAAAATATTTTTTATAAAAAATATTATTTATTTTTAAAAAGATATTAGAAATAAATAGTAAAATATTTTATACAAATATATATTCATATATATGAATATTTAATTTAAAAATTTCTATGATTTATATAAAAATTTTAATAACATATCAATTATAAAACCATATCATTTTATCTTAAAATATACGTAAATTAAATTATAATTAAATTGAATTATACATATCATTTTACGAAAAAAAAGAGGTATAAAATATGAACGGAGCACAATGTATAATTCAAACATTAAAAAAGCAAAATATTAAAACAATATTTGGATATCCAGGAGGAGCAATAATGCCTCTTTATGATGCATTATATGATGAAGATATAGAACATATACTATGTAGACATGAACAAGGAGCTGCAATAGCAGCTATTGGATATGCAAGAGCTACCGGGAAAATAGGAGTATGTATTGCTACATCGGGTCCAGGAGCAACTAATTTAATAACTGGTCTTGCAGATGCGATGGTAGATTCTATACCAATTATTGCAATTACAGGTCAAGTATCACTTCCATTAATCGGGACAGATGCTTTTCAAGAAATAGATATTATAGGTATGTCATTATCATGCACTAAACATAGTTTTTTAATAACTTCATCACTAGAATTATCCAATATTATAAATAAAGCTTTTTACATAGCATTATCTAAAAGACCAGGACCTGTATTAATAGACATACCTAAAGATATACAATTATCTAATATAGATAAAAAAGATATTTTAAAAAATAAAAAATATTTTATTATTTCGCATCAAAAACCTTCAATTAAAAAAATTAAAAAAGCAAATTTTTTAATAAAAAATTCTATAATGCCTATATTATATGTAGGAGGCGGAATTAATATAGGTGATGCAGTAAAGGTATTAAGAAAATTTATTAAAAAATCTCAAATTCCTACAGTAGTTACCTTAAAAGGTATAGGTACTATAGATAATGAAAATCCATATTATTTAGGAATGATAGGAATGCATGGAAATAAAGCAGCAAATTATACTGTACAAAAATGTGATTTATTAATAGCTATTGGAACTAGATTTGATGATAGAGTTACAGGAGGGAATATAAAAAAATTTGCTCCATATGCAAATATTATTCATCTAGATATAGATCCATCTGAAATTAATAAAATTTGTAAAGTAAATGTAGCATTATTAGGAAATTTAAATTATTTAATTCCACTTTTAGCAAAACCTAAAAATATTTTAAAATGGCAAATATATATAAAAAAAATTAAGAAAAAATATTCTTATATATATAATTATCATAAAAATAGAAATAAAATATTTGCCCCTATTCTACTAAAAAAATTATCAGATATTAAAAATAAAAATACTATTATTACTACTGATGTAGGACAACATCAAATGTGGGTAGCACAACATATAAATTTTTCAAATCCTAAAAACTTTATTACTTCTAGTGGATTAGGAACAATGGGTTTTGGATTACCTGCTGCAATTGGAGCACAAATAGCTAAACCTAATAATAATGTTATATGTATTTCTGGAGATGGATCATTTATGATGAATATTCAGGAATTAAGTACAATTAAAAGAAAAAATTTACCTATAAAAATTATATTATTAGATAATAAAAGATTAGGAATGGTAAGACAATGGCAACAAATCTTTTTTAAAAAAAGATATAGTGAAACATATTTATGTGATAATCCAAATTTTATTCAATTAGCAAAATCTTTTGGAATATCTGGACATAGTATAAATAATGTTAATGAAATTAATGAAAGTTTACAAAAAATTTTTTCCATTAATAAACCTTATATATTACATGTTTCTATTAATGAAAATGATAATGTTTGGCCTTTAGTACCCCCTGGATATAGTAATAATTGTATGATAGAGAAAAATTAAATGCATAAATATCAGTTACATATTAAAACAAATATTAGTCCTGAAATAAGTGAAAGAATAATGAGAATTATTCGTCATAGAGGTTTTTTACTTAAAAAAATGAATATTAATGTAGTTAATAAATTTAAAAATATTAATTTTCAATTAACAGTAAAAAGCTCTAAACCTATAGATTTTTTGGTAAAACAAATTAAAAAACTTATAGATGTATTAGATATAGTTATCTTATCGTAAAACATTATAATAACATTATTACATAAAATAGGAATTATAATAATGTCTAAAAAAAAAGCAGATTTTATTTGGTTAAATGGCAATATTATAAAATGGGAAAATGCTAAAATTAGTGTTATGAGTCACGCGTTACATTATGGTACATCTGTTTTTGAAGGTATTAGATGTTATAAATCATGTAAAGGTTCTGTTATTTTCCGTCATAAAGATCACATAAATCGTTTATATAATTCTGCTAAAATATATCGTTTTCCAATAAAATTTTCTATAAAAGAAATAATGAATGCTGTTTATCTTACAATTAATGTTAATAAACTTCAAGAAGCTTATATTAGAATTTTAGTATTTATAGGAGATGTTGGTTTAGGAATTAATCCTCCTAAAAATTATTATACAGATATAATGATTAGCGCTTTTCCATGGAAAAATTATTTTGGTAATAATGCAAAAATTAATGGTATTAATGCAATGATATCTTCCTGGAATAAATATAAACCTAATACTATACCTACTTTATCTAAAGTAGGAGGTAATTATTTATCTTCTTTATTAATTAGTAATGAAGCACGTAGAAATGGATATGATGAGGGAATATCATTAGATAGTTTAGGATTTGTTTCTGAAGGTTCTGGAGAAAATATTTTTAAAATAAAAAACAATGTTTTATTTACTCCTCCACTTAGTTCATCTATTCTTCCTGGAATAACTAGAGATTCTGTTATTAAAATAGCTCAAAATTTAAATATCATAATTAAAGAATCTTTTATATTAAGAGAATCTTTATATTTAGCTGATGAAATATTTTTAACAGGAACAGCTGCAGAAATTACACCTGTTTGTAGTGTAGATAATATATTAATTAATAATGGAGAAAAAGGAAAAATTACAAAAAATATACAAGAAGAATTTATTTCTCTATTAAAGGGAGAAAAAAAAGATAAATGGAATTGGTTAGATTATATTAATATTTAATAAATTTTTAATTTTAACAAAAGAAAATAAATATGCCTAATTATCGTTCATTTACTACGACTAAAGGTCGTAATATGGCTGGAGCTAGAGCTCTTTGGCGTGCAACAGGAATGAGTGACAAAGATTTTAATAAACCTATTATTGCAATAGTAAATTCTTTTTCAGAATTTGTTCCAGGACATATTCATCTACAAAATGTAAGTAAAATAATTTCTAATGAAATAAAAAAACATGGAGGGATACCTAAAGAATTTAATACAATAGCTATTGATGATGGTATAGCAATGGGACATAACGGAATGTTATATTCATTACCTTCAAGAGAACTTATTGCAGATTCTATTGAATATGTTATAAACGCACATTGTGTTGATTCAATGATATGTATATCAAATTGTGATAAAATTACTCCTGGAATGTTAATGGCTAGTTTACGTTTAAACATACCTACTGTTTTTGTATCAGGAGGTCCAATGGAAACTGGCAAAATAAATATGAAGGAAAATAAAAAGATTACAAAAATTAATTTAGTTGATGCTATGGTTCAATCAGCTAATCCAAAACGATCTAATAATTATATAAAAAAAATTGAACTTAATGCATGTCCAACATGTGGTTCTTGTTCTGGAATGTTTACAGCTAATTCTATGAATTGTATTACAGAAGCTTTAGGTTTATCATTACCAGGTAATGGATCATTATTATCTACACATATCAATAGAAAAAAATTATATATAGATTCTGCTCAAAAAATAGTAGAAATTACTAAACAATATTACGATAGTAATAATACTAATTTTTTACCTAGAAATATCGCTAATCAAAAATCATTTGAAAATGCAATGACATTAGATATTGCTATGGGTGGATCTACAAATACAATTTTACATATGATAGCTTTATCACAAGAAACTAATATAGTATTTAATTTAAATACAATTAATGATTTATCTAAAAAAACTCCATGGTTATGTATGATATCACCTAGTACTAATAAATTTTATATGGAAGATTTTCATAGAGCAGGAGGAGTAATTGGAGTTTTAAATGAATTAAATAAAATAAATTTAATACATAAAAATACTATAAATATTTTAGGATATACCATGGAAGAAACTATATATAAATATAATATTTTAAATAAAAAAAATATAAATATAAAAAAATTTTATTTATCTGCTCCTGGAAATATCAAAACAATACATCCTTTTTCACAAAAAAATATTTATTCTACGTTAGATAAAGACAGAAAAAAAGGCTGTATACGTTCATATAAATATGCTTTTAGTAAAGATGGAGGATTAGCTATTCTATATGGTAATCTTGCTAAAGATGGATGTGTTGTTAAAACAGCAAGTGTAAATCCAAAATTAATGATTTTTAAAGGAAAAGCAAAAGTATTTGATAGTCAAGAAGAAGCAGTATATGCAATTTTAAATAAACAAATTTTTCCTGGAAATATTATAGTAATAAGATATGAAGGACCTAAAGGTGGACCAGGCATGCAAGAAATGTTATATCCTACATCATATTTAAAATCTATGAATTTAGATACAAAATGTGCTTTAATTACAGATGGAAGATTTTCTGGTGGTACTTCAGGCTTATCTATAGGACATATTTCTCCTGAAGCAGCTAACAAAGGATTGATAGCTTTAGTACATAATAATGATATTATTCAAATTAATATACCTAAAAGATCTATCAATTTAGATATTTCTAATTCTATTTTAAATAAAAGGATTAAACAAGAAGAAAAAAGAGGTTTATTATCATATAAACCTTTATATAAAAGACCTAGAAAAATTTCTCTTGCACTTAAATTTTATGCTAGTTTTGTAACTAGTGCTGATAAAGGTGCAGTAAGAGATAAAAATAAATTAATAACATAAGATAAATATCTCTAAAATAAAAAAATTATTAATTTCAATATAAATGTTTATTAAAATCAATAATATTTATTAAATATCAATTTTTTTTATAAAAAAGGATCATTAAATGAAAAATTATTTTAATAATTTAAATTTTCGTAAAAAATTAAAAAATTTACAAAAATGTAGATTAATGCAATTTAAAGAATTTAATAATAGTCTTAATTTATTAAAAAATAAGAATATTGTTATTATAGGTTGTGGATCTCAAGGTTTAAATCAGGGATTAAATATGAGAGATTCAGGATTAAATATTTCATATACTTTAAAAAAAGAATCTATAAAAAAAAAAAATTTATCTTGGCAAAGAGCATATAAAAATAACTTTATTATTGGATCATATGAAGAATTAATACCTAATGCTGATTTAATTATTAATTTAACTCCTGATAATAATCATCATAGTGTTTTAAAAAGCATAAAATCTTTAATAAAAAAAGGAGCAACATTAGGTTATTCTCATGGTTTTAATGTTATAGAAGAAGGAGAAAATTTATCTAAAGATATTACAGTTATTATGGTAGCTCCTAAATGTCCAGGAACAGAAGTAAGAGAAGAATTTAAAAGAGGTTTTGGAGTTCCAGCTTTAATTGCTGTTCATCAAGAAGCTAATAATAATAATTATGGTTTTCAATTAGCTAAAGCTTGGGCTACAGCAATTGGAAGTCATAAAGCTGGTGTATTAGAATCATCTTTTATTGCTGAAGTAAAATCAGATTTAATGGGTGAACAAACTGTATTATGTGGGATGTTACAAACAATATCAATTTTATTATTTGAGAAATTATTAGAATTAAAACAAGATCCATTATATTCTGCACAATTAATCCAATTTGGATGGGAATATATTACAGAATCCTTAAAACAAGGAGGTATTAGTTTAATGATGGATAGATTAAATAATTTTAATAAAATACATGTTTATAAATTATCATTAATTTTAAAAAAAAAATTAAAACCTTTATTTCAATTACATATTGATAATATACTTTCAGGTAAATTTTCTCAAAATCTTATTCAAGATTGGAAAAATAATAATAGTGATTTAATAAAGTGGAGAAAAATATATAAAAATAATAAATTTGAAAAAATCAAAAACTTAAAAAAATTTGATATAAAAGAACAAGATTATTTTGATCAAGGAATTTTTATGATTACTACTATTAAAAGTAGTGTTGAATTATCATTTGAATTAATGATAGAATCTGGTATATCACCTGCCTCAGCATATTATGAATCATTACATGAATTACCTTTAATTGCAAATACTATTGCTAGAAAAAAATTATATGAAATGAATAAAGTTATATCAAATACTGCTGAATATGGTAATTATTTATTTACAAATAATGCTATTCCTTTATTAAGAAAATTTGTAAATAATCTTACAACAAAAGATTTAGGAATTTTTGAAATTAAAAATACATCTATAAATAATAGTTATTTATATAAAATAAATAATGAAATTAGAAATCATCCTATTGAAAAAATAGGATATAAACTAAGAAATTATATGACTAATATGAAATCTTTAACTAATATTAATGAATAAAATAAATTACTCTCTTTTTATAAAGAGAGTAATTTATTTTTAGTAAAAATAAATTAAATTATTTTTTTTTAATATATATTTTATATAAATTTTATTTTTAAATTTTGTAAGGATTTTTTATAAAAATTTATAAATAAATAATTTTAATATTTAATATTATATTTTTATATAAAAAATTATAAGTTATGGAGAATAATTTGAAAAATAAAGCAATATTATTAATGGAAGATGGGACATAAATCTTTGGAAATTCTATAGGAATAGATGGAATAGTTATAGGAGAAATAATATTTAATACTTCTTCACTGGTTATCAAGAAATAATTACTGATCCTTCTTATTATAAACAAATTATAATTTTAACATATCCACATATTGGTAATATTGGTACTAAATGATAATGAATCATCAAAAATTTATGCAAAAGGACTTATTATTAGTAATTTATCTAAAATATCAAGTAATTATCGTAGTATAGAAAAATTAGATATTTTTCTTAAAAAGAAGAATATTGTTGCTATTGAAGGAATAGATACAAGATTTTTAACAAGATTAATATGTAATAAAAAAATTAATAAAATTGCTTTAATTTCTACTAAAAAACGTTTTAATTATGAAAGTATTTTACAAAAAATATGTCAATTTAAAGGTTTATAAGGTTTAGATTTAATTAAAGATATTACTACAAAAGTAAATTATTCTTGGATATTAAGTAATAAAAATACAGAAAAAATTAAAAATTGTATGTTTTCTAAACATGTTATAGTATTAAATTTTGGTGTAAAAAATAGTATTTTAAAAATGTTAGTTGATAGAAAATGTAAAGTTACTGTTGTTTCTGCTTTTATAAGTTATAAAGATCTAATGAAATTAAATCCTGATGGAATTATTTTATCTAATGGTCCAGGAGATCCTACTCCATGTCATTATATAATAAATACCGTAAAAAAAATATTAAAAATAAATATTCCTATTTTTGGAATTTGTTTTGGTCATCAAATTTTAGCTATTGCTAATGGAGCAAAAATAATAAAAATGAATATAGGTCATCATGGAAGTAATCATCCTATAAAAGATTTAAAAAATAATAAAGTATTAATTACTACTCAAAATCATAATTTTACTATTGATAAAAATAATTTTCCAAAAAAATTAAAAATTACACATAAATCTTTATTTGATAATACTATAGAAGGAATTCATTGCATTAATAAACTTTGCTTTTGGTTTCCAAGGACACCCGGAAGCAAGTCCAGGACCACATGATTCATCTATATTATTTAATTATTTTATAAAATTAATTCATATATATTGTAGAAAAAAATATAAGAGATTTTAAAATGCCAAAACGTACTGATATACAAAATATTATGCTTTTGGGATCTGGACCAATTATTATTGGTCAAGCTTGTTAATTTGATTATTCTGGCACACAAGCATGTAAAGCTTTAAAAGAAGAAGCATATAATTTAATTTTAGTTAATTCTAATCCTGCTACTATAATGACAGATCCAAATATTGCTGATGTAACCTATATAGAACCTATTAATTGGCATATTATTACTAAAATTATAAAAAAAGAAAAACCTGATGTTATTTTAGCTACAATGGGGGGATAAACTGCTTTAAATTGTATTTTAAATTTACATAAAAATAATATATTAAAAAAATTTAATATAAAAGTTCTTGGAACATCTATTAATACTATTTATAAAGCAGAAAATCGTTCTTATTTTGCAAAAATTATATATACAAAAAATTAAATTTCCATGTATTATTAGACCTTTATTTACTATGGGAGTAGTGGAGAGGGAATCGCATATAATATTACAGAATTTAAAAAAATTTGTAATAATGGTTTAAGTTTATCATTTAATAATAAATTAATTATAGATGAATCTTTAATTGGATGGAAATAATATGAAATGGAAGTTATAAAAAATAAAAATGAAAATTCAATTATTATATGTTCTATTGAAAATGTAAACCCGATGGGTATACATACAGGAGATTTAATTACGGTTGCACCGGCACAAATTTTATCTGATAAAGAATATCAAATAATAAGAAATGCCTCTATCTCTATAGTTAGAGCTATTGTTCTTGAATCTAGAGGTGCAAATGTATAATTTGTAATTAATCCTATAACCGGAAAATTAATAGTAATTGAAATTAATCCTCGTGTTTCACGTTCTTCTGCTTTAGCATCAAAAGCAACTGGTTTTCCAATAGCTAAAATATCAGCAAAACTTTCTATTGGTTACACATTAGATAAATTAACAAATAATATAACTAATGATTATACTACAGCTGCATTTGAACCATCTATTGATTATGTAGTAACAAAAATACCTAAATTTAATTTTGAAAAATTTTATGGTGTTAATGATAGATTAACAACACAAATAAAATCAGTAGGTGAAGTTATGTCTATAGGTAGTTCTTTTCAAGAATCTATTCAAAAAGCATTATGTAGTTTAGAAAATGGTATTTATGGATTTGAACCAATTAAAATTAATAAAATTAATAGTAAAGATTATTATAATTTAATTATAAAAAAGTTAAAAAAACCGGGTCCAGATAGAATTCAATTTATTGCAGATGCTATAAGAATAAATATTTCTATTAAAGAAATATATAATTATTCTAAAATAGATATGTAGTTTTTATCACAAATACAAGATATAATTTTAACCGAAAAAAAAATTAAAACATTAGGTATTAAACATTTAAATAATAAAAAATATTTTTTTAAATTAAAAAAAAAGGATTTTCTGATGTTAGATTAGCTAATATTTTAAATGTATCTGAAAAAACAATAAGAAAACTAAGGTATAATTATAATATACACCCAATATATAAAAAGGTAGATACGTGTTCTGCTGAGTTTAAAACTAATACTGCTTATATATATTCGACATATGAAACGGAATGTGAAGCTAATCCTAATAATAATAAAAAAAAAATTATTATTTTAGGTAGTGGTCCTAATAGAATAAAACAAGAAATAGAATTTGATTATTGTTGTGTACATTTATCTATAATTTTACGTGAAAATAATTTTGAAACAATAATGATTAATTGTAATCCCGAAACTGTTTCGACAGACTATGATATTTCTGATCGTTTATATTTTGAACCTATAACTTTAGAAAATATATTAGAAATTATTCGAATATAAAAACCATTAGGTGTTATTATCCAATATGGAGGACAAAATCCATTAAATTTAGCTAAAAAATTAGAACAGGAAAATATAAATATCATGGGAACAAGTTCATCTTCAATAGATTTAGCTGAGAATAGAAAAAAATTTCAAAATATTGTTAATTTTTTAAAATTAAAACAATCACTTAGTTATATAGTAAAAAATTTAGATGATGCTTTTAAAAAAGCTAATCTTTTAGGTTATCCTTTAATTGTAAGACCTTCCTATGTTTTAGGTGGGAGATGAATAGAAATAGTATATAATGCAGATGATTTACAAAATTATTTTTTATTAAATATAAAATATAATATTTCTGTTTTATTAGAAAATTTTTTAGATAATGCAATAGAAGTAGATGTAGATGCAATTTGCGATAGAAAAGATATTTTTATAGGTGGTATTATGGAACATATCGAACAAGTAGGAATTTATTCTGGTGATTCTGCTTGTTCTTTATCTACACGAAATATAAAATCGGAAGTTTTAAATGAAATTAAGTTACAGACTAAAAAATTAGCGATGAAAATTAATATATGTGGATTTATAAATATACAATTTGCTATTAAAAATAATGTAGTTTATGTTATAGAGGTTAATCCTAGAGCTTCTAGAACAATACCATTTGTTTCAATTAATATACCTTTAGCAAAATAGGCACATTAGTTATGATAAGTAAATCGTTATCTAGTTTAAATCTAAATTTTAAAAAAGAAATTTATCCATTATTTCTTTCTGTTAAAGAAGTAGTTTTGC
>NZ_CP046200.1:181652-184451 GCF_012569525.1 Enterobacteriaceae endosymbiont of Donacia piscatrix | reverse complement strand
CCCTTTAATAAATTTAATAATATAGATCCTATTTTAGGACCTGAAATGAGGTCTACTGGAGAAGTTATGGGTATTGGATATACTTTTGCTGAAGCATTCTATAAAGCAATATTAAGTACTAATTTTTATATAAAAACCAAAGGTATTATTTTAATATCAGTTAAAAATAAAGATAAAAAATTAATTGTCGATTTAGTTAAAAAATTAATTTCTTATGGATTTATAATCAAAGTTACATATGGAACAGCTAAGTTTTTACAAAAATTTAAATTAGTAGTTACAATAGTTCGTAAAATTACTGAAAAACGACCTAATGTGTTTAATTATTTTAAAAATAAAAGATATACTTATATCATTAATATAACAAAGAGGGGAAAAACGATTAATAATTCTAAATTAATTAGAATTGTAGCTTTACAAAATAATATTTATTGTAATACAACTATTAATGGAGCTATAGCTACAATATCTTCTATAAAAAATAATTTTCAAATAAAAGTTTCTTCTTTACAAGAATTATATAATTTAAAAAAGTTAAATTTATATTAAAGTTTTTTATAAAATGAATTTTAAAAAAAGTAATAATTTATTAAATTATGTTAAATTAAATAATTTACAAATTTTAACAATAAAAGGTCCTGATAGTAAGGTTTTTTTACAAAATCAATTAACAATAGATATAAATAAATTAGATAATAAAATAAATTTCTTAAATGCTTTTCATTGTAGTTCGCAAGGTAAAATTTTAACGAATATGCATATATTTAAAATATGTGATGATACTTATCAATATATAATTAGAAAAAATATATTAAAAGAATATTTAAAATATATTAAAAAATATATTATATTATATAATATAACAATTTTTTTAGATAAAAAAAAAAAAATTTTTGGAATTTTAAATGTTAAAAAAAAACAAATTATATCTAAAATTTTTAAAAAAAAAAATATATTTCTTAAAAAGAAAACACTTTATTTTTCTAATGAAAATATTATTTTAAAATTTAAATATTTTAAAAGATATTATTTTGTAATTTTATCTCAAAAAAATATTAGTTTTATTATAAAAAAATTTTTTTTATCTAAAAATATTTATTTACAAAATAATAATTCTTGGGATAAATTTTATATGAAAATAGGTTATTATATTATTGATATTAATTATCATTGTAATTTATTTTTACCCCAACAATTTATTATCAATCAAATGAGTGCTATTGATTTTAATAAAGGATGTTATTTAGGACAAGAAATTATTAGTAGTTTAAAATTTAAAAATAAAATAAATCAAAAATTATTTTTATTAAAAGGTCAAACAAAAATATACCCGTTACATGATGATTTATTAGAGTTTAAAGATAATAAAGATGGAAAATGGAAAGTTATAAGAAGTAAAATAATTTTAAAAATATTAGAAATTACATCAAATATATTTTTAATACAAGTTATATTAAAAAGTAATTTTATTAAAAAATCTTTAATTAGATTTAAAAAAGATAAACATAGTATTTTTTTAATTATTAAAGTGTTTTAAAAAATATTTTAATAAAACAAAAATTTTAATTATATGTATTAGTTTATATTGTTTTATAGTAAATAATAAATATTTAAAAGAGTTATTAATAAAGTAAAAAATATAAATTTAAACTTTATTTCATAAAAAAAGGTTTATATAAAAAATGAAAAAAATAATTATTATTTTTACAATAATTATGATAAGTATTCATAATATTGCTAATGCTAAATCTAATTTTAAAGATTATTGGTATTTTGGTTCTACATTTGGATTATCACAATATAATAATATTAAATTGTTAGAAAAAGACATTGATGATAAAGAATATACTTTTTTTAATAAACTAGGAAATGGACTTTTTTTAGGATATCAAACAAATAATTTTTTAAGTTTAGAATTGGGATTAGAATGGTTAGGAATTATTAAAAAAAATATTAATAATAATATTAAAAATTTTTTTGAAGTAAAAGGAATACAGCTAACAACTAATATTAGATATCCTATATTTAGAAATTTATATTTATATACCCGTTTAGGAGGATTTTTTGCTAAATCTTATTTTAGTCAATTTAGTAAAAATAATAAATATTATAATTTAGATAATTTGTACTATAATGTTTCTCCATTATTTTCTTTTGGAGGTGAATATCAAATTAAAAATAATTTATCATCTAGAATTGAATATCGAGTTATAAAAAATATTGGAAGTAAAAATAATGATAATTTAGGACAAAAAACAAATAATTTTATGTTTAGTATCAGTATACTATATAAATTTTTTGATAAAAATCAATTACCTACTGTAAAAAATTTAATTAATAAACCAAAAAATTATCATTATAATATTTTTAAAGAAAAATTTTTTTTTAGATTTAAAAGTATTTTTTTTAAAAAAAAAAATAAAAATATTTTAAATAAATCATTTAAATTAAAGTTAAAAAAATTATTAAGTGAAATTAATACTAAAATATTAGTTTTATATTATTCAGATTATTTTAAAAGAAATAATAAAAATATTCTTTTATATAAAAAAAGAATAAAAATAATTGCTAAAAATTTATTATCTATAAATAGATATTTAGTGAAAAAAAATGTTTTTATTAAAAAATTAGAAAATAATTTATTTTTTTATAAAAAAAATAAACAAATTAATAGTTATAAATTTTCTAAAAAATGTTTAATAAAAAATAATTATATTAGAATTAAAATTCTAAAATTTATTAAACCTATTAAAAAATATTTTTTAATAAAAAAGAATTTAGTAAATTATAAAAGTAATT
>NZ_CP046200.1:174651-181554 GCF_012569525.1 Enterobacteriaceae endosymbiont of Donacia piscatrix | reverse complement strand
TATAATAATTATGATTTTTTTAATAAATTATATACTTATCAAAGTATATTTTTTATGTATAAAAATTTTATTATTAATAATAATTATTCTTAATTAAAAATTAAGAATAATTATATTATTTATTAGAAACTAAAAAAAAATGCAGAAAGTAAATTTTTCTGCATTTTTTTTAATTTATTAATCTATTGTAAATATGTTAATTTTGCCCGAAGGCGGAATTGAACCACCGACACGGGGATTTTCAGTCCACTGCTCTACCAACTGAGCTATTCGGGCAAACAATAAATATATTATGACAAAAATAATAATTAAACGTCAATGTTTTTATTAAATTTTTATTAAAATTTTATTTTATTTTTATTTTTAAAATGTATTAGATAATAATAAAATAAAAATTTTTAAAATAAGACTTGAAACATAGATTATGTGTCCTTATCTTTTAGTGCACATTATTTAAATATATTAAAATATTAATTAGTTATATATAACTAAATTTCTTAAAGGAGATCTATTAAATGAACATTCGTCCATTACATGATCGAGTTATTGTGAAGAGAAAAGAAGTTGAATGTAAATCTACAGGTGGAATCGTATTAACTGGTTCTGCTGCTGGTAAATCTACTCGTGGAGAAGTATTAGCTGTAGGTAAAGGACGTATATTAGATAATGGTATAGTTAAACCATTAGATGTAAAAAAAGGTGATACAATTATATTTAATGATAGTTATGGTGTTAAAACAGAAAAAATTGATGATGAAGAAATTCTCATAATGTCTGAAAGTGATATTTTAGCTATTGTTAAATAAAACTATATTAAAAATAACTAAAATTTTTATAAAGTATGATTTTAATGTAAATATAAGGAATATTTAAAATGGCAGCTAAAGATGTAAAATTTGGTAATGACGCACGTGTAAAAATGTTACGAGGTGTAAATGTACTTGCAGACGCAGTAAAAATTACTCTTGGACCAAAAGGTAGAAATGTTGTTTTAGATAAATCATTTGGGGCACCAGCGATAACTAAAGATGGAGTAACCGTAGCTAGAGAAATAGAATTAGAAGATAAGTTTGAAAATATGGGAGCACAAATGGTAAAAGAAGTTGCTTCTAAAGCCAATGATGTAGCAGGTGATGGAACAACAACAGCTAGTGTTTTAGCACAATCAATAGTAAGTGAAGGACTAAAAGCTGTTGCTGCGGGCATGAATCCTATGGATTTAAAAAGAGGTATAGATAAAGCAGTTATAGCAGCTGTAGAAGAATTAAGAGCTATTTCTGTTCCATGTTCTGATTCAAAATCTATAGCTCAAGTAGGTACTATTTCTGCAAATGCAGATGAAACTGTCGGTAATTTAATTGCTCAAGCGATGGAAAGAGTAGGTAAAGAAGGTGTTATTACTGTTGAAGAAGGAACAGGATTACAAGATGAATTAGATGTTGTTGAAGGGATGCAATTTGATAGAGGTTATTTATCTCCTTATTTTATTAATAAGTCAGAATCTGGTACTGTAGAACTTGATAATCCTTATATACTTTTAGTAGATAAAAAACTTTCAAATATTCGAGAAATGTTACCTATTCTTGAAATGGTTGCTAAGGCAAGTAAATCATTATTAATTATAGCAGAAGATGTAGATGGTGAAGCATTAGCAACACTAGTTGTTAATACTATGCGTGGTGTTGTAAAAGTTGCTGCAGTTAAAGCGCCTGGTTTTGGTGATCGTCGTAAAGCTATGTTACAAGATATTGCAATTCTTACAGGTGGTAATGTTATTTCAGAAGAAATTGGGTTAGAATTAGAAAAAACAACATTAGAAGATTTAGGACAAGCAAAACGTATTGTTATAAATAAAGATACAACAACAATTATAGATGGTCTCGGTAAAGAAAATGATATTTCTGGCCGTGTACATCAAATTAGACAACAAATAGATGAAGCATCTTCTGATTATGATCGTGAAAAACTTCAAGAAAGAGTAGCTAAATTAGCAGGTGGTGTTGCTGTACTAAAAGTTGGGGCAGCTACTGAAGTAGAAATGAAAGAAAAAAAAGCTCGAGTAGAAGATGCTTTACATGCTACTAGAGCTGCTGTAGAAGAAGGTGTTGTAGCAGGAGGAGGAGTCGCATTAGTACGTGTAGCAGCTAAATTAATGAATTTAACAGGACAAAATGAAGATCAAAATATGGGCATTAAAGTAGCTTTAAGAGCTATGGAAGCTCCTTTACGTCAAATAGTTTTTAATTCAGGAGAAGAACCTTCTGTTGTAGCAAATAATGTTAAAGATGGGCATGGTAATTATGGATATAATGCTGCTAATGAAGAATATGGAGATATGATTAAATTTGGAATTTTAGATCCTACTAAAGTTACACGTTCAGCATTACAATATTCTGCATCTGTTGCAGGACTTATGATTACTACAGAATGTATGGTAACAGATTTACCAAAAAATGATAAAACAGATATACCTAATACATCTCCAGGTAGTGGAATGGGTGGTGGAATGGGTGGAATGATGTAAATTTTACAATAAAGATTCTTTATTTATTTAAATAAAATATTTTTTAATTTAAATTATTTATTAAGCTGTGCATTAGTCCTAGGCACAGCTTTTTTATAAAAATTTATTATATAATAAGTTTTTTATATTTTTTACCATAAATTTCTTTAGTTAATTTAGGAATTAAAAATCCTGATAAGGATGATGATATTTTTTGTATAATTTTTTTAGCTTTTCTTTCAGAAACATTAAAATGGTGACTACCATCTACTTTATCTAATAAATGAATATAATATGGTAATATTCCAATATTAAATAAATTATTACTTAATTTAATTAAAGTATTATTATTGTTATTAATATTTTTTAATAAAACACTTTGATTTAGTAAAGTAATACCTACTTTTTTTAAAAGTGAAATTTTATTAAACAATTCTTCGCTAATTTCATTAGGGTGATTAATATGAGTAACTATTACAATATTAAATTTACATTTGCTAAAAATTTTTATTAAATTTAATGTAATCCTTTCAGGAATAATACATATTATTCTTGTATGTATTCTTAATACTTTGATGTGAGAAATATTTTTTATATCATTAATAAAAAAATTTAATTTATGATCTTTTAGTATTAGAGGATCTCCTCCGGAAAAAATTATTTCATTAATTTGTTTATTTTTTTGTATATAATTTATTATTTGATACCAATCACATAATTTGATTGAATTTATTTGTTTAGTATTTTTACGAAAACAATATCTACAATGTACTGCACATATTCCTGTGATTAAAATTAATATTCTATTTTTATATTTATGTATCATTCCTGGAATATTAAATTTCTCATTTAATGGATTATTATTATATTTTTTATTTGTAATTAATTCTTTTTTATGGAAAATAAATTGTAATAAGATTGGATCTTGATGATTATTTTTTTCTATTTTTTTTATAAAAATAACAGGTATTTTAACATCAAATTTTATATTTTTTTTTCTATATAAAAATGAATGACTATTTCTTTTTTTTATTTTTGTAATTTTAATTAAATCAATATTATTATTAATATTATTTGATAATTGTTGTAACCATAATTCTTTCATAAAATATTTTATTTAAATAAATTTATTATATTATGAATTAATAAATTTTAAAAAAAAAAAAAAAATGATTAATTATTTTAGTAATAATTTTAAAATTGGAATGAAATTTATATTTTTAAATCAACCCTATATTATAGAAAATAGTGAATTTGTAAAACCTGGTAAAGGACAATCTTTTGTTAGAATAAAAATGCGTAATTTAATTACAGAAAAATTAATTGATAAAACTTTTAAATCAACTTATAATCTAAATAATGCTGATATTTTAGAAAAAAAATTAAAATATTTATACAATGAAAAAAATAATTTTTATTATTTTATGTATAAAAGTAATTTTGAACAAATTATGATTAGTAATAAAGTTATTAAAAATAAAAAAAAATGGTTAATTCCTCAATATGATTATATAATAACTTTTTGGAACCAATTGCCTATATTTTTAACATTACCTAATTTTATTAAATTAAAAGTAATTAATACAGATTTTGTATTAAAAGGTGATGCAATAATTAATAATAAACAAGCAACCATAAGTAATGGAGAATTAATTAAAGTACCATCTTTTATTAAGATTGGTGATTTAATTAAAATCGATATAAGAAGAAAAAAATATGTTTCTCGTTCTAAATTATAGATTATAAATATAACAAAATGAAAAATTTTAATTGGTCAACTAGTACTAAAATAAATAATCTAATCAAACGTTCTTTTATAATAAAAAGAATAAGAAATTTTTTTGACAAAAAAAAATTTCTTGAAGTAGAAACACCAGTATTAACACAATTTGAAAATACTAGTCCTTATTTAAAACAATTTAATACAAATTTTATTAATTATAAAAAAAAAAAAAAATTATTTTTAATTACTAGTCCTGAATATCATATGAAAAGAATTCTTGCATCAAAAATAAATATGTCTATCTATCAAATATGTCATAGTTTTCGTAATGAAGAATTTGGTAAATATCATAATCCAGAATTTAATATATTAGAATGGTACCATATTAATTATAATTTATTTCAATTAATGTTAGAAGTCAGTAATTTTTTTATGGAATTTGGATTTAATACACTTAAAAAGTGTTCATATAAAAAAATTTTTTTAAAATATTTAAATATAAATCCCTTTAAAGTTAAACAAAAAAAATTATTATCTTTAATAAAAGATATCGGTTTAGTAAAAAATAATAATAAAAGTTTTACTCAAAATATAGTTAATAATTATATACAAATATTATTTGATTTATATATTGTTCCTAAACTAGGTCATAAAAATCCCATTATAGTATATTATTTTCCAGCATCACAAAGAACAACAGAAACTATAAATCAAAAAAAAAATTTAGCAAATAGATTTGAAGTTTTTTTTAAAGGAGTAGAATTAGGAAATGGTTTTAATGAATTAAATAATTTTTTAGAACAAAAAAAAAGATTTATTGAAGATAATAATAAAAGAAAATTAATGGGTTTACCTTCAAAAAAAATAGATTTTCTTTTTTTAAAAGCAATAAAACATGGAAATATACCTAATTATTCAGGTATGGCTTTAGGTCTAGATAGATTTATTATGTTTTTATTAAAACAAAAAACTATTCATAAATCTATAAGTTTTTCTATTATGAAATCTTAGTTAAAAAAACTATTTATTATTAAATGATGCTAATAATTCACCAATTTTGATTTTTGATCCTTTTTTTAAAATAGGATTAAATTTAATTGTTTTAGGTGGAAATAATGTAATAACAGTTGATCCTATATTAAAATAACCAATTTCTTCACCTTTTTTTAGAAAAATAAGGTCTTTTTTATAAAAATTATTAATATATGGCCAATTCCAAGTAATAATTTTATTTTTTCTAGGAGGTATTATTGGACCATACCAAGAAGTATTAATACTTCCAACTATTTGTGCACCAATTAAAATTTTAATCATAAAACCAAATTTTGTTTTAAATAAAAAAACCACTCTTTCATTTAAAATGAATAAATTACATAAATTATTTGTAATAATGTTATTAACAGGAAATAATTTTCCTGGAATATATATTATTTTCAATAAAATTCCATTATAAGACATGTGTATTCTATGATAATTTTTAGGAGATAAATATACATTAACAAAATTTCCATCAGTAAAAATTTTATTTATATATTTATTTTTTCCTATAAGATTATATAAAGAATACTTACAACCTTTAAATTGAAAAAGTTTATTTTTTTTTATACAACCAATTTCATTAATTATACCATCTGAATTATGAATAATATGGTTTTTATTTTTATCAATAGGTCTATTAGACATATTTAGTTTTCTAATAAAAAATGAATTAAAAGTTTTATAATAAAAAATATTAGGATATTTTGTTTCTTTCATGTTTATTTTAAAAATTTTAATAAATAAAAATATAAAAAAAGTAGTTATAATATTTAATTTTTTTTTTGATAAATATCCAAAAATATTTGTAATAAATAATTTTGGTAAATAACGTTGTATATGTAAATATATTTTTTTTTTCATTTTATGGAAAAATATTTTATGTAAAATTTTAATATAAAAAATTTCATATTTTAAGTATATAAAATTTTAATTTTTAGTTAAAAATTAATATAAGGATATTATTTATGGAAGTAAATACTAATTTAGTATGGTTAGATTTAGAAATGACAGGTCTTAATCCCAATAAAGATCATATAATTGAAATCGCTATTATTATTACTAATAATAATTTAGAAATTATAAATAAAGGTTTAAATATTCCAATATATCAATCTGATAATATTTTGAATTTAATGAATATTTGGAGTAAAAATATTCATACTAAAAATGGATTAATTAAAAAAGTTAAAAATAGTAAATTTAATTTAAAAAAAGCAGAAATATATATATTAACTTTTTTAAAATTATGGATTAAACCTAATACATCTCCTTTATGTGGTAATAGCATATATAAAGATAGAATTTTTTTATTTAATTATATGCCAAATTTAGAAAAATATTTTCATTATCGTAATATTGATGTAAGTTCTATAAAAGAACTTGCCAAAATTTGGTATCCTAATGTTTATGTAAATTTTCAAAAAAAAAATTCTTTACATAAAGCATCTAATGATATTTATGAGTCTATAAATGAATTAAAATTCTATAAAAAATATATTTTTAAAAAAAATAATATTAAAAATATATTGACAAATAAAATATAAATTTAATATGATAAATTGTGTTTTATTATATACATTATTAATATTTTAGCGGGAATAGCTCAGTTGGTAGAGTACAACCTTGCCATGGTTGGGGT
>NZ_CP046200.1:173028-174552 GCF_012569525.1 Enterobacteriaceae endosymbiont of Donacia piscatrix | reverse complement strand
CGCGAGTTCGAATCTCGTTTCCCGCTTAATAATATATAAATATTTATTAAAAAATTTTTTTTAAAAAAATATGTCTATTAAAATTTTACCTAAAAATATAATAAAAAAAATAGCTGCAGGTGAAGTAATAGACAGACCAGCGACTATAGTTAAAGAATTAATTGAAAATAGTATTGATGCAAAAGCATCACAAATAAATTTACACATAGAAAAAGGAGGAAAATACATTTATATAAATGATAATGGTATAGGTATGAATAAAAAAAATTTGATTTTATGTATAAAAAAATATGCTACAAGTAAAATAAATAATTTAGATAGTTTTAATTTTTTGAATAGTTTTGGTTTTAGAGGAGAAGCTTTAACTAGTATAAAATCCGTATCTAGAATGACTATCATATCTAAAACATTAAAACAACCATTTGCATGGCAATTATATACAGAAGGATTTAATGAACAAATATTTTCTTTAAATCCTATTTCTCATCCTATTGGGACAACTATTATTATATCTGATGTTTTTTATAATTTACCTGCAAAAAGATTATGTTTATTAAATGATAAAATAGAATTTATTTATATTAAAAATATTATTAAAAAAATTATTTTAATGAAATTAGGTATAGGTATTAAATTTAAATATCAAAATAAAGTTATTTATAATTTTAAAAAAGTTACAGATAATATTTCTTATATAAATAGAATAAAAGTTATTTTTGGTAATAATTTTTTAAAAAATTCATTAGAAATTAATGCAAATTACAAAAAATTAAAATTATATGGAAGAATAATGATTTTTGATAAAAAAAAAAAACCAAATAATTTATTTAAATATTTTTATGTAAATAATCGTATTATAAATAATAATTTTTTATATCGTACAATTAAAGAAACAATTCAAAATAAATTTAATCAAAACTATATTTTTTCTTTTTTATTATATTTAGAAATAGAATCAAATAAAATTGATATAAATATACATCCTAAAAAAACTGATATTCGTTTTTATGATACAATATTAATATATAATTTTATATATAAAAATATTACAAAAATTTTATATAAAAATAATTTTCAAGTAATAAATCAAAATAAAAAAATTTATATTTTAAAAGAAAAAAATGAAATAAATATAAAATATTCTAAATATTCTACTAATACAGAAAGTATTTTAATGAAAAATATAATAAAACAAAAAATAGTTTATTTAGATAATAAACCAAATTTTTATTTTAAAAATTTTGGTAAATTTCTTACAATAATAAAAAATAATTTTATTATTATAAAAAAAAATGATTTTTTGTATTCTATTATAATTAAAACATTATTTCAGTTTTTTTTAAAAAAAAAATTTCAATTAATCTTCCAAAATAAAAATATTATCAATAATTTTAAAATAAATATTAAAATTAATATAACAAAAAAAGAATATTCATTTTTATATAAAATAAAACAATTTTTATTAAAATTAGGTTTTAATTTTTCATTAAATAATAAAAATGTATTACATATTATGTATGTGCC
>NZ_CP046200.1:164512-172933 GCF_012569525.1 Enterobacteriaceae endosymbiont of Donacia piscatrix | reverse complement strand
ATAAAATAAAACAATTTTTATTAAAATTAGGTTTTAATTTTTCATTAAATAATAAAAATGTATTACATATTATGTATGTGCCTATATTTTTATCATATTTTAATATGACAAAAATATTTATTTCTTTAATAAAAGATATTTTAAATATAAGAATAATATCTTCACAAAAAATTATAAAATCATTAATTAATTGTATTAGTAATTCTCATATTATATGGGATAATTATAAAATTATAGATTTATTAATGGAATTAGAATTATTAAATTTAAATAATAATTTTATAAGAAAAGAATTATTTTGTTTAATAAAAATATAATTAATAATATGAATATTAAAATTAATAAATTACCATTAGCAATTTTTTTAATGGGTACAACAGCATCCCAAAAAACTTATTTAGCTACTCGTTTAGCTAAAGAATTACCTATAGAATTAATTAGTGTAGATTCTTCTTTAATTTATAAAAAATTAAATATAGGAACAGATAAACCTAAAAAAAATGATTTCTTTTATACAAAGCATTGGTTAATTGATATTAAAGAACCTTATCAAAGATATTCAGTTATAGAATTTTATGACGATGTTTTAAAAATAATGAATAATATTACTAAAAGAGGGAAAATACCCTTATTAGTTGGTGGTAGTATGTTTTATTTTAAAGTATTAGTTAATAATACAATATCTCCTTTATTACCACCATCAAATGTTGATATACGTAATATGATCATAAATCAAATAAAAAATAAGTTATTTATATCATATCATGATATGTTGAAAAAAATAGATATTATATCTGCAAATCAAATTCACCTAAACGACACACAAAGAATTATAAGAGCTTTGGAAATTTTTTTTTTAACAGGTAAAACTTTTAGCAAATTAAAAGAAACTTCTAAAAAAAAAATTCCTTATCAAATATATCAATTTGGTCTAACTTATTATAATCGTCAAATTTTATATCAAAAAATAGAAATTAGAATTTTAAAAATGTTAGAATTAGGTTTTGAAAAAGAAGTAAGTGATCTTATAAAATTTAAATTTTTAAAAATAAATTTTCCTGCAATTCGTTGTATTGGATATAAGCAAATGTTTTTTTATATTTTAAATAAAATTTCTTATAAAGAAATGATACAACAAACTACTATCTCAACACGTCATTTAGCAAAAAAACAATTAACCTGGTTACGTCATTGGAAAAATATTTATTGGTTTGATAGTAATAATATTTATAAAGCATATAATTTTATTATAAATTTCATTTTAAAAAAAATAAAATAATTATTAATTTAAAAAAAAATGTATTTTATTATATAAAAATAATTAATAATTAATATTATTTAAAATATAAAATGAAAAATATTATTTTCGGTATACATCCTATAATTAATATGTTAAAAACAAATCCTCTTTCTTTCGAAAGAATTTTTATCTTAAATAGTAAAAAAAAATCTAATAACATTAAAAAATTAGTTTCTTACACAAAGAAACATAATATATGTATATATAAAGTAAATAAAAAATGGTTAGATAATAAAACTAATAATAGTACACATCAAGGATGTTTAGGTATTTTAAATAAATTAATCTTTTTTAAAGAAAATGATATAATGAATATTATTAATCTTTCTAAAAAAATACTAATTCTAATATTAGACCGTATAACAGATCCTCATAATTTAGGAGCTTGTATTAGAAGTGCTGCTGCTTTTAATGTGAATATGATTATTTTACCTAAAAAACATTCTGCTAAAATAAATGCTACAGTAAAAAAAGTATCTTGTGGAACATCAAATAATATTCCTATTATTTTTGTTAAAAATTTAGTTAATACTATTAATTTTTTAAAATCTCTTAATATTTTTATTATTGGTACAGATATTAGTTTAACTAATAATACACTTTTTAATTATAGATTAAAATATCCAATATGTTTAATTATGGGATCAGAAAATAAAGGGATAAAATCTATTATTAAAAATAATTGTGATATATTACTTTCTATTCCTATGTCTAAAAATATAAATTCTTTAAATGTTTCTGTTGCTACTAGTATTTTTCTTTTTGAAATAAATAGACAAAACTATATTAGTTAATATTATAAATTAATTAGTAAATATTTATTTTTTTTAAAAAATTATTATATATTTAATGAATATTTTTAAATTATATTTTTTATATAAACTGGAAATTAATTATGAATAATCCTTTGTTATCAAATTTTTTATTACCTCCATTTAATCAAATTACTGATGATTGTATGGTTCCAGCAATTATAATTACAATAAATAATATGAAAAAAAAAATTAATAAAATATTAGAAAATAACAAAAATAATTATAATTGGGCAAATTTTTGTCAAAAAATCTTAGAATTAGAAGAAAATTTATATCGTATTTTTGCTCCTATTAGTAATTTAAATTATGTTAATAATAATAAAAAAATAAGGAAAAATTATGAAATTATTAGTAAAATAATTACTGATTATGATATATGGTTTAAACAAAATTTAAATATATATAAAGCATATATATATATGCAAAAAAATCAAAATATTTTAAATTTAGATAAATTACAAAATAAATCTATTAATAATATTATACGTGATTTTAATTTATCAGGTATTTTATTAAATCAAAAAAAAAAAATATTGTATTTACAAATTATTAAAAAATTAGTAAAACTACAAAATGATTTTAATAATAATATTTTTGATAGTACAAGAAAATTTAAAAAATATATTTTAGATAAAAAAAAATTAGATGGCATTCCTAATCATATAATAAAAATTATGCATAAAAATGCTTTATTAAAAAACAAAAAAGGATATTTAATAAGTTTAGATTATCCAATTTATTCATCAATAATAACATTTTGTAATAATCAAAATTTAAGAAGAAAAATATATTATAAATACAGTATAAGAACATCATCATTAGATAATAATGTTTCATTAAAAAATGAACTAATTATACAAAAAGAATTATCTTTACGGTTAAAGTTATCTAATTTATTAGGATATTATTCTTATTCTGAACAATCTTTAATAAATAAATCAGCAAAAAAAATAAATAAAGTTTTATCTTTTTTATATACATTACTTAAATTATCTAAAAAACAAGCTATAAAAGAAGCTTTAAGTTTAAAAAATTTTGTTAAAAAAAAATATAATATTACTGACATTAATCCATGGGATGTATCTTTTTTTGCAGAAAAATATAAATTCTATTTGTATGGAATAAATGATAATATTATTCGTGAATATTTTCCAATCAATATTGTAATAAAGGGTATGTTCCAAATTGTTAATAATATATATGGTTTATCATTTATTTTAAAAAAAGTTTCAGTTTGGCATAAAAATGTAATGTTTTTTAATGTTTTTAATGATAATAATAAATTATGTGGAAGTATTTATTTTGATTTATATTTTCGTATAGAAAAACGTAGTGGTGCATGGATGGATATATGTCAATCAAGAATTTTAAAATCTAATGGGATATTACAACATCCAATAGCATTTATTAATTGTAATTTTACTCCTTCAATTAATAATATTTTTCTTTTACATCATAATGATGTTTTAACTTTATTCCATGAATTTGGACATGCTTTACATCATATTACTTCTTGTATTAATATACCTAATATATCAGGAATTAATGGTTTACCTTTAGATATTATAGAATTTCCTAGTCAATTTATGGAATATTGGTGTTGGGAATATGAATCCTTAAAAATTATTTCTCAACATTATCAAAAACATAAAAAAATGCCAACAAATATAATAAATAAATTAGTTACATCTAAAAAATATAATTCTGCTTTATCGCTTATGCGTCAAATAGAATTAAGTTTATTTGATATAAGAATTCATAATGAATTTTCTTTAAAAAAAAATGATCAAATATCATCCTTAATTAATGAAATAAGAAAAGATATTATTACAATTTCTCCTATTCCAATTTGGAATAAATATACAAATACATTTAACCATATATTTGGTGGAGAATATGCTGCAGGATATTATAGTTATTTATGGTCAGAACAATTAGCAGCAGATTCATTTTATCATTTTAAAAAAAATGGTTTATTTAATCCAATAATAGGTAAAAATTTTTTAAAAAATTTTTTATCTTTAGGTAATTCTGTGGATCCTATGATTTTATTTGAAAAATTTAGTGGTAGAAAATTAAATTATCATATGTTACTTAAACAAAGAGGTATTAAAATATAAATGAAAATTTATTTTATATAAATAGGATTTAAAATAATTATTTTATGAAAAATATACGAAATTTTTCAATTATTGCTCACATTGATCATGGTAAATCAACATTTGCAGATAGATTAATAGAAATTTGTGGAGGATTATCTATAAGAGAAATGACATCACAAGTTTTAGATAGTATGATTTTAGAAAAAGAAAGAGGTATTACTATAAAAGCACAAAGTGTTTCTTTAAAATATAAATCACAAAATAATAATACTTATAAATTAAATTTTATTGATACTCCAGGACATGTAGATTTTTCTTATGAAGTTTCTAGATCTTTGTCTGCTTGTGAAGGTGCTTTATTATTAATAGATGCGTCACAAGGTATAGAAGCACAAACAATATCTAATTGTAAAATGGCTATGGACATGGGATTAAAAGTATTACCTGTTATTAATAAAATAGATTTATTATCTATAGATATAAAAAAAATTACAAATGACATACAAGAAATTACTGGAATTAAATCTACAACATATCTTAAATGTTCTGCTAAAACAGGTTTGGGTGTAAAAAAAGTAATAGAAAATATAGTAAAAAAAATTCCTTCACCTATCGGAAATATTAAAAAAAAATTACAAGCTCTAATTATAGATTCTTGGTTTGATAATTATTTAGGAGTAATAGCATTAGTTTGTATAAAAAATGGACAAATTTTAAGAGGTATGAAGATTATTATTTTAAATACAAAAAAAAAATATTGCATAAAAAAAATAGGTATTTTTACACCTAAAAAAAAAATTTTAAATATATTAAAATGTGGTGATGTTGGTTGGATTGTATTAGGAACAAAAAATATAATTGAAGTACCAGTAGGAGCTACGATAACATCATATATAAATCCATCTAGTAAAATACTTCCAGGTTTTAAAAAAAGTATACCTAAAGTTTTTGCAGGATTATTTCCAGTAATTTCAGATGAATATAATATATTTAGTAATGCATTAAAAAAATTAAGTTTAAATGATTCTTCTTTATTTTTTGAACCAGAAACTTCAGAAGTCTTAGGATATGGATATAGATGTGGTTTTCTAGGTTTATTACATATGGAAATTATACAACAAAGACTATTAAATGAATATAATATTCATATTATTACAACTATACCTACAGTAAAATATAAAATAAAAACAATAGATAATAAAATTTTATTTATAGATAATCCATCGAAATTTCCTAATTCTTCTTTAATTAAAGAAATAAGAGAACCTATTTTAAAATGTAAAATTTTTTCTCCTATAAAATATATAGGTAAAATTATCAAGTTATGTATTAGTAAAAATGGTATACAAAAAGATATTATATATCATAATAATAATGTTATTTTAACATATGAGATTCCTATGATCGGGATCATTATAAATTTTTTTGACAAATTAAAATCTATTACAAAAGGTTTTGGATCACTAGATTATAATTTTTTAAAATTTAAAAAATCTAATTTAATCTGTATAAACATATTAATTAATAAAAAACGTATTGATGCATTAACAACAATTACTTATAACAATAAAATTTATTCTTATAGTCGTTCTTTAATAGAAAAACTTAAAATATTAATACCTAGACAACAATTTGATATTACAATACAAGCTACTATTAATAAAAAAATTATTTCTAGTACAAATATTAAACAATTACGTAAAAATGTAATTGCTAAATGTTATGGAGGTGATGTTAGTAGAAAAAAAAAATTAATTCAAAAACAAAAAGAAGGTAAAAAACGTATGAAAAGTATTGGTAATATTAAATTACCACCTTCAATTTTTTTAGATATGTTAAAAATAACAAAGTAATTTTTTAAAAAAATTTTTAAAATTTTTAAAATATTACATTTTACATAAATAAAAAATATGAATTTTTTTATAAAAAATGTAATATTTATTATTGATGATCATTTATGAAAAAAATACAATTTTTAAAAAATCAAATATTTTCTATAATTTTTATTATATTATTAACTTTGATTATTCGTTTGTTTATATATGAACCTTTTTTTATACCTTCAGAATCAATGCTGCCTACTTTAAATATAGGTGATTTTATTATAGTTAATAAATTTATTTATGGTATTAAAAATCCTTTTAATAGTAAAATTTTTATTAAAAATAAATTACCTCAAAGAGGTGATATAGTTGTTTTTAAATATCCAAAAAATATTAAAATAAATTATATTAAAAGAATTATTGGATTACCGGGAGATATAATTTTTTATGATATTACAAATAAACAAATTGTATTATACAATAATAAATATATTAAAAAAGATATTTTTAAATATAAAGAACTTAAAAAAAGTAAATATTTTAAAAAAATATTTCAAAATATTACTCAAAAAAAATATGTTTTTTTAAAAAAAAATTCTATAAAATTTTATAAATTTGGAAATATAAGATATTTTCAGTATACGGAATATATAAATAAATTATCACATAAAATTTTATTTACACCTGAAATAGAGAATAAAATAAATGAGAAAATATATAAACAAAAAAATTTTCCTTTATATACTTGGATAGTTCCTAAAAGATGTTATTTTGTTATGGGTGATAATCGTGATGATAGTCTTGATAGTAGATATTGGGGTTTTGTTCATGAAAAATATTTATTAGGAAAAGCTATATTTATTTGGTTAAATATTCAAAAAACAGAACATTTATGGTTTTATAAAATAAAATTTAATCGAATATCTAAAATAAATTAATTTTTAAAAAAAATTATTATCTTATTTTAGATTTAAAACATAATTAAATAAATTTTATTATGATTAATCAATTACAAAAAAAATTAGGTTATATTTTTAATCATCAAGATTTATTATATCAAGCTTTAACACATAGAAGTGCAAGTAGTAAACATAATGAAAGATTAGAATTTTTAGGTGATTCTATATTAAGCTATATAATCGCTAAAGCATTATATAATAAATTTCCTGATGTAAACGAAGGTAATATGAGTCGTATGCGTGCCTCTTTAGTTAGAGGTAATACTTTAGCAAGTATTGCAAGAGAATTTAAATTAGGGGAATATTTATTTTTAGGACCTGGAGAATATAAAAATGGAGGATATAATAGAGAATCTATTTTAGCAGATACAATGGAAGCATTAATAGGAAGTATATGTTTAGATAGTAATATTAAAGTTGTAGAGAAAATTATTTTATTTTGGTATCAATTTAGATTAAAAACAATTTTACCTGGTAATAATCAAAAAGATCCTAAAACAAGATTGCAAGAATATTTACAAAGATCACATTTACCTTTACCATATTATTTCATTGTACAAATAAATGGAGAAGTACATAATCAAAAATTTACAATACAATGTAAAATTAGTGGAATATCAAAAATAATTATAGGTATAGGATCTAGTCGTCGTAAAGCAGAACAATCAGCGGCAGAAAAAGCATTAAAAAAACTTGGATTAAAATAATTTTAATATAAAAGGTTATTTATGTGAAAATGATATCTTCATACTATGGAAGTATTTTAATATTAGGTAGAACAAATGTAGGTAAATCTACTTTGTTAAATCTTTTGGTGGGAAAAGAAATATCAATTGTTTCTCATAAAAAAAATACTACAAACAATAATATTATAGGAGTTTATAACAAAAATATTTACCAAATAGAATTTATTGATACTCCTGGAAATATTTTTTATAAAAATAAAATTTTTAATTTATTAAAAAATAATAAATATGATTTTATATTATTTGTTTTAGATAAAACTAAATGGAATTATATAGAAGAAAATTTTAGTAAAATTTTTTCTAAAATTAATATACCAATAATATTAATTATTAATAAAATTGACCAGATTAAAAACAAAAATATATTATTATCATATATTAATTTTCTTAAAAAGAAAATTAATATTTTTCATTTATTTATAATTTCAGCTAAATATAAATTATACATAAATGATCTTTATCGTATTATTTTTAATAATTTACCTAAAAAAAAACATTTTTATTCTAAAAATTATATTACAAATCAAACAGATCAAGTAATTGTTAAAGAAATTATAAGAAAAAACATTATGAGATTTATTCATAAAGAAATACCATATTTAATCAAAATTAAGGTAATTTTTTCTAAAATTTTATTAAAAAAAATAGATATTTTATTTTTAATAAAAAAAATAAA
>NZ_CP046200.1:152380-156202 GCF_012569525.1 Enterobacteriaceae endosymbiont of Donacia piscatrix | reverse complement strand
TTTTTTATCTACATATGGAGGATTACTAATAATTAGATCATAAGTATACTTAGGTAGTTTATCAAATAAATTACTACATATAGGAGTAATACGATCTTCTAATCCATGTAATTGAATATTGTATTCAACTATATTAATTGCATCTAAAGAAATATCTACAGCATCTATATGTGCATTAGGAAATAAATATGCACATGCAATAGCAATACACCCACTACCTGTACATAAATCTAATATATATTTAGGATGATGACGAGAAGAAATAATAGATTTAAATTTATTATTAATTAATTCAGAAATAGGAGATCTAGGTATTAATACTCTATTATCAATATATAATTCATGACCACAAAACCAAGTTTTATTCGTTAAATAAACTACAGGAATTCTTTTTTCTATGCGTTTTATAACTAATTTAAAAATAATTTTACGTTCTTTAATAGACAATCTAGAGTTATTAACTATATTCCAGATATACGGAGGTAATCCTAATATAGGTAAAACTAAGTTTATAGCTTCATCCCATGGATTATCACTACCATGACCATACCATAAATTAGATATACTAAAACAACTTGATATCCATCGAACTACATCTTGTATTGAAAAAAGTTCTTTTATTATAATTTTTTTTTTTAAAATTTGGTTTAATTTCATTATCATATATATACCTTATAATAAAAAATACTATTTAATTATTTAATAAAATATATTTTATGATGTGAAAATTACATTAGTTTACTCCCCTGACTGGATTCGAACCAGTGACATACGGATTAACAGTCCGCCGTTCTACCAACTGAACTACAGAGGATTAACTAATCTACGATTAATATATATTATATATTATTTATATGTCAAGAAAATTTATAATTTTATATATTACAAAATATATTTATATTATTAAAAATTAATAAATATATTAATTTATTAATTTTATATAAAATATTTTTATATATTTAGTTATTATAAAATTTTTAGTTTTTGAAAATACATTTCATATTGTTTATTTATATTAATATTATTATCATTTTGCCATATACCGTTATTAATAATTTTATCATCAGGATATAATGTTTTATTATTAATTATTTCTAATGGTAATAATTTTTTTGCTTCTAAATTTGGAGTAGAAAAACCTATTTTTTTTACTATTTTTACAGTAATATCAGGTCTTAATAAAAAATTAATTAATTTTAAAGCTCCTTTTACATTTTTTGCATTACTGGGAATTACAAAACTGTCCATCCAAAAAATACTACCTTCTTTAGGCCAAATAAATTTTAAAGGTATACCTAACTTTTGAAGAGCATAAGCAGATCCATTCCAAATCATTCCTATATTTACAGATCCTTCAATAAAAGGATATCCAGGATTATCAGAATTAAAAGAAATAATATTAGGCATTAATTTTTTTAATTCTATAAAAGCTTGATTAATATAATTAATATTAGTAGTGTTTACAGGTAATTTTAATCTTATTAATGACATTTGAAATACTTCTTTAGCATCATCTATTAAAGAAATAGATTTATAATATTTTGGATTCCATAAGTCATTCCAACTATTAATATTTTTATAATTTATAAAATTTGTATTAATACCTATAGCAGTGGCACCCCATATATATGGGATAGAATATTCATTATTATAATCAAAAGATTTATTTAAAAATTTAGGATCTAAATTTTTAAAATTAGGTATTTTATTTTTTTCAATTTTTTGTATCATACCTTCATTTTTCATTTTAATTACAAAATAAGTTGAAGGTACAACTAAATCATATGATTGTTTTTTATAAGTTTTTAATTTAGTAAACATACTTTCATTTGAATCATATGTAGAATAAACAATTCTAATACCTGTTTCTTTAGTAAATTGATTTAAAATTTCATGAGGAACATATTCTGTCCAATTATAAAAAAAAATAGTATTTTGATTTAATTTTTTTTTATTTAAAAATTTTTTTGTTATCGGGAATAATAATATTATTAATAATATACATATTAATCTAAAAAATAAAAACATTTTAGTTAAACCTTATAAAATATAAATCATATTTTTATTACAATAATTTTAATTGTAATTTTTGCATTTTAAATATTTATAAATAAGTTTTAATTAAATAATTATTTATAATCTTTTAAAGAAATATTTTCTATAACTTAAATTTTTTTTATTAAAAATATTTAAATTTTTTTTAAAATATATCTAATATTTTCTAAAACTTAAAATATTTATTTATTAATTACTAAATAAATTAATCCAATAAATATTTTAAATAAAAAATATTTTTTAATATAATATTTTATACATAAAAAAATATAATTTTTTAGTATCAATAATCTTTTAAAAAAAATTATTATTTTAATAAAATATTTAATCCTTTTTTAAAAATTTTTAGTTTAAAAAAATAATATTTTCTTTTAGTAAAGAAGTAATCATTATAGCTTTAATTACATGAACTTTATTTTCTGCTTGTTGAAAAATGATACTTTTATCAGATTCAAAAATATCATTTGTTATTTCTAATCCATTATATAGATTATATTTAGATAATATTTTTTTATTAAATAATTTCTTATAATGATTATATAAATGTAGTGAAGGTAAACAATGCATAATTTTAACATTATTATTTTCACTTTTTTCTAAAAGTAATTTATTAACTTGATAATTATGTAAAAGTTTTATTTTATTTTCCCATAATATAAATGAATTTTTTTCACCCATAGAAACCCAAATATCTGTATAAATAAAGTCTGTATTTTTTACACCTATTTCTATATTATTAGTAATATGAATATTATTATGATATTTAATTTTTTTTATTATATTTTTAATATAAAAATTATTTTTAAATTCAAGTTTTTGAGGAGAAATTAAATATAATGTAAAACCAATTATTATTGACGCTTCTATAAGACTATAAGATATATTATTATTTATATCACCTATATAAGATAATTTAATTTGATCTATATTTTTATTTTTTATATTTTCTTCAATAGTTAATAAATCTGCTAATATTTGAATAGGATGAAATTCACTTGTTAATCCATTCCATACTGGGACTGTTGAATATTTAGCTAATATTTCAATATTTTTTTGATGTTGTCCTCTATATTCTAATCCATGATACATTTGACTTAAGATTCTAGCAGAATCTTTTAATGATTCTTTATAACCTATATGGCTATCCTTTATATTTAAAAATGTAATATTTACTCCTTGATCAAAACAGGCTATTTCAAAAGAACATCTAGTTCGTGTAGAATTTTTTTCAAAAATAAGAATAATATTTTTACCAATCAATAATTTTTTTTCTTTAAAATTTTGTTTATTATATTTTAATTTTTTTGAAATTTTAATTAATTTATAAAGATCTTTTTTAGGAAAATCTGATAATTTTAAAAAATTTTTATTATAAAACTGATTAAACTGATTCATAATATAAATCCTTTTTTTAAAAATTATAAAATATTAAAAAATAAAATATTATAAATATTTAATTAAATAAAATTTTTGTAATAATTCTATTTTCAACATTTTACTTTTTTTTAATTTTTGTAAATTTTTTTTTATAATTATTTTTGGAGCTTTAGATAAAAAAGATGGATTTTTAATGTTTTTTTTTAAAAAATCAATTATTTTTTGATTATCATTTATTTTTTTATTTATTTTATCTAATATTTTTTTTTGATTAATAATTTTATTATTTAATGGTATAGCAAATTCAATATTATTTATACTATTAATAATAGTTTTATTTGGAAAGTTAATATTTTTTTCTATAAAAATAATCTTATTAAGATTTACAAA
>NZ_CP046200.1:147839-152280 GCF_012569525.1 Enterobacteriaceae endosymbiont of Donacia piscatrix | reverse complement strand
ATTATCTATATTTTTTATATATAAATCAATTTTTATATTATTTTTAATATTCATTTCTGCTCGATAATTACGAATAATAGTGACTATATTAATAAATGTATTAAAAATATTTATAATATTTTTTTCTATAAAAATATTATTAATGTTAGGAAAAGATTGAATCATAATACTATTTTTATTTTTTGTATTTGGAACTATTTTTTGCCATATTACTTCAGTAATAAATGGAATTATTGGATGTGATAATCTTAATAAAGATTCAAAAAGATTATATAATGTATAATGTGTGCCAATATATTTTAATTGATCATTCTCTTGAAAAATTATTTTACTATATTCTAAATACCAATCACAAAATTTATTCCATATAAAACTATATAAAATATTAGCTGCATTATCAAAACGATATTTATTTATTGCTTTTGTATAATTTTTAACAACTAAATAATATTCAGACCAAATCCATCTATCTATAATAGATAATTTTTTTTTTGTTTTTATAAAATCATATTTTATATTTTTTAAAATAAATATACTTGCATTCCAAATTTTATTACAAAAATTTCGATAACCTTCTAATCTTGTTAAATCCCAATAAATATCTCGACCTGTAGATGATAATGCAGCTAATGTAAATCTTAAAGCATCTGCTCCATATATTTTATTATTTACAAATAAATTATTTTTAAATTTTTTTATCGTTTTTGTATAAGAATCACCTTCAATAAAACACATAGGATTAATTACATTACCTTGAGATTTTGACATTTTATTACCTTTATTATCTCTTATTAATCCTGTTAAAAAAATATTTTTAAAAGGTATTTGAGATACATTATTTTTATTTTTGACAAAATACATTGTCATCATTATCATTCTAGATATCCAAAAAAATATGATATCAAAACCACTTATAATAACATTAGTAGGATGAAATAAAAAAAAATTTTTATTATTAGGCCAATCTAAAGTAATAAATGTCCATAAACTAGAAGAAAACCAAGTATCTAGTACATCATTATCTTGTATTAAAGTAATATTTTTATCTAAATTATATTTTTTTCTAATTTCTTTTTCATTATTTCCTACATAAATATTATTTTTTATATCGTACCATGCTGGTATTTTATGTCCCCATAATAATTGACGAGATATGCACCAGTCTTGAATATTATTCATCCATGCATAAAACATATTTTCATATTTTTTAGGAAAAAATATTATTTGTTTATTTTTTACTGCATTAATTGCTTCTTGAGATATAATTTTAGTTTTTAAATACCATTGATCAGTTAACATAGGGATAGTAATAGTATTACTTCTAATACTAAAAGGAAATAATGTATATTTAATTTTATATTTATCTAACAATCCTTTATTAATTAATTTATTTATTATAATCTTTCTTGCTTTAATAAAATTTAATTTTTGTAAATTTTCAGGAATATTTTTATTAAAATTTATGATGTTTTTTTTATTACCTAATATCTGATAAGTTGTTAAAATATTTCCATTAAGATCTAAAATATTAATTAAAGGTAAATTATGTTTAATTGCTACTTCATAGTCATTAAAATCATGAGCAGGACTAATTTTTACACATCCTGTACCTTTTGTAATTTTAGCATAACTATCAGCAATAATAGGTATTTTACGATGTATTATAGGAACAAATACAAATTTACCAATTAAATTATTAAATCTTTTATCTAATGGATTAACAGCTATAGCAATATCTGCTAATAATGTTTCAGGTCTAGTTGTAGCTACTGTTAAATAATTTTTTTTATCTAAAGTTAAAGTTTTATCAGTGAGTAAATATTTTATATACCATAATTTTGTTTTAATTTTTTTATGTTCTACTTCTAGATCTGATATTACGGTTTTAAGTTTTAAATCCCAATGTATTAATCTTTTTTTTTTATAAATTAAACCTTTATTATAAAGAATGATAAAAATTTTTTTTACAGATTTAAGAAATTTTTTATCCATTGTAAATCTTGTTTTTCCCCAATCTGTAGATAAACCCAAACGTTTCATTTGATTATAAATAATTTTACAATATTTATTTTTCCATCTCCAAATATTATCTAATAAAAATTTTTTACTATAAAAATTTTTTGTTTTTCCAATTTTATTAAAAATTTTTTGTTCTATTAAATTTTGAGTAGCAATACCAGCATGATCTATCCCTACTTGACATAATATATTTTCCCCTAACATTCTATGATAACGTACTAAAATGTCAATTAATGTATATTGTAATGCATGTCCTATATGTAAATAACCTGTAATATTAGGTGGAGGAACCATAATAGAAAAACATTTTTTAGAATTATCAAAATTATTTTTTAAAAAATTATTATTTTCCCAATAATTATAAATTTTTTGTTCAAACATTTTTGAATTATATATTTTTTCCATAATAAAAAATATCCTATATAAATAAAATTTATGTAATTATTATATCTGATTAATTAAAAATTGACTTAACATATTAATTGGTCTTCCTGTAGCCAGAGTTTTATTATTTATGTAATACCATGCTGTACCAGCTATATCTATATGAGCCCAATTATATTTTTTAGTAAATTTAGATAAAAAACAAGCTCCAGTAATTGCTCCTGCAATATTACTACTACTATTAATTAAATCAGCAAAATTAGATTTTAATTGATTAAAGTAACTAATATCATTAGTTGGTAATTCCCAAACACGATCATCTGCTTCTAGTGAAGCTTTTATAATTTTATTAGATAAAATTTTATCATTAGACATTAAACCACTTATATTATTACCTAATGCAATAACACAAGCACCTGTTAAAGTAGCTATATCAATTACATATTTAGGATTATATTTTTCAATATAAGTTAATATATCACATAAAATTAAACGTCCTTCTGCATCTGTATTCGTAATTTCTACAGTTATTCCAGATAATGTTTTTATAATATCACCAGGTCTATATGCATTACTACCTGGCATATTTTCACATCCTGCTAAAATTCCTATAATATTTATAGGAATTTGTAATTCAGCTATTGCATACATAGTACCATATACTGCAGCTGCACCACACATATCGTATTTCATTTCTCCCATATTAGTACTTGGTTTTAAAGATAATCCACCTGAATCAAAAGTAATTCCTTTACCTAATAATACTATAGGTTGTAGTTTACTATTATTTTGATATTTTATTATTGATATAAAAGGTTTATTTTTTGATCCTTTACTTACTGTTAAGTAAGCATTCATACCTATTTTTCTGATATCTTCTATATTTAAAATATCTACAGAAATATTTTTATATTTTTTTGTTAATTTTTTTGATTTTTTTGATAAATACTCAGGAGTACATATATTTGGAGGTAAATTAGCTAAATCTTTAGCCTTTTCTATACCTAAATTAATAGCTTTAGAATGTTTAATAGCAGTACGGTAAATATTATCATTATTATTAGTAATAATAAATTTTATTTTTGTTTTAAAAAAAGATTTATTTTTTTTAAATCTATTAAATTTATAAGTATTATGTTCAATTACATCTATAGTATCTCTTATATGCCAATATAAATTAAGATTATTAACTTTTATATCTGTAAGATACCAATTAATTTCTTTAACAAAAATTTTTTTTAATATATTAATAGTATTATATATAATTAACTTATTTTTATCTCTATTAAGTTTATTCTTAATACCACAACCAATAATTAAAAATTTTTTGCATAAAATATTAGGAATATTATATAAAATGATGTTTTGATTAATTTTACCTTGTATATTATTTTCTTTTAAAATATTTAATATGTAATTATTAGATATTTGATTTATATTTTTTGCAATTTTAGAAAGTTTATATGTTTCATATATCGGTATTACTATACAATCTAGTAAATTATTGTTTGGAAAAATTATTTTATCTATTATATATTCCATCTTTTATTCCTTATAATAAAAAATCATTTTAATAAAATATATTATAATTTGATTTTTGTTTAAATTATGATGTATAATGAATAATATTATATAAAAAATATATGTTTATCAAAAATGTTTTATAAATAATTTATAATTAATAATTAAAAAACATTTCGAAATTTTAAAATATTACAAATTTTTTTTAAAAAAAATAAAATTCCCCCCTTGATGCATCAATATGTGGCCCCATTTTCCTTTTCATTAGGGATTTTTATTTATACAAATTATTAGATATTTTTGTATATTAAGTTTAATAACGTAAATAGTAAACAAATGTATAGGAAATTTTAATATGAATAAAATAATAGGTATTGATTTAGGTACTACTAATTCTTGTGTAGCAGTCATAGATGGAAATAAACCTAGAGTTTTAGAAAATGCTGAAGGAGATAGAACTACTCCTTCTGTAATTGCTTATACACAGACTGGAGAAATTTTAGTAGGACAACCAGCG
>NZ_CP046200.1:144385-147742 GCF_012569525.1 Enterobacteriaceae endosymbiont of Donacia piscatrix | reverse complement strand
CGAAACGTCAGGCGATTACTAATCCTAAAAATACTCTTTTTGCTATTAAAAGGTTAATTGGAAGAAAATTTAGTGATGAAGAAGTACAACGTGATATTAAAATAATGCCTTATAAAATTGTAGAATCTGATAATGGTGATGCTTGGATAGATATTAAAGGGGAAAAAATGGCACCACCACAAATTTCTGCTGAAATCTTAAAAAAAATGAAAAAAACTGCTGAAAATTTTTTAAATGCTAAAGTACATGCGGCTGTTATTACAGTTCCTGCATATTTTAATGATGCTCAACGTCAAGCTACAAAAGATGCAGGGAAAATAGCAGGGTTAGAAGTAAAAAGAATTATTAATGAACCTACAGCTGCAGCATTAGCATATGGGTTAGATAAAGGAAAAGGTAATCGTGTTATAGCTGTTTATGATTTAGGTGGAGGAACTTTTGATATTTCTATTATTGAAATAGATGATGTTGATGGTGAAAAAACTTTTGAAGTTTTATCAACAAATGGAGATACACATTTAGGAGGAGAAGATTTTGATAGTAGAATTATTAATTATTTAGTAACTGAATTTAAAAAAGATCAGGGAATAGATTTAAAAAATGATCCGTTAGCTATGCAAAGATTAAAAGAATCTGCTGAGAAAGCTAAAATTGAATTATCTTCAATACAACAAACTGATGTAAATTTACCTTATATTACTGCAGATTCTTTAGGACCAAAACATTTAAATATTAAGTTAACAAGAGCTAAATTAGAATCTTTAGTAGAAGATTTAATAGATCAATCAATTAAACCAGTTAAAATAGCTTTAAAAGATGCTGATTTAGCTATTTCAGATATTAATGATATTATTTTAGTAGGTGGACAAACTCGTATGCCTATGGTTCAAAAAAAAGTTACATTATTTTTTAATAAAGAACCAAGAAAAGATGTTAATCCTGATGAAGCAGTAGCAATTGGTGCTGCAGTACAAGGAGGAGTATTAGCTGGTGATGTAAAAGATGTTTTATTATTAGATGTAACTCCATTATCTCTTGGTATAGAGACTATGGGCGGTGTAATGACACCATTAATTAATAAAAATACAACTATTCCTACAAAACATAGTCAAATATTTTCAACAGCAGAAGATAATCAATCTTCCGTAACTATTCATGTTTTACAAGGAGAACGTAAAAAAGCTAATGATAATAAATCATTAGGACAATTTAATTTAGATGGAATTAGTGCTGCACCTAGAGGAATACCTCAAATAGAAGTAACATTTGATATAGATGCTGATGGGATACTTCATGTTTTTGCAAAAGATAAAAAAAGTGGCAAAGAACAAAAAATTACTATACAAGCATCATCAGGATTAAATAAAGAAGAAGTTGAAAAAATGATAAGAGATGCTGAAGCTAATAGTGAATCTGATCGTACTTTTGAAGAATTAGTTAAGATACGTAATGAAGGTGATCAACTTATACATAATACTGAAAAAAAACTTAAAGAATTAGACAATAAAATTAAAAAAGAAGATAAATTAACAATAAAAAATGCTATTAATGAATTAGATAAATCTCTTAAAACAGAAAATAAAGATGATATACAAAGTAAAATACAAAAAATAATTGAATTATCTAGTAGTATTATGAATATATCTCAAAATAATAATAATATTAAAAAAGAAAATAATAATGTAAAATCTGAAAATGAAGATAATGAAGTTGTAGATGCTGAATTTGAAGAAGTAAAAGATAAAAAAAAATAATTATTTAATTTTTTTGTAAAAACATATATTTAAATATATTATTAATACCGTTTATCAGATCGATAATAATCGGTATTAATAACATTATGGGGATTAGGACACTATATCTGCTATGGCAAAAAAAGATTATTATGATATTTTAGGTGTTAGTAAAAATGCTGAAGATCGCGAAATTAAAAGAGCATATAAACGTTTAGCTATAAAATTTCACCCAGATCGTAATCCTGGAAATAAAAATGCTGAAAATAAGTTTAAAGAGATAAAAAAAGCTTATGAAGTTTTAAGTGATTCAAAAAAAAGAACTGCTTATGATCAATATGGACATTCTGCTTTTGAACAAGAAAATATAAATAATACAACTGATTTTAGTGATATTTTTGGAGATGTTTTCGGAGATATATTTGGTAATTCAAAAACAAATCAAAAATCTAAAAAAGGTTCTGATTTAAAATATTTAATTGAAATTTCATTAGAAGAAGCTATCACAGGTATAATAAAAAAAATTAAAATTCCTGTTTTAAAAAATTGTAATTATTGTAACGGAACAGGAGCAAAACAAGGTTCATTACAGCAATGTTATACATGTAATGGTCAAGGACAAATACAAATGAGTCAAGGTTTTTTTACTGTACAACAAACTTGTCCGAGATGTCATGGACAAGGTAATTTTATTAAAAATCCTTGTTTCTATTGTAAAGGTAAAGGTAAATTAGAATCTTATAAAATTTTATCAGTTAAAATTCCGAGTGGAATTGATACTGGAGATCGTATTAGATTAAATGGAGAAGGAGAAATAGGTCAAAATGGGATTGCTGGAAATTTATATATAGAAATTAAAATTAAAAAACATCATTTATTTGTTCGAGAAGGTAATAATCTATATTGTGAATTACCTATTAATTTTATAATAGCTATATTAGGAGGTAACATAAAAATACCAACATTAAATGGTTATGTAAAATTAAAAATTCCTGAAGGAACTCAAACAGGTAAAATATTTAGAATACGTAATAAAGGAATAAGATCGGTTAAAAGAAATAATGTTTTCGGTGATTTATTGTGTAAAATAATAATTGAAACTCCAATTAATTTAAATAAAAAACAAAAAGATATTTTGTATGAATTAGATAAAAGTTTTCATGAATTTTCTAATTATAGACATAATCCTAAAATAAAAAAATATTTAGAAAATATTAAAAATTTTTTTTATAAGATAAAAATCTAATAATAATAGAGGGTATAAAAAATAAATTTATTTTTTATACCCTCTATTATTAGAGGGATATTAATTTATGTCAAAATTTATATTTTTACTTAAAAAATAAAGATATTTTTTATTTCTTTCTATTTTTTTAACAAAACATGTACATATTTAAATATCTTTTTTAGAAAGATTAGTTTTGTTATTTAAAATAATTAAATTATTTTTTCTAAATTATTATTCATAACTTTATTTTTTTCTAAAAAATTGTTATTTTATTATTATTTTTGATTTTTTTACCATCTACTTTACTTAAAGTAACAAGAACTTCTTTTTTAAAATTGTATAACATATTATTAAACATAGAAAAAGATTCACGTTTATATTCTTGTTTTGGATCTT
>NZ_CP046200.1:141367-143409 GCF_012569525.1 Enterobacteriaceae endosymbiont of Donacia piscatrix | reverse complement strand
ACCTATTTTTTTTAGTTTTTTAGAAATTAATTCTGATTTTTTTATAGAAATAGTACCAACTAGTACAGGTTGACCTTTTAAATTTTTTTCTTTTATATCATTAATAATTGCATTTATTTTTTCTTTTTTGGTTAAATAGATTAAATCTGGAAAATCTTTTCTAATCATAGGTTTATTAGTTGGAATAATTATTGTATCTAATTTGTATATTTCTTTAAATTCAAAAGATTCTGTACTAGCAGTTCCTGTCATACCTGATAATTTTTTATATAATCTAAAATAATTTTGGAATGTAATAGATGCAAGAGTTTGATTTTCATTATTAATTTTAACATTTTCCTTTGCTTCTATTGCTTGATGTAAACCTTCTGACCATCTTCTACCTTCCATTAATCTTCCAGTATGTTCATCTACTATTACAATTTTATTATTTTTTAAGATATAATCTATATCTCTCTTAAAGAGTTTATGTGCTCTTAATGCAGAAATAATATGATGTAATATGATTATATTATTAATAGAATATAAAGATTCACCTATATTAATTATTTTTTTTTTTATTAAAATTTCTTCTAAATAAATTAAACCTTTTTCTGTTAAATATACTTGACGAGATTTTTCATCTATAAAAAAATGTCCTTTACCTTTATAAGAATTAGAATCTTCTTTTTTTTGATATATTAATTTAGGAATAATATTATTTATTTTAATATATAATTCTGAATTTTCTTCAGTAGATCCTGATATAATTAAAGGTGTGCGAGCTTCATCAATTAAAATTGAATCAACTTCATCTATAATAGCATAATTTAAACCACGTTGTACTTTATTATTATGATTAAATATCATATTATCTCTTAAAAAATCAAATCCGAATTCATTATTAGTTCCATATGTAATATCTGCTTTATATGCATTTTTTTTTTCTTTTAATGACATATCAGTTAAATTAACACCTACAGTTAAACCTAAAAATTCAAATAGTATTTTATTATGTTGTGCATCACGTTGGGCTAAATAATCATTTACAGTAACGATATGAACTCCTTTATTAGTTAAAGCATTTAAATAAGCTGGCAATGTAGATGTTAATGTTTTACCTTCCCCAGTTTTCATTTCTGCTATACAATTACTGTTTAAAACAACTCCCCCAATTAATTGGACGTCAAAATGACGCATATTAAATATTCTTTTACTAGCTTCTCTTACTGTTGCAAAAGCTTCTGGAAGAATATCTTTTAAAGAATAATTATTTTTTAATTTTTTTTTAAAATATATAGTTTTATTTTTTAACTCATAATTAGTTAATTTTTCAAATTCTTTTTCCATATTATTAATAGTGTTTACTATTTTTTGGATACATTTTAAAATATTATCATTATTACTACCAAAAATTTTAGTAAAAATTTTTTTTAACATATAAATACTCTTAATAAAAAATATAATTGTATAATTATAAATATTATTTATTATGTATTTTAATAAAATACAAAAAATGTTTATAATTTCTTTTATTAAAAATTAAATGGTTAAAAAATATGCGTAATAATAAATTATTATTAATAAATAAACTTTTCCAACAAAAATATTATTCGTCTTATACAAAAATATTATATAAAATATATACACATACAAATATTTTAATAAAAATTAATAAGATTATCAAAAAATATTTACCAATACAATTACATAATTTGTATAATATTAAAAATATAAAAAATAATATTCTAATTATAGAAACAAATAATGCTAGTTCTATGTTCAGATTTTTATCTGAAAAATCAAATATCTTATTTTATGTAAAAAAATATGTTGTTCCTTCTTTAAGAAGGATAGATATTAAAATTAATCCTGTTTTCACAAAAAAAAATTTTACAAAAAAAAAAAAAAATTTAAAAAAAAATATATTAAGTAAATACAGTGCTGATTTATTACTTCATATTTCAAAAAAAAGTTCAATAAAACTACGTTCAATAATAAAAAAATTTATTAAATTAACAAATAATTAAATATAAAAATTTTTACATAAAAATTATTTACTT
>NZ_CP046200.1:107793-141270 GCF_012569525.1 Enterobacteriaceae endosymbiont of Donacia piscatrix | reverse complement strand
TTTTTATTTAGTTAAAAATAAAATTTTCATAATTAAATTATAAAAAGATAATCCTGCTTTTTGTGCAGCTATAGGATATAAACTTTTTGGTGTCATCCCTGGAATAGTATTTATTTCTAATAATTGAAAATTTTTATTTTCATCTAAAATAACATCAATTCTCCCCCATACTTTACAATTTAAAACTTTCCAAGCTTTTAAAATTATATTTTCTAATTCTTTTTCCTTACTTTTATTTAAACCACTAGGACAAAAATATTTAGTATTATTTAAACAATATTTAGATTGATAATCATAAAATATATTTGAATATTCTATCCTAATAGGAGGTAACATTTTATTATTTAATATTCCTATAGAATATTCTGTTCCTTTTATATATTGTTCAATTAAAATGTTATCATCATATATAAATGATTTTTCTAATGCATTAAATAAATCATCTTTATGATTAATTTTAAAAATACCTAAACTAGAACCATTACAATTAGGTTTAATAATAACCGGAAATTTTATTTTTAAAATTTTTTGTTCTATTATTAAATAATTTTTTTTAGTAAATTTTTTTTTATTTAGCAATAAATGAGGATAAATAATAGGTAATCCATGTTCTTTCCAAATAATTTTTGTTAAAAATTTATTTATAGTTATTGCTGATGATAATACTCCACTACCAGTATAAGGAATATTTAAATATTCTAATATACTTTGTATAACACCATCTTCACCACCTTTACCATGTAAAGCTATAAAAGCTTTTTTAAAACCATATTTATTTAAATATAATAATGGAAACTTAATTGGATCTATCCCGATAGCATTAATCCCTGATTTTTTTAGAATATTTAAAATTGATTTACCAGATTTTAAAGATATTTCCCTTTCTAGAGAATTACCCCCAAATAAAACAACTATTTTATTAGACATATTTAAAATAAAATTTATTAAAATTTTTTAATTATTGGTTTAATATTTTTTTTTGAAATTTTTTATTAATAAAAAATGATGAAATATTATTAATATCACCAGCTCCTTGAAAAATTAATATTTCATTTCCTCTTAATTTAGAAAAAATATAATATGCAATATTACAGTAATCTTTTAAATTAATAAATTGAGAAATAATAATTCCTAATTTATTTATTTTTTTAGATAAATATTTACTATCAGCATTTTTAATAAAATTTTCTCCTGCTGGATAAACTTTTAATAAAAATAATTTATCAACTTTTGATAATACTTTAATAAAGTAATTTAATAAAATTTTAGTTCTTGAATAACGATGAGGTTGAAAAACCATTATTAAATTTCTATTTGGCCATATTTTACGTGCTGTATTTATAGTCATATCTATCTCAGTAGGATGATGTCCATAATCATTAATAATTATTATATCATGTTGGTATTTTATTTTTTTTGGAGGATAAATTGTAGTTAAAATATCAAATCTTCGTATAATACCCCGAAAATTTTTTAATGATTTTAAAATAATTCTATTATTTAGACCATTAAATTTTGAAACAACATATGCTGCTGTTGCATTTAATGCATTATGATATCCAGGAATACTTAAGTTAATTTTAAAAGATAAACATGTTTTTTTTTCTAATATATAAAATTGACTTTTATAACCATTTTGTTTATAATTATATAATTGTATATCAGCATTTTTATGAAAACCATATGTAATAATATTTTGTCTAAAACTAAGTTTATTTTTTTTTATTAAATCATAATTATTGTTATTATCTATACAAATAACTATACAACCATAAAATGGTATTTTTTTTAAAAATTTTAAAAATGTTTTTTTTAAAATTTCTATACTATTATTATAGTAATCTAAATGTTCTTTTTCAAGATTTGTTACTATATTAATAGTTGGTTTTAAATATAAAAATGATTTATCACTTTCATCTGCTTCAGCAATAAAATATTTACCAGAACCTAAATAAGCATATTCTTTAGAATATTTTAATATTCCTCCATTAATAAATGTAGGATCTAATCCGGATAATTTATATATTTCATAAACCATTGCTGTAGTTGTAGTTTTTCCATGAGTTCCTGTAATAGTAATCTTATAGTAAAATTTCATTAATTCTGCTAACATTTCTACTCTACTAATTATAGTAATATTTAATTTTTTTGCAATAATTAATTCTGGATTATTATTTTTAATAGCACTAGATTTAACAATAAGATCTATATTATTTGTAATATTTTTAATTTCATGTTTAAAATAAATGGTAATACCTAACGAAATTAGGTTTTTTGTAATAAAATTAGAAATTAAATCTGAACCACTAACTTTATACCCTTTTTTTATTAAAATTTTTGCAATTCCTCCCATTCCTGAACCACCAATGCCAATTAAATATATATGTTTAATATTTTTTATTTTTAATATTTTTTGAAAATTTACTACACTAGACATATTTTTTATATTTTTTTATTTTAATTAATTAATTTTTATTTTATTTAATTCTTTATAAATTAAATCTACAGAATTAATCATAAATAAATTATAAGATTTATTAATTATATTTATAATTTGATCTGTATTAAGATTTAATATTAAATTAGCGATTTTATCATAATTAATATTATTTTGTTCAAAAATTTTAGCTATTCCTATATTTTTTAAATATATTGCATTAAAATATTGTTGTTTATCTTTATGTTGAAAAGGTATAAAAATAGCAGGTAATCCTATCGCAGTAATTTCACTAACAGTCATAGCTCCTGATCTACATATGATTATATCAGCCCATGCATATGCTTTATGAATATCTTTTATATATTCTTTTATAATAATATTATTAATAATATTATATTTTTTATATTTACAAGATATTTTTTTAAAATTACCTTTGCCAACTTGATGTAAAATACATATTTTATTTTTTAAATTTTTAGCTAATTTTATACCTATTTTATTTATTGTATATGATCCTTGGCTACCTCCTGTAATTAATAAATGAATTGGTTTATGAATTTTTAAATTTTTTCTTTTATATAAAGATAATTTAATAATTCTATAATCTAAAGGATTGCCCACTAATATAGCATTATTAAATGTATTAGGATATGCTTGCATAGTTTTAGTTGCTATTTTATATAAAAGTTTATTTGTTATACCTGCAATATTATTTTGTTCATGTATTACTAATGGTATTTGACATAACCATGCGGCTAATCCGCTAGGTCCAGAAATATAACTACCCATTGTTAATATTATATGTGGTTTATATTTTTTATAAATTAAAATAGATTTATAAATTGATATTATTAATTTAATAATAGTAAAAATAATTGAAAAAATATTTTTGTTTTTAAATTTATAAAATTTTATAAAATAAATACGTATATTTTTTTTAGGAATAATTTTTGCTTCCATTCTAGAATATGTTCCTAACCAACGTACTTCCCAACCTTTTTTTTTTAAAACATATGCTATATTTAAAGCTGGATTAATATGTCCCCTAGTACCTCCAGCTACTATAAGAATTTTTTTTTTCATTTTTAAAATTTAATATGTAAAATATTTAAAATCATAAATTTCTTTTATAGAAATATTATTTACATTTATGAATTTTTTTTACTATTCTAATAAATTCATTTCCACGATGTTTAAAATTTTTAAATTGATCAATACTAGAACATGCTGGAGAAAATAATACAATATCCCCAAATTTTACTAATTTAATAATTTTTTTTATTCCTTCATATATTGTTTTAACTATTATTGCTTTAGAATAAATAGATAATATTTTTTTACTTAATTGACCAAAACAAAAAATTTTTATATTATTTTTTTTTTGTAAATATTTTTGTAATAAAAAAAATTTACAATTTTTATCGTAACCACCTAAAAATAACCAAATTCTTTTTTTTTTACATAGATATTCTAGAGCAACTTTTGTACTATTAACATTAGTAGATTTTGAATCATTAATCCAGATTACTCCATTTTCTTTGTGAATAATTTTTAATGTATGATTCATGTTTTTATAATTATTCATTTCTTTAAAAAAAATTTTTTTAGAAATTTTTAATATATCTATAACAGCTAATACAGCTAGGGAATTTAAATAATTATGGACACCAATTAACTTAGTTTTATTAAAATTAAATATTTTTTTATTATTTATTTTTAAAAAAACCTTCTCTTTCTTAAAAGATAAAGAATATTTACCTGAAAATTTACCAAAAGTAATATATTTTTTTTCATTATAAAATACTTCTGGATAACATAATTTATCATCAGAATTATATATACAAATATTAGCATTTCGATAAATACGTAATTTAAAATTACGATATTGTTCAATACCTAAAGGATATCTATCCATATGATCTTGTGAAATATTTAGAATTATAGCAATATATATATCTAATTTTTTAATTGTCTCTAATTGAAAACTAGAAATTTCTAAAATATAAAAATCCCTTTTAAAGGATAGTAAATTCATTACTGGATATCCTATATTTCCCCCGATGCTAACTTGAAAATTACTTTTTTTCATTATATTAGCAATCATATTAGTTACAGTACTTTTACCATTAGTACCTGTTATAGCTATTAATGGAGTAGTATTATAACGAGCAAATAATTCCATGTCTCCTATAATTTCAATATTTTTTTTTTGAGCTTCTAATATGAGATTATTAAATATTGATATACCGGGACTTAAAATAATTAATTGAGAATTAAGTATCCAATCTCTATTTAAAGAACCAAAATGACATGGTACATATAAAGGTATTTTTTTTATAAATTTAAAATTTTTTCGTTCATCCATAATAGCTGGAATAATTTTTTTTTTTAAAAAAAATTTTAAACACGACATTCCTGTTATACCTAAACCTATAATAAGTATTTTTTTATTCATTTTTTACACTATTAAATATTACATTATCATAAAAGTAAACAATATTAATATTAATGAAATAATCCAAAATCTAATAATAATACAAGGTTCTGAAATCCCTTGTAATTCATAATGATGATGTAAAGGAGCCATTAAAAAAAATCTTTTTTTATTATATTTAAATTTTACTAATTGAATAAAAACAGAAATTGATTCAGTAATAAATATACCACACATTATAATAAATAAAAATTCTTGTTTTATAAAAATTGCAATTATTGAAATGATACAACCTAAAGATAATGAACCTACATCTCCCATAAAAATTTTTGCAGGATATGTATTATACCATAAAAATGCTAATCCAGAACCAACTATAGACAAACAAATAATGATTAATTCTGTAGAATTTTTTATATAAATAAAATTAAAATATTTAGAAAAATATATATTTCCTGTAAAATAAGATAAAACAGCTAGACCTAAAGAAATAAAAATAATAGGCATAATTGCTAAACCATCTAATCCATCAGTTAAATTTACAGAATTACTAACTGTTATTAGAATAAAATAACATATTATTATATATAAGATGATATTTAAATTATATTTTATAATTTTATGTGTAAAGGGAACAATAATATTTATATATTGTTCTTTTTTATTATTTATTGTAATAAATAATAAAAAAAAAATATTAGCAATTGATTGTAAAAAAAGTTTTTTATATGGACTTAATCCTATTGAATTTTTCAAAATAATTTTATAAAAATCATCCATAAAACCAATTATTGAATATAAAAATGTTATAAATAATATATATAAAACATATTTATTAGATAAATCTGACCAAATTATTACAGAAGTAAAAATAGATAATAATATAATTATTCCTCCCATAGTAGGAGTTTTTTTCTTAATAAAATGTGTAATTGGTCCATCTTTTCTAATTATTTGAGAAATTTTTTTTTTATGAAAATAGTTAATAAAAATTGGAGTTAAAAAAAATGTGATACTGAATGACGTTATAAATGTCATTATAGAACGTATTCTAAAATTTATTAAGAAATAATTTATATATTTTAAATATTTTTTAAAATATGTAAATAATATCATTAACATTTTAATTTTTCCAATAACATTTTAATTAATATTTCTATTTTATTTTTACGTGATCCTTTAAACAAAATAGTATAATGATTAAAATTTTTAATTATTAAAAATAATTGATTTACTAACATATTTTTATTATAAAAATGTTGTGATTCCATATTAATATTATTTTTAGTAAAGTAATGACTATATTTACCAATACTAAAAATATAATCTATATTAGATTTTAAAATTAATTTTTTTATTTTTTTGTGATAAAAAATAGTATAAATACCTAATTCTAACATATCACCAATAACTAAAATTTTTTTACCAGAAAAATTTTTTAAAATATTAATAGCTATATTTACTGAATTCGGGTTTGCATTATACGAATCATTTATAATAAGTTTATTTTGGTCAATAATAATTGGGTACATTCTTCCTTTAATAGGTTTGAAATTTTTTAATCCAATTGCTATTTCTTCTAAAGTAGATCCTACAGAAAATGATAATACTGCTGATGCTAATGCATTACTAATATTATGCGTTCCCCCCCCAATAAGAAATAATTTAATTAATATTTTACCTATAGGTGAAATTAATAAAAATTTAATTTTATTGGGCAATATTATTATATTTTTGGCAAAAAAATCTGCTTTGTTATTTCTTAAAGAGAAAGTAAAGATTTTTTTATCATTATTTAATTTTTTTAAAATTTTTTTTTGATTTTTATCATCATAATTAATAATTGCAATTCCTTTATTTTTTAAAAATTTAAAAATATCACTTTTATTTTCAATAATTTTTTTTAAAGATTTAAAACCTTCTAAATGTGATTCTGATATATTATTAATTAATGCAATATTAGGTTTTACTAAATTAGCAATATAGGAAATATCATTAATTTTATTTCCACCTATTTCAATTATAGCATGTTTATATTTATTTTGTAATTTTAATAATGTTAAAGGTACACCAATATGATTATTCATATTTTTTTTAGTAAAAAGGATCTTATTTTTATTTTTTAAAATACATACAGTCATTTCTTTAACTGATGTTTTACCTGAAGATCCAGTAATTCCGATTACATTATGTTTAAATTTTATTCTTTTCCATAAACTTAATTTAGCTAATCCTATAGTAGTATCTAACACAATAATTTGAGGAATATTAATGTTAATATATTTATGTACTAATATAGCTAATGCTCCATTTTTAATAGCATCATGAATAAAACAATGTCCATCAAATTTATTACCACAAATAGCAATAAAAATACAATTTTGTTTAATTTGTTTACTATCTATAGAAAAATTTAATATTTTAATGTTATTACCAATTAATTTACCATTTACTATTTGTGATAATTTTTTTAAACTAATTAATTCATTCATTTTATATTTCTTAAGATTTTTTGAATAGTATCAAAATCTGAATAAACAAAAATTTTATTACCTATAATTTGATAATCTTCATGACCTTTACCAGCTACTAAAATAGTATCATTTTTTGCTGAATGAGAAATCGCATAAGAAATAGCTTTAATTCTATTTAAAATAATATAAACATTTTTTAATGTAATACATCCTTTTTTTATATCTTTAATAATATTATCAATATTTTCTTTTCTAGGATTATCAGTGGTTAGAATTATAACATCAGCATATTTTGTAGCTATATATCCCATTATTGATCTTTTCCCTATATCTCTTTCTCCTCCACATCCAAAGATACACCATATTTTACCTTTAATATTTAATTTAAGAGTTAATAATATGTTCTTAAGTGCATCAGGAGTATGAGCATAATCAATTATTATATTAGTATATTTTTTTTTAAAATAAACTTTTTGCATTCTTCCTGGAGTATGAAATATTTTTGGTACTGTTTTTATTAATTTTTTCAAAGAAAAATTTAGATTTAATAATGTAGCCATACATAATATAATATTTATTACATTAAATTGACCCATTAAATTTGTTTTTATTTTTCCATTACCCCAAATAGAATTAAATTTAATAATAGTATTATTAGATAAATAAATTATTTTTTTTATATATATAAACAAATTTAATTGATAATTTGAATTAGTAGTAATAACTGTAACATTTGATAATTTTTTATACCATTTTAATCCTACATTATCATCAATATTTATAATTTTTTTTTTGATTTTGTGAGTAGAAAAAAATTTCCATTTAGACAATTCATAATTTTTCATATTAATATGATAATCTAAATGATCTCTTGTTAAATTTGTAAAAATTCCAATAGAAAATATTATATTAGCTACTCTAAATTGATCTAATCCATGTGATGAAACTTCCATAATTACAATATCTGCCTTTTTATCTATAAATTTTTTTAATGTAAATTGTATATCTACAGCTGAATCAGTTGTATTATTTGTCGCAGTTAAATTTTTATAAAAACCATTTCCTATAGTACTTAAAATAGCAGGTTTATAATTTAATAATCTAAACCATTGCATTAAAAAATATGTGATACTTGTTTTTCCATTAGTTCCAGTAATTCCTATTATAGGAATTTTTTTACTTGGATGATCATACAGTATACCTGCAAGATATGAAATTTTTTTATGTAAATTTGGTAAATAAATAATAGGTATGTTTTTTTTTACTTTTATAGTATAAGGTAATATTTTTTTATCAGAATAAGTTAATACTGCTACTGCCCCTTTTAATATAGCTTGTTTTATAAAATTTTTACCATCATACTTACGTCCTTTAATTGCAATAAATAAACAATTTTTACCTTTAATTTTTCTACTATCTAAAATAATCTTATTTATTAAAATATTTTTTATTAAATCATGTTTAATATAACTATTTAATAGTTTTTGTAAACTAAGTAAAGAAATATCCAATGATTAATCCTTAATATAAATTATATTATTATATTTATACTAAAATTAGTATTTTTTATATTTTTTGTGCAATACGTAATATTGCACTTCTAGATCTTGAATTTTTTAAAATTTCATTTTTATTAGGGAAAATTCTACCAATAATTTTTAATGTTAATTTTTTATTTTTAGTATAAAAATTATCTATTTGTTTTTTTGTTAAAGGTAATTTATTATTAATTTGATTTTGATAAGAACTATGTTTTTTCATAAATTTTTTTATAATCCTATCTTCTATAGAGTGAAAACTAATAATTGATATAATTCCTCCTATTTTTAATAGTTTTAATGAAATATTTAACCCTTTTTTTAATTCTTCTATCTCTTTATTTAAAAAAATTCTTATAGCTTGAAAAGATCTTTTTGCTGGATGTTTAAATTTATTTTTTTTATTAACTATAGATATTACATATGATAAATCTCGTGTATTATTTAATTTATTATTAAATATATATTTTTTAATATTATATGCTATTTTTTTATGATATTTTTCTTCACCATATATTTTTAATATTTTTGATAATTTTTTTACATTTATATGTTTTAATAAATCATGAGCAGTAATTTTTTCATTTTGATTTATACGCATATCTAATGGTCCATTAAACATATAAGAAAAACCTCTTTTAGGATTATTTAATTGGAATGAAGAAATACCTAAATCAAATAATATACCATCTATTATATCTGTTTTATTTTTAAATAAATTTTGTAACTTTGAAAAATTATTATTAATATAAATAATTCTTTTATCTAATATTTTATGTTTTAATAATGTTTTTAGATCTCGATCTATAGCATAAATTTTTCCTTGATTATTTAGTCTAGATAAAATTAATTTTGTATGTCCTCCACAACCATATGTTGCATCTATATATGTTCCATTTTTTTTAATATTTAAACTATTAATAGATTCTTCTAATAAGACTGGAATATGACTTATCATGTGATACTGAATTTAATTAAATACTATATAATTAATATATTATATTATATAATATATTAATTTGTAATTAAAATATTTTTAATATAAATTAATATTTATTTAAAAGTTTGGTTAAATTGTTAAAAGGTAATATTTATGATAGAATATCCAAATTTTAAAAGTACTACTTTATTAAAAAAAGAAAAAAATTATACACAAAAATATTTTCAAAAAGTATATGGGTGGATGTTTTGTGGATTATTATTAACTTCATTTATTGCTTGGTATGTATCTAATACAATACAAATTACAAAATACTTATTAAGTAATAAGTATTTTTTATTAAGTATATGTTTTGTGCAATTTATATTAGTTTTTACTATTTCTAGTCTTATAAATCAATTATCTGGAAAAACATTAACTACTTTATTTATGTTTTATTCATGCTTAACAGGATTTACAACAGCTGGAATATTTTCCATATATAATCAAAATACTATTTTTACAGCATTTATAACTACTTCATTAACTTTTTTATTTATGTGTATTTGGGGTTTTTTTACTAAAAAAAATCTGAGTAATTTAGGTAATATGATAATAATGGGAATTGTTGGTACATTAATTGCCTCTTTTATAAATTTGTGGTTACAAAATAGTTTAATAACATCTATAATTAATTATCTTGGTGTAATTTTTTTTACATTAATCATTGCTTATGATACTCAAAAACTTAAAAATATTGCAAAAAAAATTAGTTTAAATAAACAAGATCAAGATAATTTAAGAAGATATGCTATTTTAGGGGCACTTATGTTATATTTAGATTTTATTAATTTATTTTTTGTAATATTACGCATGATTAATAATAATGATGATGATAAATAATAATTTTATATATAAAGATTATCATTTAGTTTTCTTTTATATAAATTTAAAAATTAGAATAATCAATATAATTAAAAATTATAAATATAAAATATGACACCTATGATAAAACAATATTTAAAATTAAAAAAACAATATCCTAAAATTATCCTTTTTTATAGATTAGGAGATTTTTATGAGATGTTTTTTAAAGATGCTAAAAAAGTATCTCAATTATTAAATATTGTATTAACTAAAAGAGGTAAAATTAACGGGGAACCTATTCCTATGGCAGGTATACCAGTTAATAAAGTTGAAAATTATTTATCAAAATTAATTAGATTAGGAGAATCAATAGCTATTTGTGAACAGATAGAAGATAAAAATTTGTTGTTATATAAAAAAAAAATTTTGGATAGGAAAATAGTTCGCATTATTACTCCTGGAACAGTTAGTGATGATATTTTATTAAATGATAATGTTGATAATTTATTAGCTTCTATTTATCAAGATAGAAAATTAGGATTTGGTTATGCAACGTTAAATATTAGTTCTGGTGATTTTAGAGTAACAGAAAATAAAGATATTAATATAATTGCAGGAGAATTACAAAGAACAAATCCTAAAGAATTATTATATCCAGAAAATTTTAGTAATATGAATTTAATAAAAAAAATAAAATTTACTCAATGTAGACCGTTATGGGAATTTGACACAGATACATCTATACAAAAATTAAATATGCAATTTAAAACTCAAAACTTAAAAAGTTTTGGTATTGAAAATTCATTTTTAGCTATTAGAGCCGCGGGTTGTTTACTTCAGTATGTTCAAGATACTCAAAAAATATATTTACCTCATATTAATAATATTTTTTTAGAAAACCATAATAATGAAATTATTTTAGACGAAAATACTCGTAAAAATTTAGAAATTATTAATAGTATTTCTGGTAATAGTAACAATACCTTAATTAAGGTATTAGATTGTACTACAACTAGCATGGGTAGTCGTTTATTAAAACGTTGGTTAAATAATCCAATAAGAAATACAAAAATTATTTTAAATAGACAAAAAAATATTTCTATATTACAACAATATTATTTAAAATTTCAGAAAAATTTATTAAAAATTAATGATATCGAAAGAATTATTGCTAGATTAGCGTTAAAAACTGCTAGACCTAATGATTTAGTTTCTTTAAGAAATACATTAATTTATTTACCTAAAATCTATAAAATAATAAATATTATAGATATTTGTGAAATAAAATTAAAAATTTTAAATTTAGGACTATTTTCTAAATTAAAAAAATTTTTAATAAAATCTATAAAGAAAAAACCTTCTCTTTCTTTAAAAGATGGTAATGTTATAGCTACTGGATATAATCCTTTACTAGATAAATTAAGAAAATTTTCACAAAATTCTAAAAAATATTTATCTTTTTTAGAAAAAAAAGAACAAAAATTATTAAAATTAGAAAAATTAAAAATAGGTTTTAATACAATTCATGGATATTATATTCAAATTAGTAAAAATTATAAATTAAATATACCAAATAAATATATTCAAATTCAGACTTTAAAAAATTTTAATAGATATATAATTCCAGAATTACAAAAATATCAAAAAGATATTTTATTTTCTAAAGAAAAACTTTTAAATTTAGAAAAAACTTTATATAATCAACTGTTTCATTATATAAATCCTTTTTTAAAAGATTTACAAAAATTGTCATTATATTTATCAGAATTAGATGTACTATGTAATTTAGCTGAACGTTCTTTAACTTTAAATTATACTTGTCCTATCATTGATAAAAAAATAGGAATATCTTTAACTAATTCAAGACATCCTGTTGTAGAAAATATTAAAAAATTACCATTTATACCTAATAATATATTTTTAACAGAAAAAAATCATATGTTAATGATAACTGGCCCAAATATGGGAGGGAAAAGCACGTACATGAGACAAATTGCATTAATTATTTTAATGACCTATATAGGAAGTTATGTTCCAGCAGAAAAAGCTATTATAGGACCAATAGATAGAATTTTTACTAGAATAGGATCAACTGATGATATTTCTTCTGGATTATCTACTTTTATGGTAGAAATGATAGAAACAGCAAATATTTTAAGAAATGCAACAAATAAAAGTTTAGTTTTAATGGATGAAGTAGGAAGAGGAACTTCTACACATGATGGTTTAGCTATTGCATGGGCTTGTGCAGAAAATATAGCAAAAAAAATTAAATCACTTACTTTATTTGCTACTAATTATATTGAATTAACTTTTTTAAAAAATACAAATAAATGTATACAAAATGTATATTTTGACGCAATAGAATTAAATAATTCTATTGTTTTTTTACATAAAATTAAAAATGGATCAATAAATAAAAATTATGGTTTATTTGTAGCATCCTTAGCAGGAATTCCTAAAGAAGTTATTAATCAGGCAAAAAAAAAAATTAAACAATTAGAAAATCATAATACTTTAAACTAAATTTTTATAAAAGTTAGGTTTAAATAAATATAAATTCTATTAGTTTTATAACTAAAAAATTAATTTAATTAAAGTTTAAAGGATATTTATTTACATGAATTCTTTTGCTAAAGAAGTAAAATTAATTAATATTGAAGAAGAATTAAAAAATTCTTATTTAGATTATGCAATGTCAGTAATAATTGGTAGAGCTTTACCAGATGTAAGAGACGGATTAAAACCTGTACATAGACGTATATTGTACGCAATGTATATATTAGGTAATACTTTTAATAGGCCTTATAAAAAATCAGCTAGAATAGTAGGAGATGTTATTGGTAAATATCATCCACATGGTGATAATGCAGTATATGATACAATTGTGAGATTAGTTCAATCATTTTCATTAAGGTATCCTTTAATTAAGGGACAGGGAAATTTTGGATCTATTGATGGAGATTCAGCCGCAGCTATGCGTTATACAGAAATTAAAATGGCTAAAATATCTCAGGAAATTACTAATGATCTAGAAAAAAATACAGTTAATTATTTATCTAATTATGATGGAACAGAAAAAATTCCTGAAATAATGCCTACTAAAATACCTAATTTATTAATAAATGGATCATCAGGAATAGCTGTAGGTATGACGACTAATATACCTCCTCATAATATTACTGAAGTAATTGATGGTTGTTTAGCTTATATAAATAATAACAAAATTTCTATAAAAGAATTAATGAATTATATTCCTGGACCAGATTTTCCTACATCAGGTATTATTTATGGTGTAAATGGCATTAAAAATGCTTATTCTACCGGTAAAGGTAAAATTTTTCTTAGAGGACGTACTAAAGTTATTAAAAATAAAAAAAAAAATTATAAAACTATTATAATTTATGAATTACCTTATCAAGTAAATAAGGCTAAATTAATAAAAAAAATAGCTTTATTAATAAAAGAAAAAAAAATTCAAGGAATTAGAACTTTAAGAGATGAATCAGATAAAGATGGAATAAGAATTTTAATTAAAGTAAAAATAAATATTTCCACTAATGTTATTTTAAATCATTTATATACATTAACATCTCTACAAACTACTTTTAGTATGAATATGATTTCTTTATATAAAGGTGAACCTATTTTAATGTCTTTAAAAGATATTATTAAAGCTTTTATTTCTCATCGTCGTGAAATAGTAATAAGAAGAACAAATTATCAAATTAAAAAAGCTCGTAATAAAGCACATATCCTAGAAGGATTAATAGTTGCTTTATTAAATATACAAGAAATAATAAAAATTATACGTTCTGATAAAATATCAGAAAATATAAAAAATGAGATTTGTATAAAATCTTGGAAAATACCAGATATATCACAGTTATTCTTATTTCAAGAACAAAAACTGTTAAATAGTTATTTAACTAATTCTAATTTAGTAAAATTTAATCAAAACTATCATTTTAGTTATAATCAAGTTTCGGCTATTTTAGATTTAAAATTAAATAAATTAACAAAATTAGAATATAAAAAATTATGTATTGAATATCAAAACTTGATATATAAAATTTCTAAATTAGTTAAAATTATTAATAATTATAAATATTTAATGAAAGTAATATATAATGAATTAATTACAATTAAAAAAGAATTTGGAGATAAAAGAAAAACTGAAATTATTTTAGATAATAATAAACATATTATAAATACAAAAGATTTAATTAAACATGAAAAAGTTATTATCACTTTATCTTATCAAGGATATATAAAATATCAAAAAATTGATGAATATCATCTACAACATAGAGGGGGTAAAGGAAAATTAACTACAAAATTAAAAGAAAATGATTTTATTTACAAAATTTTAATAGCTTATACTCATGATAATATTTTATTATTTTCTAATATAGGTAAATTATATTGGTTAAAAGTATATAATATTCCTAGGTTTAGTAGATTATCTCAAGGAAAACCTATTATTAATTTAATTCCATTAAAAAAGAATGAAAAGATTACTAGTTTATTAATAGTAAATGAATATAAAAATAATTCTAATTTAATTATGGTAACTAAACAAGGAATAGTAAAAAAAATTAATTTAAAACAATTTAGTCATCCAAGATCTAAAGGTATTATTGCAATTAAATTAAAAAAAAATGATATTTTAATTGAAGTATCTATTGTAGATATAAAAGATAAAATTATGTTATTTACCTCACAAGGTAAAGTAGTAAAATTTTGTGAAACAAAAGTAAGATCTACAGGAAGAAATACAATGGGGGTAAAAGGAATTAATATTTTAAAACAAAAAAATGATTTTGTTATTTCATTAACTATTATTAAACCCCTTTTTAAGGGTAATATTTTTACTATAACAGAAAATGGATATGGTAAATGTACAAAGAATAAATTATTTCCTACACGATCTAGATATACTAAAGGAATTTTATCAATGATAATTAATAAAAAAAATGGATTATTAGTAGGATCTTTAAATGTTGAACAAAATAATCAAATTATTATAATAACAAATATGGGTACATTAATACGTATTAATATATCTGAAATTTCTGTTATTGGACGTAATACTAAAGGTGTTATTATAATTAAAACTAAACCTAATGAAAAAGTAATAGGATTACAAAAAATTTAACAATTCATTTTTTTTATTTATAAATATTAAATAAATATAATTTTATTTAATATTAAAAACTTTTTTAAATTCATTTATTTTATTTGTTTTTTCCCATGTAAAAATATTTCTACCAAAATGTCCATAAGATGCAGTTTTTTTGTATATAGGTTTTAAAAGATTTAGCATTTTAATTAAATTAAAAGGTCGTAAATCAAAATTATTTTTAATAAATAACATAATATTTTTATCAGAAATTTTACTAGTACCAAAAGTATTTACCATAATTGAAATTGGTTTAGCAATACCAATAATATATGCAATTTGTATTTCACAACGTGAAGCTAAATTTGAAGCAACTATATTTTTTGCTATATATCTTGCTGCATATGCAGCAGATCTATCTATTTTTGATGGATCTTTCCCTGAAAATGCACCTCCTCCATGTCTAGCCATACCACCATAAGTATCTACAATAATTTTTCTTCCTGTTAAACCACAATCCCCAAAAGGACCTCCTATGATAAAACGTCCAGAAGGATTAATAAAAAATTTAGTTTGTTTATTAATCCATTTTTTTGGTAATACTGGTTTAATAATTTCTTCCATAACTGCTTCTGTTAATTTTTTAGAAGATATTTCTTTAGAAGTTTGTGTAGATAAAACAACAGAATCTATATTTATAATTTTATTTTTTTTATATTTAAATGTAATTTGACTTTTTGCATCTGGTTCCAACCATGATAAAATTTTTTTTTTTCTAACTTGTGATTGTTGATACATTAATTTGTGTGCATAAATAATAGGTGCTGGCATAAAAACATCGGTTTCATTAGTAGCATATCCAAATACAAAACCTTGATCTCCTGCTTTTTGATTATATTTATCTAAATTAGATGTAATTCCTTGATTAATATCATCTGATTGTTTACTTAAAATATTTAATATTGTACATGTATTAGCATTAAAACCTATATCAGAATTAGTATATCCAATTTCTTTTATAGTTTTTCTTGTTATTTTTTCTATATTTATATTAGCTTTAGTAGTTATTTCTCCTCCGATTAATACCATATTATTTTTAATATATGTTTCACATGCTACACGTGATTCAATATCTTGTTTTATTATATTATCTAATATTGCATCAGAAATTTGATCTGCAACCTTATCTGGATGACCTTCTGATACAGATTCTGAAGTAAATAGATATTCTGTCATTAATATTATTTCCCATAAATACTTTAATAATTTTATTATATATTTTTTTAAAAAAAATGCATATAAAATTAAAATTTTTAATTTATTAAAAATTTTAAAATTACAATAAATAGATTTTAAAACATTTTACCTATATATTTCTTTATATAAAGATTTTTTTATGAAATATTTTTAAATTTAGGGATAAAGTATATTATGAATTTTAGAAAAGATATAGTTAATGCTATTAGATTTTTAAGTATAGATTCTATAGAAAATGCTAATTCAGGACATCCTGGAGCTCCAATGGGAATGGCAGATATAGCAGAAGCACTTTGGCGTAAATTTTTAAATCATAATCCTAGTAATCCTATGTGGATAAATCGTGATAGATTCATTTTATCTAATGGACATTGTGTAATGTTACTTTATAGTTTATTACATCTTACTGGATATAATTTATCTATTTCTGATTTAAAAAATTTTCGTAAATTAAATTCTAAAACACCAGGACATCCAGAATTAAATACTCCAGGTATTGAAACTAGTACAGGTCCTTTAGGACAAGGATTAGCGAATGCTGTTGGTATGGCTATAGCAGAAAAAATATTATCTGCACAATTTAATAAATTAAATTTTAATATTATTGATCATTATATTTATGTTTTTGTAGGTGATGGATGTTTAATGGAAGGTATTTCACATGAAGTTTGTTCATTGGCTGGAACATTAAAATTAAAAAAATTAATAGTATTTTATGATAATAATCAAATATCTATAGATGGAAATATTAAAGGATGGTTTAATGAAAATACTAAAAAAAGATTTGAATCTTATGGTTGGAATGTATTATCTAATATAGATGGTCACAATTCTGAAATTATAGAAAAAGCTATTAAAAAAGTTAAATCAAATACAAATAATAAACCATCATTATTAATTTGTAACACAATTATTGCTTTTGGTTCACCTAATAAAGCAGGTAAAAATATTTCACATGGATCACCCTTAGGAAAAAAAGAAGTTTTATTAACAAGAAAACATTTAAAATGGAATTTTAAATCTTTTGAAATTCCTTCATATATTTATAAAGCGTGGGATGCAAAAAAAATAGGTTATATAAAAGAACAAAAATGGAAAAAGATGTTTAAAAATTATTGTTATAAATTTCCAATTTTAGCAAAAGAATTTAAAAGAAGAATTAGTAAAATTCTTCCTTATGATTGGGAAAATAAAATTAATAAATTTCTTTTAGAATTAAATAATAGCAATTTAAATTTTTCAACAAGACAATCATCACAATATATTCTACAAAAATATTCAAAATTACTACCTGAATTATTAGGTGGTTCTGCAGATTTATCTCATAGTAATTTAACTATATTAGATAGTTCTAAACCAATTAATGAATTTAAAGATGGTAATTATATTTATTATGGTGTAAGAGAATTTGGCATGACTGCCATTTCTAATGGTATTTCTTTATATAATGGATTTATTACTTATACAGCTACTTTTTTAGTTTTTTCAGATTATTGTCGTAATGCCATAAGAATGGCAGCATTAATGAAAATTAGAAATATAATGATTTATACTCATGATTCTATAGGGTTAGGAGAAGATGGACCAACACACCAACCAATAGAACAATTATCTAGTTTAAGATTAATACCCAATATAAATATTTGGCGTCCATGTGATGTAATTGAAACAGCTATAGCGTGGAAAATAGGTATTGAAAATAAAAAAAAACCAACTATTTTAGTTTTATCAAGACAAATTTTACCTACACAAAAAAGAAATGAAAAAACTATATCATATATATCATATGGAGGCTATATTTTAAAAGATTGTATAGATAAAAATCCTCAAATTATATTAATAGCTACTGGATCAGAAGTATCTTTAGCTATTAAAGTATATGAAAAATTATCTATTTTAAAATATAAAGTTAGAGTTATATCTATGCCTTCTACTGATATTTTTGATAAACAAAGTAAAGAATATAAAAATTATGTATTACCTAGTTATGTAAAATGTAAAATAGCAATTGAAGCAGGATCTAAAGATTTTTGGTATAAATATGTAGGTTTAACTGGTATTGTTATTGGTATAAATACTTTTGGATATTCTGCTTCTGAAAAAAAATTGTTTAAAAAATTTGGTTTTACTATTGAAAATATTTTATCAAAAATAAAAAATTTTTTTAAATTATATAATTAATCATTTTTTAATTAAAAAAAATAGGATTAAAACATTTATGTTAAGTATTTTAGATTTAAATATTCAAAATAAAATAATATTAATTAGATCTGATTTAAATGTACCAATAGATTTAAATGGTAATATTAAATCAGATATTAGAATTAAATTATCATTACCTACTATTAAATATGCTTTAAATAAAAAATGTAAGATTATTATAGCTTCTCATTTAGGAAATCCTGTTGAGGGAAAATATAATAATTCTTTATCTCTTAAAAAAATAAGTATATATTTAACAGAAATTTTAAATCATAAAGTTATTTTAAAAAAAGATTATTTAAATGGTTTAAAATTTAAAGATAACGAAATTATTCTTTTAGAAAATGTGCGTTTTAATATTGGTGAAAAAAGTAATAATGAAAAATTAGCTAAAAAATATGCATCTTTATGTGATATTTTTGTAATGGATGCATTTGCAACTTCTCATCGTATTCATTCTTCTACTTATGGTATTATCAAATTTGCTAAACAATCTTGTGCAGGTTTTTTATTAATAAATGAAATAAAAAATCTAACAAAATTTTTAAAAAATCCTTTAAAACCAATAATATCAATCATTGGTGGATCAAAAATATCAACTAAATTTAATATTTTAAAAAAATTATCTAAATTATCAGATAAAGTTATTGTAGGAGGAGGTATCGCTAATACATTAATTGCATTAAATAATAATATTGGTAATTCATTATATGAACCTAATGCAATTTTATTAGCTCAAGAAATAATTCAAAAATGTAAAAATATAATTATTCCCATTGATTGTATTGTTAGTACAACTAACTCAAATAATACTTTAATAAAAACAAAAAAAATTACTAATATTTCAAAAAATGAAAAAATTTTAGATATAGGACATAAAACTATAAATATAATTCAAAATGAACTTAAAAAAGCTAAAACTGTTTTATGGAATGGACCAGTTGGAGTATTCGAATTTAAAAATTTTAGAAAAGGTACTGAAAGTATTATTAATGCTATTATTGATAATAATATTTTTTCTATTGTAGGTGGAGGAGATACATTAGCTGCACTAGAATTATTTAATGTTTTTAATAAAATCTCTTATATTTCTACAGGTGGGGGAGCTTTTTTAAAATATATAGAAAAAAACAAATTACCTGTTACAACTCTATTAGAAAATATTTCATAAAATGAAATCTTATAATTAAAATTATAAAATATCTAATAAAAAATTATTAAATGTAAAGTGTATATTATGTCTAAAATTTTAAATTATGTAAAACCTGGTGTAGTTGTTGGTCATGATGTACAAACTATATTTAAAATAGCTAAAAAAAATAATTTTGCTATACCAGCCATTAATTGTGTAGGTACTGATTCTATTAATATAGTATTAGAAACTGCAGCAAAGATGAAATCTCCAGTAATTATCCAATTTTCAAATGAAGGAGCTGCTTTTATTGCTGGTAAAGGATTACAAATAATTAATCCTAGATTAGCATCTATAATAGGTGCTATATCTGGAGCTAAACATGTTCATAACACTGCACAATATTATGGTATACCAGTTATTTTACATACTGATCATTGCCCAAAAAATAAGTTATCTTGGATTAATGATTTATTATATGAAAATGAAAAATATTATTTGAAATATAAAAAATCTTTGTTTTCATCACATATGATAGATTTATCTAAAGAATCGATAAAAGATAATATTAAAATATGTAGTTCTTATTTAAAAAGAATGTCAAAAATGCAAATGACATTAGAAATAGAATTAGGATGTACCGGAGGTGAAGAAGACGGTATTAATAATAGTAATTTAAATAAAAAATTATTATATACTGATCCTAATGATGTAAATTATGCATATGAAAAATTAAAATTAATTAGTTCACAATTTATTATTGCTGCTTCTTTTGGTAATGTACATGGAGTATATCAAACAGGAAATATAAAATTATTACCTAAAATCTTAAAAAAATCACAAAAATTTATTAGTAAAAAACATCATCTATATAAAAATCCTATAAATTTTGTATTTCATGGAGGTTCTGGATCGTCAATAAAAGAAATCAAACAAGCCATAAGATATGGTGTTGTTAAAATGAATATTGATACAGATACCCAATGGGCTACATGGAAAGGTATATTAAATTTTTATAAAAAATATAAATTTTATTTACAAAAACAATTAGGTAATCCAGAAGGTTTAAATAAACCTAATAAAAAATATTATGATCCTAGATCATGGATTAGAGCATCACAAATTTCTATGAAAAAACGATTAGAAAGAACATTTAAAGAATTAAATGCAATTAATATATTATAAAAACTAAATTATTTAAATTATAAAACAAAATACAAATTATTTTATACAATGGATTATTAAAATATGAATAAGTTTATTAGTGTATTAGATTTTATAAAAATGTGGATATTTAAAAATAAAATTTTTATTTTATATCAATGTGAACATTTTATTTTAGCAGGTATGGTTTTATTTTTTGGATTATGGAGTGTTAAATTTAGTACTAAAACTATAAGAAATGTTTTTACTAAAAGGAATATAGATCCGATTACTATCGGATTTCTCACAAATGTTTTTAAATATAGTTTTATTATTTTTGTTATAGTTAGTGCTTTAAGTAGTATTGGGTTAAGAACATCATCAATTTTTGCTGCATTTGGTACTATAGGATTAGTAATAGGTTTAGCATGGCAAAGTGCATTAGCAAATTTAGCTTCAGGATTATTAATTATTACTTTTCGCATTTTTAAAGTAGGAGATTATATTAATATAAGTAATGTAACTGGTAAAATAACTAATGTAGAAATTTTTTGTACTCTTTTAAAAACATTTGATGGAAATATTATATCAGTACCTAATGGAAAGATTTTAACAGAAAATATAATAAATTTTTCTAAATCAAATGAATATCGTAACAAAATTACTTTAAGTCTTTCAAGAGAATTAATACAAAATGATATTAATACAATTAAAAAAATTTTATTAGATACTATTTCACTAAATGATAAAATAATAAAAAATTCTATTGTTAATGTTGTTGTTGATGGGATTACTAATAGTTCTATTAATTTTAGTGTTTTTTTTTGGATAAATGATTTTATAAATAAAAAAGAAATTTGTTCAGATTTAATAAATATTATTAAAAATAACTTAGAATTATATAACAAATCTTGTGTTTTATGGATTAATAACGACTAGATAATATCTATAATATTTCTATTTTAAATTCTAAATATACGGTGCGAACGGGAGTTGAACCCGCGACCCCCGGCGTGACAAGCCGGTATTCTAACCAACTGAACTATCGCACCATATTCTATATTATAGAAGAATATATTATTATTATCAATAATTTTTTTTTATTTCCATAAAATAAAACCACATTTTTTTTTAATTAAATTTAATTTTAAATTATGTAATTTTAATTCTTCATTAGAAGCTTTTATTATAATTAATAATTTTTTTTTTGTTTTAAAAAATTTTTTAAAATCATTAATATGAATTATATTATTTTTTTCTTTTAATAATTCTAATTTAAAATTATTTTGTTTAGTAGTCATAGATAAAAAGACATGTGATAAGAGCTTTGCATCTAATAAAGCACCATGTAAAGTACGTTCACTTCTATCTATATTAAACCGTGAACACAAAGAATTTAAAGAATTTCTTTTTCCAGGAAATATATTTCTAGCTATTTTTAATGTATCTGTAATTGTACAAATATCTTCAATTTTAGGTAAATTATTTTTTAATAATGATAATTCATAATTTAAAAAATCAACATCAAATTGAGCATTATGAATGATAAGTTCTGATTCTTTAATATAATTTAAAAAATTATGTACAATTTTAGCAAAAATTGGTTTTTTAGATATAAATTTATTAGAAATACCATGAATATTAAATGCTTCTTTACTTATTATTTTTTGTGGATTTATATATTCGTGAAAATAATTTTTAGTAATATTACGATTAATAATTTCTATAATTCCTATTTCAATAATACGATGTCCTATATAATATGGAGGAAACGAATTCATTCCAGTTGTTTCTGTATCTAAAACTACTTGACGTATATTTAATTTTTTCATATTTGTTATATAAGTAATATTAATTTTAATAAAAAAATATGTATAAAAATATAAAAATTTTTACAGATGGTTCTTGTATAAATAATCCAGGTCCAGGAGGATGCGCTGCTATTATACAATATCATAAATATGAAAAAATTTTAACTAAAGGTTTTTTTTTAACAACTAATAATAGAATGGAATTAATGGCCTCTATAATCGCGTTAGAATCTTTAAAAGAAAATTGTAATATTATAATAACTACTGACAGTAAATATTTAAAAAAAGGAATTACAAAATGGATATATAATTGGAAAAAATCTAATTGGAAACGTAATAATAAACAAAAAGTAAAAAATATCGACTTGTGGAAAAGATTAGAATTATCTTTAATTCATCATAAAATTTCATGGAAATGGATTAAAAGTCATTCATCTCATCTTATAAATAAGCGATGTGATAAACTAGCTCGTATTTTAGCTAAAAATCCTATAGAAGAAGATTTAGGATATATAAAAATAAAAAATTAAAAATTTTAAATACTTATGTAAAATTATAAAAAATAGTTGTTATTTTAACATAACTTCTTTAAGTTTAAATTAACTAATTAATTTTAAAATTACATTTATGTTCTAAATTTAAACTAAATTATTTTTAATAAAGGTATATAGTATGTTAGATAATAATCGTTTACGTATAGCTATGCAAAAATCTGGTCGTTTAAGTAATGAAACTAGTAAACTATTAAAGAATTGTGGTCTTAAAATTAATTTACGACAACAACGGTTAATAGTTTTTGCAGAAAATATGCCAATTGATATCTTAAGAGTACGTGATGACGATATTCCTAATTTAATTATGGAAGGTGTTGTTGATTTAGGAATTATAGGTAAAAATGTTTTAGAAGAAGAAGTATTAAATAGAGTATCTAAGGGTTATAATGCAAAATATATAATATTACGTAAATTAGATTTTGGTATATGTCGATTATCAATAGCAATACCTATAAATAAAAATTATTTAGGATTAAAATCTTTACAAAATACTTGTATTGCAACATCTTATCCTAATTTATTAAAAAAGTATCTTCATCAACATCATATCAAATTTAAGTTTTGCATTTTAAATGGTTCAGTAGAATTAGCACCAAAAGTTGGTTTATCTGATGTTATTTGTGATTTAGTTTCTACAGGAGCAACATTAGAAGCAAATGGTATTAAAGAAGTAGAAGTTATATATAATTCTCAAGCATGTTTAGTACAACGTTATGATAAAATATCATATTTTAAACAAAAATTAATAAATAAATTATTAACTAGAATCAAAGGAATAATTCAAACAAAAACATCAAAATATATTACTTTACATATTTCAAGTAAAAAATTAAAATAAGCATTTTTATTATTATCATATATAAAAAAATTTAATTATTTTACTATTAATAGGAGAAACAGAAAAAATTTCATTACATATTGATATATATAAAAATATAAAAAATTATTTTGAAAAATAATAGAAAAATTAAAATTATTAAAAATTAATTCTATCTTAATTTTTCCTATTGAAAAATTATGGAGTAATAATGAATATTATAAATAATATTATTTATTGGAAAAATTGTAATAAAAATTACAAAAAAAGAATATTGTCTCGACCTCTATCTTTTATAGATAAAAAAATTAAGAATAATGTAAAAAATATTTTAAAACAAGTTAAAGAAAATGGTGATATTGCTTTAAAAAAATATAGTTTATTATTTGATAAAATTAAAATTGATAATTTACAAATAAATAAAGAACAAATATTTAATTCAAAATTTCATATAAATCATAATGTAAAAAATGCAATACAAAATGCATATAATAATATTTATAAATTTCATAAATATCAAATTATAAAAAAAAAAATAATTGAAATTATACCTGGAGTATTTTGTAGTCATATTTTTCGTCCTATATCTAAAATAGGGTTATATGTTCCAGGAGGAACATCATCATTATTTTCTACAGTATTAATGTTAGGAATACCGGCACAAATAGCATTATGTCCTAATATTATTTTATGTTCTCCTCCACCAATTTCTAATGAAATTTTATTTGCCGCTAATTTATGTAATATACAAAATATATTTCAAATAGGAGGTGCACATGCTATAGCAGCTATGGCTTATGGAACAAAATCTGTTAATAAAGTAGATAAAATTTTTGGTCCTGGAAATATTTATGTTACAGAAGCTAAAAAACAAGTTAGTAATAATACTAATTTTTTTAATAAAACTTCTATAGATATGCCAGCTGGTCCATCAGAATTAATGATTATTGCAGATGAATCAGCAAATTATAAATTTATTATAGCAGATTTATTATCACAAGCAGAACATGGTATTGACTCACAAGTATTATTAATAACTACTGAAGAAAAAATTGGAAAATTAGTTAAACAAAATATTTTTAAACAATTAAAAAAAATACCTAAAAAAAATATAATAGTAAAATCACTTAATAATAGTTACATTATAATAGTGGATAATATAGATGAATGTATTAATATAGTGAATACATATTCACCTGAACATCTTATTATTCAATGTAAAAATTATAAAGAAATTTTATCTAATATTATTAATGCAGGATCTATTTTTTTAGGTAATTGGGCTCCTGAATCAGTAGGAGATTATGCTTCTGGAACTAACCATGTTTTGCCTACATATGGTTATGCTTCAACTTATTCTTGTTTAAGTATTTCTGATTTTCAAAAAAAAATATCTGTACAAAAATTAACAAAAAATGGTTTATTAAATATTTCTTTTACAGTAGAAACTATGGCAAAAACAGAAAATTTGTTAGGTCATAGTAATTCTGTAACAATAAGAAAAAATTTTATAAATCAACAAAAAAAAAAAATTAAAAATATTAATCAAATAGTTAAAAAAAATATTCTAAATTTAATTCCATATAAATCAGCAAGATTATTATATAAAAATAATATTAATAATAAAATTATGTTAAATGCAAATGAATCTCCTATTATTTCATTATTTTCTATTAATAATAGAATATTGAATAGATATCCAGAACAACAACCTAAAGAATTACTTAATTTTTATAGTAAATATATTAATTTAAATAATGAAAATATTTTAATTACTAGAGGAGCAGATGAAGGTATAGATATAATTATGAGAACATTTTGTAATCAAGAATATGACAAAATTTTATTTTGTCCTCCTACATACGATATGTATCGTGTTACTGCTGAAATATTAAATATTAAATATTTAATGATTTTTAGTATTAATGATAATTGGAAAATAAATTTTAATGAAATTAAAAAAAATCTTAAAAATATTAAAATTATCTATTTCTGCAATCCTAATAATCCTACAGGAAATATTTTAAATAAAGATAATATAATACAATTATTAGAATTAACAAAAAATAAAATAATAATTGTTATTGATGAAGCATATATTGAATTTTGTTTAAATCATACTATGATTTATTTAATTAATAAATATGAAAATTTAATTATATTAAGAACTTTATCTAAAGCATTTGGTTTAGCAGGTTTACGTTGTGGTTTTATTTTAACAAACAAATATATTATAAATATATTACTTAAAGTTATAGCACCATATCCAATATCTATTCCAGTTTTAGATATTGCAATACAAGCTTTAAGTACAAAAAATTTAGTTATTATGAATAATAATGTTAAAACAATTATAAATAATAAAAAATGGTTAATAAAAAAATTAAGTAATTGTAGTTGTATAAAAAAAATTTTTACTAGTAAAACTAATTTTATCTTAGTAAAATTTTATAATTCAAAAATTATTTTTGATATTTTAAATGAAAATAATATAATTGTACGAAATCAAAACCATGAAAAAATACTAAATAATTGTTTAAGAATTACAATAGGAACATTTGATGAATGTAAAAAATTATTTTTTACATTACAAAAAATATCTTAATTAATTTTATAAGAAATAATTTATGCTTAAAAAAATACTTTTTATAGATAGAGATGGTACCTTAATATCTGAACCTAAAAATAATTTTCAAATTGATCATATTAATAAATTATTTTTTGAAAAAAACGTTATTCTTACACTATCGAGATTAAAAAAACTTTCTTATTTATTTATTATGGTTACTAACCAAGATGGGTTAGGTACAGAATTTTTCCCATATGAATCTTTTAATATTCCTCATAATTTCATGATTAATATATTTAAATCACAAAATATAGAGTTTGAAAATATTCTTATTTGTCCTCATTTTTCTTATGAAAAATGCATATGTAGAAAACCAAATATAACAATGTTAAAACAATATTTAAATAATTCTTTAGATAAAAAAAATAGCTATGTTATAGGGGATCGTATTATTGATATGAAATTAGCTAATAATATTGGTATTAAAGGTATTTTATATAATAAAAAAACTTGTAATTGGTTAGATATTTTAGCTAAATTAACATCAATAAAAAGATATGCTATAATAAGAAAAATAACAAAAGAAACTATAATATATGTAGAATTATTTTTAGATAAATTTAGTAAATGTAATATTAATACTGGAATTAATTTTTTAGATCACATGTTAGAACAAATAGCAATACATGGAGGTTTTACTTTAAATATTTATAGTAATGGAGATTTATTTATTGATGATCATCATACAATAGAAGATATTGCTATTGCTTTAGGAAAAGCTTTCACTAAAGCAATCGGCAATAAAAAGGGTATTAACAGATTTGGTTTTTTATTGCCAATGGATGAATCATTAGCACAATGTTCATTAGATTTATCAGGAAGACCATATTTACAATATGATGTACAATTTAAATACCAAAAGATTGGAGATTTAAATACTGAAATGATTAAACATTTTTTTTATTCATTATCATATTCTATGTTATGTAACATACATTTAAAAGTAACTGGAGAAAATGATCATCATAAAATTGAAAGTTTATTTAAAGCATTTGCTTGTTCTTTAAAACAAGCTATCAAAATTGAACATAATATTATTCCTAGCACAAAAGGAGTTTTAAATTGAAAATTGTTATTATAGATACTTCTTGTGGTAATTTTTGTTCTTTAAAATTTACTATAAAAAAATTAGGATTTAACTCTAAAATTACAAATAATAAAAATTTAATTTCAAATGCTGATAAAATTTTTTTACCAGGTATAGGTTCTGCTAAATCTATAATAAAAAAATTAAAAAAAGATAATTTAATTCAATTAATTCAAAATTGTAAAATAGATATTTTAGGAATATGTTTAGGAATGCAAATATTTGGACAATATAGTGAAGAAAATGGGGGTACCCTAACATTAGGTATTATAGATTATTCTGTCCATTTAATGGATAATAAATACATTCCTATTCCTCATATGGGATGGAATAAAGTAAATAATACTATTAAATCACCATTATTTAATAAAATTAATAGAAATTCTTATTTTTATTTTTCACATAGTTATAGTATATGTATGAATAATTATACAATAGCTACAACTACTTATGGAAAAATGTTCAGTTCAGTTATTCAAAAAAAAAATTTCTTTGGAGTACAATTTCATCCAGAAAGATCAGGAATTAATGGTATTCAATTAATTAAAAATTTTTTAAATATGTGAAATTATAAATATGATTATCCCAGCAATTGATTTAATAAAAGGTAAAGTAGTTAGATTACATCAAGGTAAATTTAATTTAAAACGTGAATATTTATACACACCTACTTTTTATATAAAAAAATATATTAAAGAAAATGTTCATAAAATTCATCTTATAGATTTGGATGGCGCAAAAAATCCTGATAAAAAACAATTAATGTTATTAAAAAAAATTTCTAAATATCATTTACCTCCAATACAAATTGGGGGAGGTATAAGATCTAAAAAAGATATAGATTTTATTTTTAATTTAATACCTAATTCTCAAGTTATATTAGGATCTTTTATCCTACAAAATTTTGAAAATATAAAAAAAATATTTAAATTATATAATCCATTTTCTATTATTTTAGCTTTAGATATAAAATATAATCAAAATAATGAAAAAATAATTTTTATTAATGGATGGCAAAATACAAGTAATATAATTTTTGAAGATATTATAGAAAAATTTTTATATTTAGGTTTAAAATATGTTTTATGTACAGATATTTCTCGAGATGGAACTTTTTTAGGACCAAATATAAATTTATATACTGAAATAGTTAAAAAATATCCTGAAATATCATTTCAAGCTTCAGGAGGTATATCTTCCTTACAAGATATTATTAATTTAAAAAATACTGGAGTAAAAGATATAATTATAGGAAGAGCATTTTTAGAAAAAAAATTTACTATTAAAGAGGCTAATTTATGTTGGCAAAAAGGATAATTCCTTGTTTAGATGTAAAAAAAGATGTAGTAGTTAAAGGAAAACAATTTAAAAATCATCAAATTATAGGAAATATTTTATCTTTAGCTAAAAAATATGATAAAGATGGTGCTGATGAATTAGTATTTTATGATATAAATGCATCAATTAATAAAGAATTAGTTAATAAAAGATGGATATCTGAAATTTCTAAGATTATTAGTATCCCAATTTGTGTTGCAGGAGGAATTACATCTATAGATGATGCTGCTAAAATATTACATTTAGGAGTAGAAAAAATATCAATTAATACTCCTGCATTAAATAATCCTAATTTAATAAGTAAATTATCTAATTATTTTGGTAAACAATGTATTGTTATAGGAATAGATTCTTGGTATGACAAGGAAACCCAAAAATATTATGTTTATAAATATACTGGTAATCAAAAAAATATAAAAATAACAAATTGGGAAACAACTGAATGGATAAAATATGTCCAAAAATTAGGAGCAGGTGAAATAGTTTTAAATATGATGAATCAAGATGGATTATGTAATGGTTATGATATAAATTTTTTAAAAAAAATAAGAAAAATTTGTAAAATACCTTTAATAGCATCTGGAGGTGCAGGTTCTGTAGAAGATTTTTATAATGTTTTTCAAAAAAAAATAAATGTTGATGGTGCTTTAGCTGCATCAGTATTTCATAAAAATATTATTAATATTAAAACATTAAAAAAATTTTTGCATAAAAAAAATATTGAGGTAAGAATATGTTAAATTTTTTAAATAATTTAAATTGGGTTAAAACAAATGGATTAATTCCAACTATAATACAACATAAAATTTCTGGACAAATACTTATGCATGCTTATATGAATAAGGAATCTCTTAATATTACTTTAAAAACTAAAAAAGTTACATTTTTTTCTCGAACTAAAAAAAAAATATGGACTAAAGGAGAAACAACAGGTAATTTTTTATATGTAAAAAAAATTACAACTGATTGTGATAAAGATACACTTCTTATATTAGTTATTTCTATAAATAATACATGTCATTTAAATGAAAATAGTTGTTTTAAAAAAACAATATCTGATTTTACTTTTTTATATTTATTAGAAAAAATTTTGGATAAAAAAAAAAAATTTTCTATAGAATCTTCATATACTTATAAATTATATCAAAGTGGGGTAAAAAGAATTACTCAAAAAGTAGGAGAAGAAGCTATAGAAACTATTATAGCAGCAAACGATAATAATAAAAAAAAAACTATACAAGAAACAGCAGACTTAATATATCATTTAATAGTTTTATTAAAAATAAAAAATATTAATTTAAAAGATGTTATTAAAATCTTAAAAATAAGAAATTCTTGATTTAAATATTTATTAATTGAATTTTATTTTAAATTTCTAAAGTTTAAAAAACAACATTTAATAATTTTAAATAAAAACTCTAAATATTATAAAATATATCTACTAATATCTTCGTTAATAACAAGTGAATCAAGATGTTGACTTACATATTTTTCATCAATAATAATTGATTTATTATTATATTCATCAGTATTATAAGAAATATCTGACATTAAATATTCAAGTACAGTATGTAATCTTCTAGCTCCTATATTTTCTGTTGTTTCATTAACTTTCCAAGCAGATTCTGCTATTTTTTTTATACCATCTTTCGTAAAGATAATATCTACTTTTTCTGTAGCTAATAAAGCTTTATATTGAACTGTTATAGACGCATTAGGCTCTATAAGAATTCTTTCAAAATCATTGCTAGTTAATGCTTTCAATTCTACTCTAATAGGTAATCTACCTTGTAATTCGGGTATTAAATCAGAAGGTTTTGAAATTTGAAATGATCCTGAAGCAATAAATAAAATGTAATCTGTTTTAACCATACCATGTTTTGTTGATACTGTACATCCTTCAACTAAAGGTAATAAATCTCTTTGTACACCTTCTCTAGAAATATCAGAAGATACATTATTACTTCTTCTACAAATTTTATCTATTTCATCTAAAAAAACTATACCATTTTGTTCTACTGCCTCTATAGCTTTTTGTTTAATATCTTCATTATTAACTAATTTGTTAGCTTCTTCTTCTATTAATAGCTTAATTGCATCTTTAATTTTTAATTTACGTTTTTTTTGTTTATTTCCTCCTAAATTTTGGAATAAAGATTGTAATTGACTAGTCATTTCTTCCATCCCAGGTGGTGCCATAATTTCAATACCCATAGGGGTACTAGATAAATTAATTTCAATTTCTTGATTATCTAATAATCCATTTTTTAATTTATTTTTTAATTTTTTACGGATAGATTCAATATCATCATTTTTATTCCAATAGCTTTTATTAGGTATTAATACATTAATAATTCTTTCTTCTGCCATTTCTTTTGCTCTATAACAATTTTTATTAAATGATTGTATTCTTATCATTTTTATTGCAACATCAGTTAAATCGCGAATAATAGAATCTACTTCTTTTCCTACATAACCAATTTCAGTAAATTTAGTCGCTTCTACCTTAATAAAAGGTGCATTAGCTAATTTTGCTAATCTACGTGCAATTTCTGTTTTTCCTACACCTGTAGGACCTATCATTAATATGTTTTTAGGTGTTACTTCTAATCTTAAATTTTCATCTAATTGTATACGACGCCAACGATTTCTTAAAGCAATTGCAACTGCCTTTTTTGCACTTTTTTGGCCAATAATAAATTTATCTAATTCATTTACAATTTCTTTTGGGGTCATTTCAGACATAGTGAAAATTTTCCTTATAATTATTTAGATGGTAATTCTTCAATAGTAAAATTATGGTTTGTATATATACAAATATCTCCAGCTATATTTAAAGATTTTTTTACTATTTCATATGCACTTAAATTAGTATTTTCGAATAAAGCACGAGCTGATGCTTGTGCATATGGGCCACCAGAACCGATAGTTACTATATTATTTTCAGGTTGTATAACATCTCCACTACCTGTAATAATTAGAGAAGTAATTTTATCTGCTATTACTAATAATGCTTCTAATTTACGTAAAATACGATCTGTTCTCCAATCTTTTGCTAATTCAACTGCTGATTTAATTAAATGTCCTTGATGTATTTCTAATTTTTGTTCAAATAATTCAAAAAGAGTAAAAGCATCGGCAGTACCACCAGCAAAACCAGCAACCACCGTATCATTATACAATTTACGAATTTTTTTTACATTTCCTTTCATTATAATATGACCAAAAGTTGCTTGTCCATCACCACCAATAACTACATTACCATTTCTCCTTACACTAACTATTGTTGTCATGAGTTTGTTCCTCATTATAATTATTATTTTTTTTAAAATTTCATAAAAAAATAAATAATAATTATATTTTTAAAAAAATTTATTAAAATAATAATCAAATTAAACTAATATTTCATATTTGATTTCATGAAAAATTATATTATAATTAATGATAAAATAATCATAAATTTTATTAAAACAGTAAAATTATAACATAATTTTTATTTTAAACAATAAATTTATATTAATTAATATCTATATGAAAAATAATATTTTAATAATTGATACATCTACTGAATATTGTTTACTATCTCTAAAAAAAGATGATATTATTTATAATAAAATACAATATTCTCCTTATTCTCATATAAAATGTATATTACAATTACTTAATAATTTTTTACAAGAAAAAAATATTACTTTGTCTCAAATATCCTTATT
>NZ_CP046200.1:91561-107694 GCF_012569525.1 Enterobacteriaceae endosymbiont of Donacia piscatrix | reverse complement strand
TCATATAAAATGTATATTACAATTACTTAATAATTTTTTACAAGAAAAAAATATTACTTTGTCTCAAATATCCTTATTAGGATATAATTTAGGACCAGGAAATTTTACAAGTTTAAGAATAGGTATAGCAATAATAGAAAGTCTTTCCTATGTTTTAAATATTCCTAAAATAGGAATATCTCATTTAATGATTTTAGCTGAACAATCCTGGAAAATAAAAAAAATTAAAAATGTTATATCTGTTATAAAATGTAATAAAAATTTATTATATTTTGCTGTATATAAAAGGACTTTAAAAGGTTTATGGATAGGTAAAAAAAGTGAATGTTTATTAAGTTATGATATTTTTTTTAAAAAAATAATTTTATTAAAAGGAATATTTACATTAATATCTGATATAGATCAATATATTCAAAATAATGTTAAAAAAATATTAAATAAAAATCTTGAAATAATATTTATTAATAAATCTTATTCTTCAGAAGATATTATTAGTATTATCAGCACTATATTTTTTAATAAAAAAAAAATAAAAAAACACTACCAAATAAATTATATTAAAAATATATTTTAATATATATAAATGTTTTATTTATTATTTTTTGTTTAATATTTTTTTGTTTTAGGTAAAATAATGTTTAATTTTAATGTTAATATATTATTTTTTTTATTATATATTTTTATATTAATTATTTTTGAATTTATTTTCGTATATTTAGAAATCACTTTTAATATCTTTTTTTATTGTAAAATACAGTAAGGATATATCTTTTTTAGATTTTTCAGAAATAATAATAATTTAAATTCTTTTTTTTAGCAAAATTAGCAGTTTTTTAAATAAAAAATTTTTAATATTTATATTATTTCCAAAACCAACGTTGTAAAAAATTTTTTTGTTCTTTTTTTATAAAACGTAAAGGAATTTTTTCTCCTAATAAACGTTTAACAGTATCTTTGTATGCTAAAGATGCATTAGAATTTTTGTGTAAAATAATACTTTTACCTTGATTTGACGCTCTTAATACTAAATAATCTTCTGGAATTACACCTATTATTTGAATGCCTAAAATTTCAATAATATTATCAATACTTAACATATCTCCACAATTTACTCTAATAGGATTATAACGTGTAAGTAATAAATATTCTTTAATTGGTTTTTCTTTATTTTTAGCTTTTTTAGATTTTGATGAAATTATGCCTAAAATTCTATCAGAATCTCTAACAGAAGAAACTTCAGGATTAGTAATAATAATAGCTTCATCAGCAAAATATAATGCAATTAATGCTCCTTTTTCAATTCCTGCAGGTGAATCACATATGATAAAATCAAAATTCATTATATTTAAATTTTTTAAAATATTTTCTACTCCATTATAAGTTAATGCATCTTTATTTTCTGTTTGAGAAGTAGGTAATACATATAAATTTTCATATTTTTTATCTTTTATTAAAGCTTGATTTAATGTTACTTCTCCTTGTAAAACATTGATAAAATCATAAACAACTTTTTTTTCACAACCCATGATTAAATCTAAATTACGTAATCCTATATCAAAATCAATAACAACAGTTTTTTTTCCATTTTTAGCTAACCCAATAGCTATAGCTGCACTAGAAGTAGTTTTCCCTACACCACCTTTACCAGAGGTTACAACAATTATACGCATTAAGAATCTCCTTAATAGTAATCTAATAAAATTTAATTACATAATTTTATTTTTAAAATTTTATTTTTTAAATATATTCTTGATGATTTTCCTAAAAATTTTTTAGGAATTTGATTTTGAAGTAAATATTCACCAGCAATTGATAACAATTCAGCATATAGTTGATTACAAAAAATTTGACAATTTTTATTTCCATTAGCTCCTGATAAAGCTTTTCCTCTCATAAAACCATAAATATGAATATTACCATCTGCTATTAATTCAGCTCCTGTACTAACATTATTTATAATAATTAAATCACTATTATAAGCATAAACTTGTTGTCCAGATCTAATTGGATTATAAATAATTTTACTTTTTTTATAATAAATATCTTTTTTTGTTGATAAAGATTCTTTTTCTTTAATTATTTTAATAATAGATTTTGATTTTATACTATTTATATTATTATTTACTTTTTTTTTATTAATACTAACATTTTGAGTTTTTTTATAATTTTTATTATTAGTAAATAAAATAGGTGTGCCAGTATTATTTACAATTTTAATAATATTTTTATTATTACATCCATTACCATTAATTCCTATAATATTAATTCCTGTTGAATTAATAGCATTATAAACTTTTTCCCAATTTATTTCATTTTTTATATAATAAATATTAACAATAACTGGCATTTTTTTAAAAAATACAGGAGAATGTTGTATTTTTTTTTTTATTGCATTATATATAAGTTCAGGTTTATTATTATATAAATAAATTTCATAAAATAAAAAATTATTTTGTTTAAATTTAATTATTTTTGTAAACATTTTTTCTCCTTTAATTAGAATTATTTTAGTTAAAATAATTTTATTAATTATATAAATATTTTTTCAATATATAAACATATATAAAAATATTTTATACTTGTAATTTTATACATAAAAATATAATTTAATAATATATATAATATATACTATTAAATATATTTAATAATTTTAAAAAATAAAAATGAATAATTTATCAAAATTAGATCTATTACCTTATAGATTTAGAGGATTTTATCCTGTTGTAATAGATATTGAAACTTCAGGTTTTAATTCTAAAGATAATGCTATATTAGAAATATGTTTAATTACATTAAAAATGGATAATGGTTGGTTAAAAAAAAATAAAACATTACATTTTCATGTTTTACCTTTTAAAGGTTCAAGTATTTCTCAAGATGCATTAGCTTTTAATGGTATTAATATTTATACTTCTTTAAGAGGTGCTATTACTGAAATAGAAGTTTTTAAAATTATTTTTAAAAAAATTACTAAAGATTTAAAAAAAAATAAATGTAAAAAAGCAGTTATAGTAGCTCATAATGCTAGTTTTGATCATAGTTTTATTATGGAAGCTGTAAAAAGAAATAAAATGGAAAAATATAATCCGTTCCATTCTTTTGTAATATTTGATACAACATCTATGTGTGGATTAATTTTAGGACAAACTGTATTAGCAAAATCATGTCATAAAATTGGAATTTCATTCGATAGTAATCAAGCACATTCTGCATTATATGATGCTCATTGTACTGCTGAATTATTTTGTAAATTAGTTAATAATTGGAAAACTAAAGGAGGATGGCCACCATAGTTAAATATTAGTTATATAATAAATATTTTTTAGAAATTTAAAATTTTTTTTAACTTATTCTTAATATGTAACATATATAATATATCAGAACCTCCTATTAATTGATTATTTACCCATAATTGAGGAAATGTTGGCCAATCAGCATATTTAGGTAAATAAATTCTAATATCAGAATTTTTTAAAATATCAATATAAGTAAATTTAACTTTATAAAATAAAATTATTTTTACTGCTTTATCAGAAAATCCACATTGTGGATTTTTCGGAGTTCCTTTCATATATAAAATAATAGGATTATCATTGATTTGTTTTTTTATTTTATTGAAAATTTTCATAAAATATCCGTTCATTTATTAAAATGATTTAAAATTAATATAATTATATATATAATAATTTTATATTTTAAAAAAGTAAAATTTTTTAATTAAATTTTAATAAAAAGGATATATGTGCATAAATATTTAATTGAAATAAAAAAATTATTTAATATTACTGTACCAATAGTTTTAACACAAATAGCTTATCTTTTAATTAATATCATAAATATGATTATATCAAGTTCTTTTAATAAAATTGATATGGCTGTAGTATCAATAAGTACATCAATATGGGTACCTTTATTATTATTTTGTCATGGTATTTTTTTATCTTTAATACCTATTATTACAAAATTACATGGATCTAATAAACAACAAAGTATTATAAAATATATACAGCAATCATATTTATTATCAATGATTCTATCATTTATCATAATATTAATTTTATATAAAACAAATTTTTTTATACATTTATTATTAACTAATAAAATTTTAATTCCAAAAATAATAATTTTTTTAAAAATAATTATATGGAGTATACCAGGTTATTTATTATTACAAATATTACGTTGTGTTTGTATTTCATTTTCATTAACTATACCTGATATGATCATTAGTTGGGTAGGTTTAATAATATATATACCAATTAATTATGTTTTAATTTATGGTTTTAGTTATATACCATCTTTAGGAATTTTAGGATGTGCTTTATCTATAGTATTAATATATTTAATATTAACTATCATAACCATGATATGGATGTATAATTCAATACATTTTAATAACATAAATTATTTTAGTTTATTTAATAAACCTAATATAAAAATTTTAAAAAAACTATTAAAATTAGGTTTTCCTATCGGATTATCTATTTTTGTTGAAATTACATTATTTACAGTTGTTTCTTTATTTATTTCTTCTATGGGTATAGATAGTATTATTAGTCATCAAATAGCACAAAACTTTAGTTCTTTTATTTTTGTAATCCCATTATCTTTAAGTATAGCAACTACGATATTAGTAGGTTTTTATTTAGGTTTAGGTTATAAAAATAAAGCTAAAAAAATTAGCTGGATTTCACAAATTATAGGTATTATTTTATCTTTTTTTATTATTTTAATAAGTCTTTTTTTTAAAAAAAAAATTGCTTTTTTATATAATCCTAATCAGAATATTGTAAATTTATCATCTAAATTAATATTTTTAGCATCTATTTATCAATTTTTAGATGCTATTCAAGTAATAGGATGTGGTATTTTAAAAGCTTATAAAGATACTAAATTTATTTTTTTTATTACTTTTATATCTTGTTGGATAATCGGTTTTCCTGTTGGTTATATTTTATCTATGACAAATTTAATTGTACATCCTATGGGTCCTATAGGATTTTGGATAGGATTTATTGTCGGATTAATAATTGCAGTAATATTAATTATATTACGTATTATTAAAATACAAAAGAGTTGATTAAATATTATTAATATGATCTAATAAAATTGTTGTTTTTTTATGCGTTCTTAACTCAGTTGGTAGAGTGTCACTATGACATGGTGAAGGTCAGAGGTTCAAATCCTCTAGAACGCATAAGATTTTTTTTGTTTATTTTTATATTAATTTCCAATAAATTAAACAAAAATTTTTTTTACCCTTACGTAATAAGGTAAAATGATTAAATTTTTTGTGATATTTAGTAAATACAAATGATATTATTGATATTTTTTCATTGTTAATATATATAGAATTAGATGTAATTAATTTAGACGCTTGTGAATAAGAAGATGCAAATTTACTTAAAATTAATACTTCTTGTAAAGAAAATATTTTATTATTATCTATAATAATGTTATTAATATTATTAAATAATATTGAATAATCATTTTTTGATAAATCTTGTATTTTTTTGTAAAAAAGTATATTTGTTATTTTTTTGGATAAAATTAAATTATATTCCCCATGTATTTTTTTTGTCATATACTCTGCAAGTAAAAATTGGGGACTATTTTTTTTGATATTATTTTTTTTTTTTTTTAAATCATTAATAGTTTCTAACTCTAAATTAGTAAACATATAGAGAAATTTAAATATAAGTGAATCTGGAATATTTAACCAAAATTGAAAAAATTTATATGGGCTAGTTTTATTTTTATCTAACCATATTGTTTTTTTTTCTGTTTTTCCAAACTTTGTTCCATCGTTTTTAATAATTAAATTTGTTGTTATTCCAAAAACTTTTTTTTTATACATTTTTTTTATTAAATCAATTCCTGATGTAATATTTCCCCATTGATCAGATCCTCCTAATTGGAGGATAACATTAAAATTTTTATTTAAATAAGCAAAATCATAAGATTGTAATAAATTATAAGAAAGTTCAGTAAAGGAAATACCATTTATTTCTTTATTTATCATTCTATTTTTAATAAAATCTTTATTTATCATATTATTAACATAAAAATATTTTCCTATTTTTCTTAAAAAAAATAAAATATTAATTTTATGAAACCAATCATAATTATTGATAATAATTGCACTATTTTCACCACAATTAAAATCTAAAATATTTTTTATTTGTATACTAATTTTATAAAACCAAATGTTAATAATATCTATTGAATTCATTTTTCTTTTTTTAAATTTAAAACTAGGATCCCCAATTAAACTTGTAGCGCCACCTAATACAATTATTGGTTTATGTCCTAATTCTTGAAAATATTTTAATGTAAATAATTGTATTAGGTGGCCTATGTGTAGGCTATCAGCTGTTAAATCAAAACCACAATAAAGATTAATATTTTTTTCATTTAAAATTGTAAATAATTTTTTTTTATTAGTCATTTGATATAAAATATTACGATCTTTTAATTTTTTTAAAATATTAATTTTATTTTTTTTTATCATTTATATTCCTTAATATATGAAATATTTTTATTATATAATCTTTCGACAGTTTGTATTATATTTCTAGTATAAATATCTGTTTCAATATTAACATAATCATCAATTTTTTTTTTAGATAATGTAGTTTTTAATAATGTTTCTGGTATTAAATTTACACTAAATTGATTTTTAAATATTTTATCTATAGTTAAACTAACGCCATCTATACATATGGATCCTTTTATAGGAATAAAATTCATTTGTAAAATATTACTAGGTTTAATCCATAAAATTTTAGAAAAATTATAATTTTCTATATTAGTTATAATTGCAATATCAGTAATATGTCCTAATACAATATGTCCTCCAAAAAAACTATTAGTTTTTATTGGTTTTTCAAGATTAACATAATCATTAATTTTTGATTTTTTAAAAGTTGTATTATTTATAGTATGAAGTATTACGTTAAATAACATAATATTTTTATGTATATTTACAATAGTCAAACAACATCCATTATTTGAAATAGATTCTCCTATTCTTAAATTTTTAATAAAATTTTTACTTGTTTTTATATATATATAATACTTTTTCTTTTTAAAAAAAATTTTTTTAATTTTACCTATAGATTGAATAATACCTGTAAACATTTTTTATCTTTTTATAAGAATTACATACATTTATTATACCTAATAAAAAAATTAAATTTTTAAATTAAATTATTTTATATATAAAATCTAAAATTTTTAAATTTATTTATTATAACTAATATCATTTCTTAATATAATTTGAAATCTTTTTTTTAACTCTAAAATACATTTATCAATAATATTATTAATTTCTATATCATTTAATGTATGATTTTTGTCTTGTAAAAATAAACTTAAAGTAATATTTTTATATTTTTTAGGAATATTATTTCCCTGAAATACATCTATAAGTTTTATTTTTATTAAATTTTTTAATTTTAATTTTTTTAATTGTAATAAAATATGATAAAAATTAACTTCTTCTTTTATAAGAAAGGATATATCTCTTTTATTTATTGGATAATTAATTAATTTTTGAAAATTAAAAATATTATTTATCATAATATGATCATAAAATAATTCAAACAAAAAAGTATTAGAATTTATATTAAAATAATGAATTAATTTAGGATGTAACATACCAATATATCCAACATATATATTATTAATATATATTGATGAATTTATATATGGATGTAATATTGTATTTTTATTTTGTTGATAAAATTCAATTTTATTATTTTTATAAAAAATATTTAAAATATATTCTAAATTACCTTTTATATCATAAAAATTAATACATTTATTTTTTTCACTCCAATGAGTATTTAATGAATTTATATTGACTATTCCAGCTAACATTAATTTTTGTGATATACCTATTTTTTTTTTCGAATCTTTAAAAAAACATAAACCATATTCAAAAAAACGTAAATTTTTTTGTTGTCTATTTGTATTATAAATAATATTATTGATTAATCCGTATGATAAAGAATTTCTCATTACAGATGTTTCTGTTGTTATAGGATTTTTAATTTTTATAGATTTTATTTTTGGATATAACATTAATTGTATTTTAGGATTAATAAAACTATAGTTAATTACTTCATAATATCCTTGATAAATTAAAATATCTTTAATTTTTTTTATATTAATCTTTTGATGTTTTAATCTAAAATTATTTTTTTTTACAATATTATCCCTAATAAAGAAGATATTAGTTTTTTGAGGTATTCGATGATAGCCATATACTCTTATAATTTCTTCTATAATATCTTCCATTATATTTATATCATATCTCCAACTAGGTATTGTAATAATATAATTATCAATTGTTTTTTTTATAAAAATAAAACCTAATTTATTTAAAATATTAAATATAATTTTTTTTTTAATATCAAAACCTAGAATTTTATGTATATGTTTAAATGAAAAATTTATTGTTTTTTTATGATAATTAGAATTATTAATATTAATTGTATGAATTTTACTTCTTTCCCCTTTAAATATTTTTAATAATAAATTTACAGTTCTTATAAGAACTGTTTTTTGTATTAATGGATCTAAAGTATTTTTATGAAAATTATAAATATCATTAACATGATAATTATTTTTTAATAAAGAAGTTATATATTTTGGATTTAAAAATAAACATTCTATTAAAATATTTTTAGTTGCTAATTTTACAGAATAGTTTTTATTTTGTATTATTCCTGGTATAGATATTATTTGATTATCATCTCTAATCATCAAAAGTGAATTTTTATTTAATAAAATTTTTTTTTTATTTGTTAAATTAAAAAAATAAAATTTATTTTTTTGATATTTTTTTATATAAATTTTATTATTAATGCTATCAAAATTATAAAACTGGATAGGATATCCTAATTCTAAAATTATATAATTACGAATATTTAATAATGGATTATTAGATATAAATTTAATTCCTGCATAATATAACCTTTCTTTAATAAAGAAAGGAATTTTTTTAGTCAAATTAATATTTTTAATTATACAATAACTATACTTATATAATGTATTTTTTATTTTTTTATCAAAACTAATATTAAGTTGATATTTTTCTGAATTTTTTATTAAATAATTATTATATGGTATATCAAATTTAATTTTTTTATTTAAAACAGACAAATCTCTTGCAAATCCTAACATATTAAAACAATCAAGTCTATTTGTAGGAATATTTATATGTAAAATATTATCATATAAATTTAAAATATTATCTTTTTTTTTAAAATTACTGTTTTGATTTAAAATAGTGATCTTATCTTTGATAAGATTATATTTTGTATATAAACTAATTATTTTAGGAGTACATAATAATCCTTCTGATTTTTTTAAAAAGAAATATTTTGGTATTTTTATATATTTTTTATATAAAAAAGAATTTTTAGTAGCCAAAATAATTTTCATTTTATTATGATAACAATTTACGTTAGAAAATATTTTTAATAATTTACCATTATCAATTAATATTTTAAATTCATAAATTTTAGGATTTTTTTTATATATATTAAAATTAATAATTTCACCTTTAACCAAGTGTTTAATATTACTACTATAAGTAGTAGTTTCAATTTTTTCTATTTCAAATCCTAACATTGTTATTTTCTTTGATAAAGAATAAATATCTTTATCATAAAAAAACCATTCTCGTAACCAAAATTCACTAAATTTTATCATATAAAATTATTTGATCTAAATTGTTTAAGAAAACGTATATCATTTTCATAAAAAAAACGAATATCAGAAATATTATAACGTAACATAGCTAATCTTTCTATACCTAATCCAAAAGCAAATCCACAATATTTGTTGTTATTTATTCCAATATTTTTTAAAACATAAGGATGAACCATACCAGCGCCTAAAATTTCTATCCATTCTTTATTATTATTTAATATATCTATTTCTAAAGAAGGTTCTGTAAAGGGAAAATAAGAAGGTCTAAAACGAATTTTACATTTTTTACCAAAAAAAAAATTTAAGAATAAAATTAGTATTCCTTTTAAATCGACAAAAGTTACCTTTTTATTAATAAATAATCCTTCTATTTGATGAAACATAGGTGTATGATTACTATCATAATCATGACGATATACTTTACCTGAAGTTAAAATTTTTATAGGTAGTTTATGTTGTTTCATAATTCTAATTTGTACATTAGAAGTTTGAGTGCGTAATAAAATATTTTTATCTAACCAAAATGTATCTTGTTCTGTTCTTGTCGGATGATATTTTGAAATATTTAATGCATCAAAATTGTGATAAACATCTTCTATTTCAGGACCTGTAATTATTTTAAATCCAATGTTAGTAAAAAATTCTTCTATTTCATAAATTATATTTGTAATAGGATGTTTAGAACCTGGTGATATATATTTTCCTGGTAATGATACATCAATGTTTTGATCTAAAAATTTATTATTATATTGTTCTATTTCTATTTCTTTTTTGCGTTTTATTATTATTTTTTTTATTTGTTTTTTTTGTTTATTACAAATAATACTTTTATAAATTCTATTATTTTTATCTAAATTTTTTATTAACATAAATTGTTTAGTAATATAACCTTTTTTACCTAAATATTTAATTTTTAACATATTTAGATCTTTAAGATTTTTTACTACAGAAATTTCTTTTTTTGCTATTAAAACTATATCATCAGCTATCATGATATTCTCATTAATATATTTTGAATATAAAAAAATTAAAATATAATAAAAATTAATTTTATTGATTATAAGAATAAGTTAATAACTTATTAAAAGTTAATATATCAGATAACGCTATATTAGCTAATGTTTTTCTATTTATATTTATATTACTTTTTTTTAATTTATATATTAAAGAACTATAAGAAATATTGTTTTGACGTGCTGCTGCATTAATTTTAATAATCCATAATTGACGAAATTTTCTTTTTTTCTGTTTCCTATCTCTATAAGCATATTGTCCTGATTTAATTACTGCTTGAAAAGCAGATCTATAAGATCTAGATCTAGCGGCATAATATCCTTTTGCTTTTTTTATAATTTTTTTATGTCTTATTTTTGCAGTAACTCCACGTTTAATTCTAACCATATAATATACATTCCTATAATAATTATTTGTTATATATTTATTTTATAAATAAGGTAAACAAATTTTTAATGAACGTGAATCTCCTTTTGAAACTATTTTTTTTTTTCTTAAAAATCTTTTATGTTTTTTGTTTTTTTTAGTTAATAAGTGTCTTAAATTAGCTTTTTTATGTTTGAAAAAACCATTACTTGTTTTTTTAAAACGTTTTGCAACACTACGTACTGTTTTAAGTTTATTCATTTATAAACCATAATTATATTTATTATTATTTTTTTGGTATTAAAATCATTATAATTTGTCTACCTTCAACTTTTGTGGGAAATAATTCTACTATTGCTAAATTTTCTATATCATTTTTTATGCGATTAAGCATAGAAAAACCTAATTTAGAATGTATCATTTCTCTACCTCTAAATCTTAATGTAATTTTTACTTTATCTCCATTTTTTATAAAACGAATTATATTACGTAATTTAACATTATAATCACCTGTATCTGTACCAGGACGAAATTTAATTTCTTTTAAATGTATTATTTTTTGTTTTTTTTTTTGTTCTTTAGATGCCTTATTTTTGGTATATAAAAATTTTCCATAATCCATTATACGACATACAGGAGGTGTAGAATTAGGACTAATTTCTACCAAATCAAATCCAGTATTTTCTGCTTTCTTTAATGCTTCTTTAAGATTAATTATTCCTATTTGTTCTCCATTTAATCCTATTAATCTTACAATTTTACTCCTAATATTTTTATTAATTTTATTAGGTCGTGATAATTGTATTATTTTTTTTCCAACTTTAATATTTTACCTCCTTAATTTATTTTAAATGATAGTTATTAATTTCTTTATTAATTTTATTAATAATATCATGGATTTTCATAAATCCCAAATCTTTACCAAAACAATCCCTTACTGAAATAAAATTATTTTTTATTTCTTGGTCGCCACATATTAAAATATATGGAATATGTTGCATTGTATATTTTCTAATTTTAAAAGAAATTTGTTTATTTTTAATATCGAATTTAATTCGAATATTATTTTTTTTTATTATTTTAAATATTTTTAAAACATATTCTGTATGTTTCTCACTAATACTGAGTATTATTATTTGTATAGGAGCTAGCCAAATAGGTAAATATCCAGAGAATTCTTCAAGGATAATACCTATGAATCTTTCTAATGAACCTAAAATAGCTCTATGTATTATTACAGGAATACTACGTTTATTATCTTTATTAATATAAAATAATTTTAAACATTTAGGTAATATATAATCTAATTGTATAGTTCCACATTGCCATTCTCTATTTAAGTAATCAAAAAAAGAAAATTCAATTTTAGGTCCATAAAAAGCTCCTTCTCCTTTTTGAAGTTTAAAATTAATATTCATTTTTTTTAAAATAAATGATAAATTATTTTCTGTTTGTTTCCAAAGATTATTATTCCCCATTTTATATAATGGTCTTGTAGATAGTTTTACAAAAAATTTTTTAAAACCAAAAATATGATAAATATCATACATCATATAAATACAATTTTTAATTTCTTCTATTATTTGATTTTTTGTACAAAAAATATGAGCATCATCTTGAGTAAAATTTCTTAATCTCATTAAACCATGTAAAGATCCAGATGGTTCATTTCTGTGACAAATACCAAATTCAGCAATTCTTAATGGTAGATCTTTATATGATTTTAATTTTTGCTTAAAAATTTGTATATGAGCAGGACAATTCATCGGTTTTATGCAATAATTTCTATTTTCTGAGTAGGTTGTAAAGATTGCTTTTTTATAAATTTCCCAATGTCCTGTTTTTTTCCAAATAGAAATATCAGTTATTATAGGAGTTTTTACTTCTAAATAATTATATTGATTTAATTTAAAACGTAAAAGTTTTTCTAATTCTTTAAAAATAATATAACCATTATTATGCCAAAAAACCATTCCTGGAGCTTCATCTTGAAAATGATATAAATCTAATTTTTTTCCTATAATTCTATGATCTTTCTTTAATAATTTTATTTTATTAGATAAAAAATTTTTTTTTTCTATTTTTTTAGAATTATCATTTTGTTCCATATTTTATTTTTATAAGTAAAAATATTATTTTATAATAATATCAAAAATTTTTTACTAAATATATTAAAAATACTATAAGTAAATTTGTAAAATATTTTTAAATAATTTTTTGTCCACAAATAACTCTATTATGTCCTTGTATATCAGAATATTGTTTAATATTCTTAAATTTTTGAATTTTTAATTTATTTTTTATAATAAATCCTTGTTTATAACCATGTTCTAATATTAACCAACCATAATTATTTAAATATTTAAAAGAATTTAAAATAATATAATTCAAATAATTTAATCCATTTTTACCTGCAACTAAAGATTTAATAGGTTCAAATTTTAATTGTTTTTTAAAACAAAAATATTCTTTATAACTTATATAAGGAGGATTACTGATAATTATATCAAATGTATTATCTTTTAAATGACTAAACCAATTACTTTTTAAAAAAGTAATATTTTTAATATTTAATTTTTTAGCATTATTTTCAGCTATATTGAGAATTTTATTAGAAAAATCTATAGCAGTAATATCAATATTATTATGTTCATAAGCTAGTGCTAATGAAAGTGCACCACTTCCAGTACCTAAATCTAATATTTTTTTTATTTTAATATTTATTTTATTTAAAACGACATCTATTAAAATTTCTGTATCTTTACGAGGTATTAAAACATAAGGAGATACATTAATTTTTAATGACCAAAATTCACAAAATCCTAGTATGTACGCTAAAGGCATCCCTTTAATTCTTTTTTTTAATAAATTTTGTAATGTTTTAAATTGTTTATAATGAATTTTCGTTTCATTAAAACCATAAATCCATGATTTAGGTTTATTTAAAATAAATGATGTTAATAAAATAGTTTCTAATTGATAATTTAATATTTTATTTTTTTTTAAAACATTAGAAGAATATTGTAAAAATTGATTAATAATCATAAATATATTTTTTATAAATTATAATTTATTGTTTTTTTTATAAATCATCGGTTTTATTAAGAGATCTAAATTTCCATCCATAATTTCATGTAATTTATAAATAGTTATATTAAGACGATGATCGGTAACTCTTTTTTGAATAAAATTATAAGTTCTATTTCTATCTGAACGACCACCGGTACCTAATAATAATTTTTTTTTTAAAGCATTATTTTTATTTTCTTTTTCAATTTCTATTGAATTTATTCGAGCTGCTAATACCGCTAATGCTTTTGATTTATTTTTATGTTGCGATCTTTCATCTTGACATTCAACAACTATTTTTGTTGGAATATGAGTAATACGTATAGCAGAATCTGTTGTATTAACATGTTGTCCACCTGCACCTGATGATCTAAATGTATCAATTTTTAAATCTTGAATATTTATTTCTGGCATTTCTATTTTTGATAATTCAGGCATAACAGCCACAGTACAAGTAGAAGTATGTACTCTTCCTTGCGATTCTGTTTCTGGAATTCTTTGTACTCTATGTCCTCCAGATTCAAATTTTAATTTTCCATATACACCTATACCAATAATTTTTAAAATAATTTCTTTAAATCCATTACTATGTTCATTGTAATGAATATGTATTATTTCTATTTTCCATTTTTGTGATTCAGCATATCTAATATACATTCTAGAAATGTTCTTTACAAAAATTGCTGCCTCATTTCCCCCAGAACCAGCTTTTATTTCTATAAAACAATTACGATTATCTTTTTTATTTTTAGGTAAAAGTAATTTATATAATATTTTTTCTATTTTTTTTTGTTTAATATTAATATTTTTAATATCTTCTAAAACCATTAGATATATATCTTTATCTTTTTCTTTTAATAAAGATTTTGTATTTATTAAATTTAATTTTAATTTATTCCATTTTTTAAATGGTTTAATAATATTAGATAATCTTGAATATTCGATAGATAAATTACGTAAATAATTGTGATCATTATATGTTTTATAATCACTTAATTTTTTTGTTAAATAATTATATCTTTTATATAAAAGATTAAGTTTTTTAATCATATAAGAATTCATAAATTGTATTTTAATTTTTAAAAAATTATTAAATAAATAATATTTTTTATAAAAATATTATTTATTCATATATAAAAATATATATATATTTTATAATAATTTAATTAAACTACAAAATATAATTTTAAATTATTAAAAAATATATAATACTAATATATAGTATAATTCTAATTAAAAAATAAAGGTTTTATGTGACTAAAATGAAATTATTTACTGGAAATGCTATTCCAGAATTAGCAAAAAAAATTGCTCATCATTTATATATTAATTTAGGTAAAATATTTGTAGGACGATTTAGTGATGGAGAAATATCGGTTAAAATAAATGAAAATGTTAGAGGTCACGATATTTTTATCATACAATCAACATGTAATCCTACTAATGATAATCTTATAGAATTAGTTATTATGATAGATGCTTTTAAAAGAGCTTCTGCAGGAAGAATAACTGCTGTTATTCCTTATTTTGGATACGCAAGACAAGATAGAAGAATTCGTTCTGCTAGAGTTCCTATTACTGCAAAAGTCATAGCTGATTTTTTATCTAAAGTAGGTATTAATAGAATTTTAACTGTAGATTTACATGCTGAACAAATTCAGGGTTTTTTTAATGTACCTGTAGATAATGTATTTGCTAGTTCTATATTTTTAATGGATATATCAAAAAAAATATATAATAATCCGATAATAATTTCTCCTGATATTGGTGGAGTAATACGTGCTAGATCTATCGCAAAAAAATTATTTAATGGGACAGATATGGCTATAATAGATAAAAGAAGATCTAATGCTAACAAAACAGAAGTAATGAATATTATTGGAAATGTAAATAAAAGAGATTGTATTTTAATAGATGATATTGTTGATACAGCTGGAACATTATGTCACGCTGCTAAAACATTA
>NZ_CP046200.1:63183-91463 GCF_012569525.1 Enterobacteriaceae endosymbiont of Donacia piscatrix | reverse complement strand
AAAAAATAATGGAGCTACAAAAGTTTTTGCTTATGTTACTCATCCTATTTTTTCTGGAGATGCTATTAAAAATATTTATAATTCAGTAATAGATGAAATTATTGTATGTGATAGTATACCATTAACCGAAAAAATTAAAAAAATTAAAAAAATTAGAGTATTAACACTATCATTTATGTTGTCTGAAACAATAAGAAGAATTAATAATGAAGAATCTATTTCTATAATGTTTAAATAAAATTAATAGGATAAAAATTATTTGAATAATATAAAAATTATTGTAGGTTTAGGAAATAATATAGATAATAAATTTATTGGTACCCGTCATAATATGGGAGCAAAATATGTTATAAATTTAGCTAAAAAATTTAATTTAAAATTTAAAAAAAATAAAAAATTTTACGGTTATACTAGTAATTTAATTTTATTAAATCAAAAAATAATATTATTTTTACCAAATTCTTTTATAAATAATTCAGGAAAATCAATATTTATTATTTCTAATTTTTATAAAATTACTTTACAAAATATTTTAGTAATTCATGATGATTTAGATTTTTTACCTGGAATTATAAAATTTAAATATGGTGGTAGTAGTGGTGGACACAACGGTATTAATAATATCATTAAAATATTTAAAAGTACATTATTTTATAGATTACGTATAGGTATTGGACATCCTAAAAATAAAATAGAAATAAATAATTTTGTATTAAGTAAACCTACTAAAATTGAACAAAAAAATATTAATTTTGCCATTAAAAATGGTATTCGTGCTTTATTAATTTTTATTAAAAAAAATTATAATCAAGCAGTAACATTTTTACATACTAAAAAATAATAGGATTAAAATGGGATTGAAATGTGGTATAATAGGTCTACCGAATGTTGGTAAATCTACATTATTTAATGTATTAACTAATTCTAATGTAAATGCATTAAATTATCCTTTTTGTACAATAAAACCAAATATAAGTATAGTAACTGTTCCTGATAATAGATTAATTTATTTATTTAAATTAGTAAAATCTAGAAAAATTACACAATCTACAATAACTTTTGTTGATATTGCTGGTTTAATTAAAGGAGCTTATAAAGGTAAAGGTTTAGGTAATCAATTTTTACATAATATATCAGAAGTTGATGCTATAATTCATATAGTACGTTGTTTTAATGATGAAAAAATATTAAATTTATCATATAATCCGATTAAAGATGTTGAAATTATAAATAATGAACTTATTCAATTTGATATAAATTTAATTTGTAAATTACAAAATAATGTATATAAAAAAAAACAAAAAAAAAATGACAAATTAGAATCTTTATTTAAAATTTGTTTACATCATTTAAAAAATGGAAAATTATTAAATTTATTAAAATTAAATATAGAAGAAATAAATATTTTAAAAAAATTTAAATTATTAACAATTAAACCAATATTTATTATTGCTAATATAGATAAAGATAATATTAAAAATAAATTTTTTTTAAAAGAAATTTTATTTCTTAGTAAAAATTTTTTAATATTAAAAATATGTATCAAAAATCTTAATAAAGAAAAAAAATTATCTGTAAATAATAATTTACAAAAAATAATTACTTTAAGTTTTAAATTATTAAATTTACATACTTTTTATACAGTGGGTATAAAAGAAACAAGATCATGGAGTATATTAAAAGGAACAACAGCATTAGAAGCTGCAAAAAAAATTCATAGTGATATTAAAAAAGGTTTTATTAGAGCACAAGTAATCCATTATAATGATTTTATTTTTTATAAAAATATAATAAAAGCAAAATTATCTGGTAAAATGAATATAGAAGGGAAAAAATATATTATTAATGATGGTGATATAATTAATTTTCTTTTCAAGGTTTAAGTAATTTTTTATACATTACAAAAAAATTATATATTTTATATATATTAATTATTTTTGTCTAATAATCATATTATAATAATAGGAGATACTAATATTAGTATTACTGATTTAGATATTGGAATAGGAAATGAAAATCGTCAAAAATGGTTAAAACTAGGGATGTGTTCTTTTTTACCAGAGGAAAGGTTTTATATAAATAAATTACTTAATTGGGGACTATTTGATATTTGGAGATTAATGCATCCTTTTACAAGTAATAAATTTTCTTGGTTTGATTATAGGTCGAATAATTTTTTTTTGAATAGGGGATTAAGAATTGATAATATTTTAATTACTAAATCATTAATAAAATATTATATAAATTCAGATATAGAATATAACATTCGTAATTTAATTAAACCTTCAGATCATGCTCCTATTTGGGTAAATTTAAAAATTATTTAATAAATTTTATTTAAAATAAATTATAATTAGGTGACAAATGATTAAATTATTTGATTTAGTAAAATCTTTTTTTTATTATTTATGGTCATTAATTAACTTTACTAGAATATTAATAATAAATATAATTTTTATATTATTAGTATCTTTATTATGTTATTACATATATAATATTCATCACGAACAAAACATTAATAATAAAATTTTTAAAAAAAAAAATCAAGTTTTAGAAATTAATTTTAACGAAGATTTAACTGATGATTCTTTTTATCAAAAAAATTATAAGTTAGAATTTTTTAATAAATTTATAAAAAAAGATAATAATTCTGTATTAAATATAATTCAAGCAATAAGTTATGCAAAAAAAGATAAAAATATAAGTGGAATTATATTAAAACTACATAATTTAAATATTCATGACTTACCTACATTACGTTATATAGGTAAATATATAAATGATTTTAAATTAACAGGAAAAAAAGTATATGCTATTTCAGATTCATATGATCAAAATCAATATTATTTAGCTAGTTTTGCTAATAAAGTTTTTTTATCACCATATGGTTCTGTTAAATTACACGGTTTAAGTTCCAAACAATTTTTTATAAAAGATTTTTTACAAAAATTAAAAATAAATACTTATATATTTAGAATAGGAGAACATAAATCTGCAGTAGAACCTATAATAAGAAATAGTATGTCTAATACTAATAAAATTATTTTAAATAAATTAATTAATAATATTTGGTATGATTATTTAACAACTATAGCTGCAAATAGAAAATTAACTTTTCAAGAAATTTTCCCTACAAATAAAAATTTTTTAATTTCTCTTGAAAAATCTCACGGAGATTTAGCATTATTTGCTTTAGAAAATAAATTAATAGATAAAATTTCTAATAATGCTGAATTTGAAGATGAAATGATAAAAATTTTTGGTTTTAATAAAAATAAAAATACATATAATAAAGTTGATATTAATAGTTATATTAAATTAAATATAGATAAAAATAATATAATTAAACATAATAAAAGTAATATTGCTGTTATAACAATAAATGGAATAATAATGTATGGTAAAAATAACAGTGATATTATTATTAAAGCAATACATAAAGTTTATCAAAACTCTAATATTAAAGGTTTAATATTACGAATTAATAGTCCAGGTGGAGATATCCAAGCAACACAAGCTATTTATGATGAATTAATTTTATTAAAAAAAATTCACAAACCTATAGTTGTTCTAATGGGTAAAGTAGCAGCATCAGGAGCATATTGGATTTCTACAGCAGCAGATTTTATAATTGCTGATTCTTCTAGTTTAACTGGTTCAATTGGAATATTTAGTATTATATATAATTTTAGTGATTTGCTAAATAAATTTGGTATTCAACAAGATGGTGTAAATATATCTGATAGATTTAATTTTCCTATAACTAAAAAAATATCTACAATAGAAAAGAAAATAATAGAATTAACAATGCAAAATGGTTATGATAAATTCATTAATGTAGTTTCAAAAGAAAGACATCTCCCTATCGAAAATGTAAAAAAAATAGCTAATGGTATGATCTTCTTAGGTAAAGATGCTATTAAATATGGATTAATTGACGATTTAGGTGATTTTGATTATGCAAAACTAAAAATTTCTGAATTAACAAAAATTAAAAAAATTAAATTACAATGGGAAAATACAAGTATTTTAAATATATTGGATTTTTTTTTTAAAAAAAATAGTTATATTATAACTAATATTATTAATAATCTATTTCCCATAAATAATATGAATTTTTTAAGTTCTCAAAAAACATATGTTTTATTATTAAATAGATAAAATATAAATAATTTTATATATAATTTTTTATATTTTAATCGTTAGATTTAGGAGATTTTAATGTCTATTAGAGTTGCTATTAATGGATTTGGTAGAATAGGACGTATTTTTTTTCGAGCTGCTCAAAAAAATACTAAAGTTAAAATTATAGCTATTAATGATTTATTAGAAATAAATTATATTGCATATATGATAAAATATGATTCTACTCACGGTATGTTTAATAATAAAATTAAGATTAATAAGAATAATTTAATTATTAATAATAATATTATACATATTTTTTCTGAATTAGATCCTAGTAATTTAAAATGGAATGATTTAAAAATTGATGTTGTAATTGAATCTACTGGTATTTTTTTAACAAAAAAATTAGCAAAACAGCATATTTATGCTGGAGCTAAAAAAGTTATTATTACTGCTCCGCCTAAAGATAACACTATACCTATGTATGTAAAAGGAGTAAATTTTCAAAATTATAATGGTGAAGATATAATATCTAATGCTTCATGTACTACTAATTGTTTAGCTCCATTAGCAAAAGTTATTAATGATAACTATATTATTGAAAATGGTCTTATGACTACTATACATGCAGTAACTTCAACTCAAAAAACTGTAGATAGTCCTTCTATGAGAGACTGGAGAGGAGGAAGAGGAGCATATCAAAATATTATTCCGTCAAGTACTGGAGCCGCAAAAGCAGTAGGAATTGTTTTACCAGAATTATATAATAAATTAACTGGTATTTCATTAAGAGTACCTGTTCCAAATGTTTCTGTAGTTGATTTTACTGTTAAAATTATTAAAAAAACTACATTATTAGATATTTGTAAAGTAATTAAATATGCATCTAATAATTATATGAAAGATATTATTGGTTATACAGAAGATGATGTTGTATCAAGTGATTTTAATGGATCTGTTTTAACATCTATCTTTGATAAAAATGCAAGTATTTCTATCAGTAACAATTTTTTTAAATTAATTGCTTGGTATGATAATGAAACAGGATATTCTAATAAAATACTAGATTTAGTATTACATATTTTTAATTAAAAATTAAAAATTTTGCTATGTTATTTAATTATTTTAAATACATAGCAAATATTATTTTTAATAAATTAATAAATTTAAAATAACTTAAAAAAAATCTTTTGTACCTTGTCTACCTCCTAATAAATGCATATGTAAGTAAAATATTGTTTGACATCCATAAGTATTACAATTAATTACAATTCTATATCCATCATTATTAATACATTTTTTTTTAGCTAGTTTAGAAGATACTAATATCATTCTACCTAAAAGTAATTCATGATTTTTATTAATATCATTAAGAGTACTTATAAAAGTATTAGGTATAATTACAATATGTATCGGACTTTGAGGTTTTATATCATTAAAAGCTGTTACTAGTTTATCTTGATAAATAATATCGGCATTTATTTTTTTAGATAAAATTTTTTGAAATATATTTTCTTTATCATTCATATATTATATATAATTAATTTTAAAGTTATTTATCATAATTTTTTTTTATAAAATTATCCATTTCTGTTTTTAAATTATCAGATTTAGTTCCAAAAACAGCTTGTACTCCATTACCAGAGATAATAATAGCAGATGCTCCTAATAATTTTAATTCTTTTTTATTAACTTTTTTTGTATCTAAAACACTTATACGTAATCTAGTAATACATGCATCTAAATTAGTAATATTTTTTTTTCCTCCAAAAGCTATTACTAATTTTTCTCCATAATTTGAAGATATATAATCATTATTATATATATTATTTTCTATTTTTTCACGCCCTGGTGTTTGTAAATCTAATTTAATAATTATTTTTTTAAATATACTATAATAAATAATAGCATATATAATTCCTATTATAGGAAATAACCATATTTTAGAACCATTACCACTTAAAATAATGAAATCAATTAATCCATGAGAAAAACTAGTTCCATTTCTCATTCCTAACATAATACAAATTGGAAAAGATAATCCAGATAAGATAATATGTATTACATATAATAATGGAGCTACATACATAAAAGAAAATTCTATAGGTTCAGTAATTCCGGTAAGGAAAGATGTTAATGCAGCCGATAACATTAAACTACTAATTTTATTTTTATTTTTTTTTTTTGATGTATGCCATATAGCAATAGCAGCTCCTGGTAATCCATACATTTTAAATAAAAATCCTCCTGCTAATTTTCCTGCAGATGGATCTCCTGCTATGTATCTAGCAATATCACCATGATATATTTGTTTGGTAACATTACTAAAAAATGAACCTATTTCCATTTGGAATGGAACATTCCAAATATGATGTAACCCAAAAGGTAATAATGTTCTTTCTATAATTCCATATATACTAAATGCAAATACTGGATTTTGATAAATTGCCCAATATGAAAATAATTGTATTATTTTTTGAATAGGTATCCATATTAAAGATAATAATAAACCTATAAAAATAGATGTTAATCCTGAAATAATAGGTACAAAACGTTTACCAGAAAAAAAACCAAGATATTCTACTAATTGAATATTATTAAAACGATTAAACATATAGGCAGCAATAGCACCTGAAATAATACCTCCAATAATACCAGTATCTGTAAGATGTTTTTGTATTATTACATTTTGTGTAATATTATTATGTAATAATATAGGAATTATTACTTCAACAGTTTTTGTTAAAATACCATAAGAAATAACAGAGGCTAAAGCAGATACCCCATTATTTTGAGTAAATCCTAATGCTACTCCAATAGCAAATATTAATGGAATATTAGCAAATACAGAACCCCCAGTTTTTTCCATAATATTAGAAACAATATTAGGCAACCAATGAAAATTAGCTGATCCAATACCTAATAATATACCAGCTATGGGTAAAACTGATACTGGTAACATTAAAGATTTTCCTATTTTTTGCATATTAGCAAACGTATTATTAAACATATAAAACCTTATATTTATATTTTAAAATTTTATAAAAATAATTAAGATTTATATATCTCTTCTAAAGATAATAATAAATTAATTATTACTAATTTATGATTTATTGTATTTATTTTTATTAATATTTTTTTATAAAAAAATATTTTTTTTATCATTAAAATAATTTTATCTATAAAAATTAAATCAAATATTTTATAGATGATAAAGATTTGATCTAAATTATAAAAAAATTTTAAATTTATTTTTAAATGTAATTTACACACATCTAATAAAATTAGATAAATCCAATCTAAATAAAATAAAATATTTTTATTATCTAATATAGATAATAAATTCATAATATCTATTTTAAATGCAGAAATTAAAACACCATAAAAAATGTTTCTATTTTTCCATATACTATTATTTAGTAAATATAATGTATTAATTGGGGAGTAATTACATATTCGTAACGCACTTTTTATAGATTTTTTTTTAAAAATTAAATTATTTTGTAAATTTTTTTTTAACCATGAAATACTTATTTTTTCATTTGGGGGAACAATATTCCAAAATTGACATCTACTATATATAGTAGGTAATAGTTCATTTTTACTCTTACATTGTAAAAAAAAATAGGTATTTTTAGGAGGTTCTTCTAAAACTTTTAAAAGAGCATTATTAGAAAATATATTTAATTGTTTAAGATTTGGAAACCATATAATTTTACCAACATTTGTGTAAGATGTTTGATAAATTTTATTTATTAAATTTCTAATATAATCTACTCCAATAGAAACTTGTTTTGTATTATTTTTAATAATATATAAATCAGGGTGTATATTTTTATTTACTAAGATACAGTTATCACATATAGAACAACTGTATATTTTTTGTTTATTAATACAAAAAATCCATTTAATTAATTCATAAATTAAAGAAGTTATACCTAATTCATTTAAAGAATAAAAAATATAAGCTGTATAATTTTTTTCATTTTGAAATTGATTAATAATTTTATTATAATAACTATTTAACCAGGGATATAATGATAATATAGTTTTTTTTTTCATATTATATATTAATTAATTTATTAATAATATTTTTAACTAAAAATTTAACACTTTTTAAATTTTTATTAGCATCAACCATTTTTATGGTTTTATCTTTACTTACCATTTTTATATAAAAACATCTTACTTTAGAAAAAAAATTTATAGATTCTTTTTCAATCCTATCTTTTATAAAAGGTTTTATTCTTTGTAAAGCAATTACTGGATTTACGTCTAAATAAATGGTTATATTTGGTTTTATATTATTATTAATAAATTTTTGTAAAAATATTATATTTTTTTCTTTTATACATCTTCCTCCAATTTGATAAGCATATGTAGATAAATCATATCTATCTGATAAAATCCAATTTTTATTTATATTAGGCCTAATAATATTATCTAATAATTGTAATCTTGCTGCATATATTAATAATAATTCTGTTTTATAAGAAAAAAATTCTCCTTTAGAAAACTTAATAATGTTTCTTAATTTTTCTGCAATAAATGTACTACCTGGTTCACGTACTTTAATTATATTATAAATATGTAAACTATTAAGTAACTTAATTATATAATTACATATTGTAGTTTTTCCAGATCCATTAATCCCTTCTACAACAATAAATTTTGCATATTTCATTTTTTATATTAAAATATTTATTTTTTTAATAAATTTATAGGAAAATAGATATTCTATTTTAAAAAACATAAAATAACTATTTATTTTAAAAGTAATTTTTATTGTTAATTTGTTAAAATTAATTTTAATAAATCATATTTTCTTAAATACTAATGATGCATTAGTTCCTCCAAATCCAAAAGAATTACATAATACATATTTCATGTTGTATACATTACGAGATATATTTGGAATAAAATCTAAATCTAAATTTTTATCAGGATTATCTAAATTAATTGTTGCTGGAACAATTTGATTTTTTAAAGATAAAATAGAATAAATAGATTCTATAGCCCCGGCAGCACCTAATAAATGTCCGGTAATTGATTTTGTAGAACTTACAAATAATTCATTATAATTATTTTTAAATATTTTTTTTATAGCATTTACTTCAGCAATATCACCTAAAATTGTTGATGTACTATGTGCATTTATATATTTTATATTTTCTGGATTAATATGTGCATCTTTTAATGCATTTAACATTGCTAATTGTGCTCCTTCACCATTTATTGGCGGAGAAGTTATATGATAAGCATCATTACTCATTCCAAAACCAACTAATTCAGCAAGAATATTTGCATTTCTTTTTTTTGCATGATAATATTCTTCCAAAATTAGAATACCTGCTCCATCTCCCATAACAAATCCATCTCTATCTCTATCCCAAGGTCTACTTGCCTTTTTAGGTTCATTATTTCTTTTAGATAAAGCTTTCATTGCACAAAAACCAGCTAGACTCAAAGGAGTTACTGCTTTTTCTGCAGCTCCTGTTATCATTATATCAGCATCATTATAAGCAATAATTTTAAAAGCAATTCCAATATTATGAATACCAGAACTACAAGCAGTATTAATAGATAAGCTAGGTCCAGTTAATTTATAATCTATAGCAATATTTCCTGTAATCATATTTATGATAGTAGATGTTAAAAAAAACGGTGTAATTTTATTAGGACCTTTTTTATGTAAAATATAATTATTTTTTTCTATTAAATTAATACCACCTAATCCAGAACCTATTGACACTCCAAATCTAGAATTATTATGTTTATTAAATATTAAACCAGAGTTTTTAATAGCTTCTTTACATGCCATTAAACCATATTGAATAAATAAATCAATATTTTTTTTTTTATTTGATATATTATTTTTATATCTAAAATTTTTTATTAATCCTGCAATTTTAGTTTTATATTTACTAGTATTAAAAGTATTAATTAAATTAATGCCACTATTACCATTAATAAGATTAAACCAATTAGATTTTACTTTATTACCTATTGGAGTAATCATTCCAATACCAGTTATGACTACTCTTCTACGTTTTAACATTATGTTTTTTTATATAATATATATATAATTATTCGTATTTATTATAAAATAATATTATATATTATTTTATTTTTATAATTTTTTCTAAAAATTTATTTTTTCAGATTATAAATATAATTTATAGCTTTTTCAAAATCAGTAATTTTTTCTGCATCTTCATCTAATATTTCAATATTAAATTCTTCTTCTAACGACATAATAATTTCAATAATATCAAGAGAATCAGCACCTAAATCTTCTTTAAAAGAAGAAGACATAGTAATATCTTGTTTTGTTATTCCTAATTTATTAGTAATAATTTTTTTAACACGTTTAATAATGGAATTACGCATACTTGTTATATTTTCCTATAAAAAAATTTAGAATAATTTTTTTGAAAAATTAATTATCCCATATATAAACCACCGTTAATATTAAGTACTTCTCCAGTTATATAGGATGATTTTTCAGAAACTAAAAAAATTACAGCATCAGCTATTTCTTGAGGATCACCAAAGCGTTTTGATGGTATTTGTGCTATAATATTATTATAATCTTTTTTTCTAAGATTTGATGTCATATCTGTTTTAATATAACCAGGAGATATTACATTAACAGTAATATTTTTAGAAGCTACTTCTTTAGCTAATGATCTACTAAATCCTATAATACCTGATTTAGATGCTGCATAATTTGCTTGACCTATATTACCAATATTTCCTATAACAGAACCAATTGTAACAATTCTACCAAAAGATTTTTTAATCATATAATAAATAACTTCTTTACAAATTCGAAAAACAGAAGTTAAATTAACTTGTAAAACATTATCCCATTGATAATCTTCCATTTTTATAACTAATTTATCAAATAAAATTCCTGCATTATTAATAAGTATATCTATATTTTTAAATTTTTTAATAATATACCTAATTAGGTTACTTATAATATAAGGTGATTTATTTTTTAAATCAAGAATTAAACCTTTACCATTAAGTCCTAAATAATTATTAATTTTTTTAACTCCTGTAATAGTTGTAGATGTTCCTATTACATAGGCTCCATTTGTAGCTAATGTATTAGCAATATTATATCCTATTCCTTTATTAGCTCCTGTTACTAAAGCTATTTTATTTTTTAATGTAAAATTTTTAAATAACATATTTTTTATTTTAAATTTTATATTTATTTAATGTTGAAAAAAATGTTTCTACATTATATATAGAATTTATATTTAAATTATTTGTAATTTGTTGTGATATTTTTTTAAGTAAATTTTTAGGAGTAAATTCTATTAAATTTGATATATTTTGTTTTTCTATAAATTTAATACATTTAATCCAATTAATAGGTGAATATAGTTGTTTAATTAAAGTACTTTTAATATCTTTAGATGATATGTCATAATTACAGTTTATATTATTAATAAATTTAATTTTTGGTTTATTAATTATAATTTTTTCTAAAAATTGTTTAAATTTTAGATTTATAGGTTTCATTAATAAACAATGAGAGGGTATATTAATATTTATTGGTATAATATGAGCTCCTAAAGATTTAAATATTTTTGTAGCTTTGGCTATAGCTAATTTATTTCCACTAATAGTCATATTATTATATGAATTATAATTAGATATTGAAATAATATTATTATGCTTATTTATTTTTTTGCAAATTTTTTTGATAATTTTTTTTTTAATCCGATAATTGTTTTCATATAATATCCAGTTATATTAAAATCTTTTAAATTACATGATATTTCATGCATTAATTTTCCTCTAAATGTTACTATTTTAACAGCATCAGAAAAACTAATCATACCACTACATACCATAGCTGTATATTCTCCTAAACTATATCCTGTAACTATGTTAGGTTTTATATTATTTTTATATAACCATAAATTATATATTGCTATAGATGATGTTAAAATAGCAGGTTGAGTATAATATGTTTTATTTAGTTTTTTTAATGGACCTTTTTGTATAAGATTCCATAAGTCATATCCTAATATTTCTGAAGCTGAATAAAAAGTTTTTTTTATAATTGTAAATTTTTTATATAAGTCAGACAACATACCAACAAACTGGATTCCTTGTCCAGGAAATATAGCAACAAATTTTTTCATTTTATTTTAATATATTTATTGATTTAAATTAATTTCTATTTATAAATTTTTTACCTTTATAAAAACCATCATCAGTTATATGATGATATAAATATTTTTTTCCTGTTCTTTTATTAATTAATAAAAATTTGTTTTTTGATAATTTATCATGAGAACGTCTCATACCTCTTTTAGATCTTGATTTTTTATGTTTTTGAACAGCCATAATATTACCTTTTTATAAAAATAAAATTTTTATATTCTTAATCATATATTAGTATATATTATGTTTTATATATATAAAATATTTTTTATTGCTATTTTAATTTAAATAAACAATCATTTAATTCCTTATTTAAGGGAGCATTGATTATAATTTTTTTATTATTTATAGGATGTATAAATGTAATTTGTTTAGCATGTAAAAATAATCTATTTAAATTAAATTTTTTTCTAAATTTTAAATTTAAATTATCATCACCATAACGTTGATCATTAATTATAGGATGGTTTAAATGAGACATATGTACTCTAATTTGATGTGTTCTACCAGTAATAGGTTTAATTTTTATTAACATAAAATTAGTATAATTTTTAATAATTTTAAATTTAGTTTCTGAAAATTTTCCTTTATTATTTATTTTAACTTTAATTTTTTTATTTAAAAAATTTTTTATTAAAAAGTTTTTAATATAAATATATTTTTTTATTATACAATTACCTTTTACTAAGGCAATGTATTCTTTTTTTATTTGTTTTTCTCTTAATTGTTGTTGTAATATTTTTAATATTGATCTTTTTTTAGCCATTAATAAAACACCAGATGTTTCTTTATCAATTCTATGCACAAGTTCTAAAAAAAAATTTTTTTTAAATAAAAATCTATAACTTTCAATGATTCCGTAATTAATACCACTTCCCCCATGAACTGCTATACCAGAAGGTTTATTAATTGCTAAAATATATTTATCTTCAAAAATAATAATTTTTTTTAAAAATTTTATTTTATTTAAATTTAATTTTTTTTTAATTTTTTTTACATAATTTATATATATAAAAGGGAGTTCAATTATATCTTGATGTTTTATTTTAAAATTTGGAAATACTTTTTTTTTATTAACTTTTATTTTTCCTTTTCTTAAAATTTTATATATTAAACTTTTAGGAACTGTTTTAAATTTTTTAATTAAAAAATTATCTATTCTTTGTTTATCAATTATAGATGATACAATAATCTTTTGATTTTTCATCACTTTATATAAAAAATTATATTTAATATTTTATTAATAATAATAAAAAAAATGTAATATATGTAATATATTTTTTATATAAAATGATTTTTTGAAAATTAAAATTTATGTTATTATTAATTTAATAAATAATTTTTATAAAATTTTCATAATTATTTTCTTTTAAAGAAAATTTTATAAAATTTTCTTTAAGATAATAAATAATCATAAAATATATTTTATTATTTCAAATAATTAATATTTAAATTTAAATCTATTCATAAAAGATTAAATATAATTTTCTTATTATATTATTTTTATATTTCATATAAAAATATTAATCAGTTTAAAATACATGAGTAAGTTATTATGAAAAAAATGTTAATAAATGCTACTCAACATGAAGAATTACGTGTTGCTTTAGTAGAAGGACAAAAATTATATGATTTAGATATAGAAAATTCTAATTATAAACAAAAAAAATCTAACATATATAAAGGAAAAATTACACGTATTGAACCAAGTTTAGAAGCTGTTTTTGTAGATTATGGAGTTGATAAACATGGTTTTTTACCTATAAAAGAAATTGCCGAAGAATATTTACCTAATAATTATTATGAAAATTTTTATGATAAAATAAATTTTAAAAATTCTTTATTAATTGGTAAAGAAATTATTGTACAGATAAATAAAGAAGAAAGAGGTAAAAAAGGTGCATTATTAACAACTTTTATTAGTTTAGCAGGTAGTTATTTAGTTTTAATGCCTAATAATTCTAATTCTAGTGGAATATCCAAAAAAATAGAAGGAGCAGATAGAAAAATTTTAAAAAAATTTTTATCATCATTATCTATACCAAATAATATGAGTTTAATTATTCGTACAGCTGGTTTAGGACAAAATATAAAAAAACTTAAATTAGATTTAAAATTTAGATTAAAACATTGGGAAATAATAAAAAAAAATGCTAAAAAAAAAACAGCTCCTTTTCTAATACATCAAGAAAGTAATATTGTTATAAGAGTATTACGTGATTATTTATACGATGATATAAATGAAATTTTAATAGATAATTTAAAAACATTAAAACTAGCAAAAAAACATATTAATATTTTAGGAAGATCAGACTTAAATAATAAAATTAGATTATATAAAAATGATATTCCTTTATTTAGTTATTATCAAATAGAATCTCAAATAGAAAAAATTTTTCAGAAAAAAGTACGTTTACCTTCAGGAGGTTCTATTATAATAGATACAACAGAAGCCTTAACATCTATTGATGTTAATTCATCAAAAGCTACTAAAGGAATTGATATAGAAGAAACTGCGTTAAACATTAATTTAGAAGCTGCAGATGAAATTATTAGACAATTAAGATTACGTGATGTAGGAGGATTAATTGTAATAGATTTTATAGATATGTCTATTATAGAAAATAAAAAAATTATAGAAAAAAGATTACTCAACAATATACGTTATGATAGAGCTAAAATTCAAATTAATAGTATTTCAAAATTTGGATTATTAGAAATGTCACGTCAAAGATTAAGATCTTCTTTAAAAGAATCTAGTTATTATTTATGTCCTAGATGTTTAGGATATGGTATGTTGAGAGATAACAAATCTTTATCATTATCTATTTTAAGATTAATAGAAGAAGAATCATTAAAAGATAATACGAAAGAAGTATATGCTATAGTTCCAGTTAAAATAGCTTCTTATTTATTAAATGAAAAAAGAAATTCAATAAATGCTATTGAAGATAGACGAATTAAGACATTTATCATACCTAATCCTAAATTAGATACACCTAACTATTTTATTTTACGTATTAAGCATGGTGAAAATAAAAAAAATATTTATTACATTATAAATACATTACAAAAATTAAATTTAAATAATTTTAATTATTTAAAAAATAAACTTCTAAAAAACTTAATAAATGAAAAACAAAAAAAGATAAAAAGATTAAATACATATAATAAAATTTTTTTAAAAAAAAAATATTATTTTATTTTTTATATATATAATTTAATATATTTATTTTATAAACAAAAATATATATTATTCAATTTTTTAAATTTTCTTAAAAAGAAAATTATTTATATAAAAAAAATAATAAAAAATATTACACAAAAAATTATTTTTATAAATAAATTTACTTTAAATCATTATAAAAAATTTTTTATGTTTAATAACAAAAAAAATTTACCAATTTCTAATGTAGAATTTAAAAATAAAAAATTAAAATCATCTAAATTAAATAATAATTCAATAATTAAAAATGATAAAAATTTATTTAATTGTATAAAATCAAAAAAATTATTAAAAATAAATTATAATTATTTATTATATAATAAAAAACATATAAAAAGTAATTTTAATAAAATTATTAATATTTTTAATAATAAGAAAAATAATACATCTAATTTTTCTATAAAAAATAGTATAGGATTAAATAAATATAGAAATCAAATTAAAATTAATAAAATCATATTAAATAAAATAAAATTACAAACAAAAAAAAATTTAATATCTAAAAATAATATAATTAATTCCGATATTATAAATATCTATAATCAAAAAATAAAAAATAATAATTTTATAACTAAAAAAAAAATATATAAAAATTATACATCAACAAATAGTAAAAAAATACAAAATAATTTTACAAATTATTTTAATAATAGTAATAAATTAATTAATTCATCATTTAATTTAAATAGTAAAAAAGGTGCAGGTGCTCACGCAGCTAAAAAATATGCTACATCTCCAGTAAAAAGGTTATAGTTTTTTTATATTATATAAAAATGTATAAAATATTTAACATTTAAAAACATATTTTAAAATATAATCAATATTTCTTTTGATTATATTTTAATTAAAAATATTTTTTATTTTTTTAATTTCAGAGAGTAAAAAATGATTCTGAAACAAAAATATAATGTAAAAAATATAAATTATTATAATAATATAAATTGTCAAAATTGTTTAACATATAAATTATGTTTATTTTTTAAATACAAAAAATTTATTACAATTTTTAAACAAAAAAAATTAATTCATAAGGGAGAAATATTATTTAAAGAAAAAAAAAAAATGTATTTTTTGTATACTATACAATCAGGAACTATTAAAACTTATAATTTTACAAAACAAGGAAATGAACAAATAAGTAAATTTTACTTTAAAGGTGATCTTATTGGTTTAGATAGTATTTATAATGGTATTTATAGTAATTTTAGCCAAGCATTAGAAACAACTACTTTATGTAAAATATCTTTATTAGAATTAAATAACATTTTTATTAAAATTCCTTCCTTAGGACAAAAAATTATTAATTTAATGAGTAAAGAAATTAAAATAAATTCCTATTTTATATTACTTTTATCTAAAAAAAAAGCAGAAAAAAAATTAGCTACATTCATATATTTTTTATCTAAAAAATTAAAAATTATAGGATATTCACGTAAAAATTTTTTTTTATCTATGACTAGAAACGATATTAGTAATTATTTGGGCATTACAGTTGAAACTATTAGTCGTATTTTAAGTAAATTTAAAAAAAATAATATGCTCATTATTCGTGGTAAACATATTATAATTAATAATTATTTAAAATTAATTAATTTTATTAATTAAAAATCAATATATTTAATACATATAAAGTTTACTCTAGTATTTTATTATACAATGAGTAAACTTTTTTATTAAATTTTTTGTAAAATTTTATTTATAGAATTTTTTGCATCTCCAAATAACATATAACTATTATCTTGATAAAATAAAGGATTGCTAATTCCAGCATATCCTTGATTCATACTTCTTTTAAGAATAATAATATTATTAGCTTTCCATACTTCTAAAATAGGCATACCTGATATTGGACTATCAGTATCTTCTTGAGCTGATGGATTAACTGTATCATTAGCTCCTATTACTAATACTGTATCTGTATTAGTAAAATCTTTATTAATATCATCCATTTCGTATACCATATTGTATGGTATATTAGCTTCTGCTAATAAAACGTTCATATGTCCTGGCAAACGTCCCGCTACAGGATGAATAGCAAATCTAATTTTAATATTTAATTGAGTTAATTTATTTACTATTTTAGAAAGGGGATATTGTGCTTGTGAAACAGCTAATCCATATCCAGGAACAATAATAATATTATTTGAACTTTTTAATATTTCTACTGTATTATCGATAGATATTTCTTTATAATTTTGTATATCTCCTTTTTCTAAAGTAAAATTACTATTTTTATTATTAATTTTATTATTATTACCAAGAAGTACATTAAAAAATGATCTATTCATACCTTTACACATTAAATATGAAAGAATAGCTCCAGAAGAACCAACTAAAGCACCTGTTATAATTAATAAATCATTAGTTAACATAAATCCCGCAGATGCCGCAGCCCATCCTGAATAAGAATTTAACATTGATATTACTACAGGCATATCTGCTCCACCAATACTCATAATTAAATGAAAACCAAATATTAATGAAATTAAAAATATTAATCCTAAAATAATAATTTGTAATTTTATATTATGTGTATTTAAAAAAAATATCATTAAAATAAATGATATTAATATCATTGATAAATTAATTAAATTTTTAAATTTTAAATTTAAAGTTTTTGATTTTATAAAACCAGATAATTTATTAAAAGCAAGTATAGAGCCAATTAAAGTAACAGAACCAATAAAAATACTAAAGAATATTTCTATTAATTGCATTTCTATATTTTCATTAAAAATAATTTTATCATATATTAATAATAAATAATTATTAAATCCTACAAGAACTGCAGTTAATCCTACAAAACTATGTAATATTGCAATTAATTGAGGCATTTTAGTCATATCAATTTTTTTTGAAATACTTATTCCTATAAATGCCCCTAAAAAAATTGATCCTAATATATAACCAATATTATTAATTTTTGCTTTTAGTATAGTTATAATTATTGCTATAAGCATTCCATTAATTGCAAATATATTACCTTTTTTAGAGGTTTCTTTTTTTGAAAGACTTGCAATACTTAATATAAATAAAATAGCTGATATAGTATATGTAAATATTAATGACCTATCAAACATTTATAAATTCTCCTTAATTTTTATGAAACAATTTAAGCATGCGTTGAGTAATTGTTAATCCTCCAAAAATATTAATACTTGATAATAATGTTCCTAAAAATGCTAATGTAATTGTAGTATAATAATTATTATTAAGTTGTAAAATAGAACCAATAATAATAATACCAGAAATTGCATTTGTAACAGACATTAAAGGTGTATGTAGTGTATGACTAACATTCCATACTACATAATAACCTATTATACAAGATAATAAAAAAATTATAAAATGAGGTATAACTTCATGAGGAATATATTGTGTTATATAATATGCAGAAAATAATCCTAAAATATATAAAAAATATTTATTTTTTAAAAAACATTTACTATTATTTTTTTTTATAATATTTTTTGTATTTTTAGAAGAATTTATTTTTTTTGTGTTAATTTTAATTTTTGATGATTTAATTTTTGGCGCAGGCCATATAATTGTACTATCGTAAACTACAGTCATATTTCTAATAATTTCATTTTTTAAATCAATGTTAATTGTACCTAAATGTTTTTTAGATAATAAATTAATTAAATTAATTATATTTGTACTATATAATTGAGAAGCTTGAGGTGCTACTTTACTAGGTAAATTTGTAAAACCTATAATTTTAATATTATTATCTGTAGTAATTATTTTATTTTTTTCTGTTAATTCACAATTACCTCCATTTTCGATTGCAAGATCAAAAATTATACTACCAGGTTTCATTAATTTAATCATTTTTTTAGTAATTAAAATAGGTGCTTTTTTATTAGGAATTATAGCTGTTGTAATAATAATATCTGTTTTTTTTACTACTTTATTAAAAGATTCTTGTATTAATTGTGATTTTTTTTTTGATGAATGAGTTTCATATTCATGAATATTATTTTTTTTTTGATCTTTTAACTCTAGAAATTCTGCACCCATACTATTAATTTGTTCTTTTACTTCTTTTCTTGTGTCAAAAGCAATTACAATTGCTCCTAAACTTTTTGCTGTTCCAATTGCTGATAAACCTGTAACTCCGGCTCCCACTACCATAACTTTAGCTGGTAATATTTTACCTGCAGCAGTAATTTGTCCATTTAAAGTTCTTCCTAATAAATTAATTGATTCAACTATACTTCTATAACCAGATAAATTATTCATTGAACTTAAAGCATCAAAAGCTTGAGCTCTAGAAATTCTAGGTATTGCATCCATTGCAATAGTAATAATGTTTTTTTGAGCTAAAATATTTAATAGTATTTTATTTTGATGTGGCCAAATAAAACTAATTAATATACTATTATTTCTTATTAATTTACTTTCTTCTTCATTTAGAGGATGAATTTTAATTATTATATTTGCATTCCAAACTTCTTCATTTTCTACTATTCTTGCTCCATTATTTTCATAATCTTGATCATTAAAATAAGATAATTTTCCGGCCCCTTTTTCAATATATATTCTAAAACCTAATTTAATTAATTTTTTAATATTTAGAGGTGTCATTGCTACTCTTTTTTCTTCAAAATATTTTTCTTTTGGTATTCCAATTATCATCATAAAATATTTAACCTATTGTAAACTAATATATGTTTTATATAAAATAAATATTAATTTTAATTTTAAAATTATCATTTATTAAATTATTTTTCAAATTTTTATTTAATTTAATAAAATTAAATATATAATAATTTTATTTAATATTGTTAATAATTTGAATATTAAACCCAGAATCTAGATAAATGATTTCTCCTGTAATACCTAAAGATAAATCAGAAGCTAAAAAAGTAGCAACATTACCAATATGGTTTATTGTAATAGATTCATTTAAAGGACTTTTTTTTTTATATAATTTAATTATAGAATTAATATTTTTTATTCTAGAAGAAGCAATAGTTTTGATTGGGGAAGGAGAGATTCCATTAATTCTAATATTTTTATATCCAATATTACATGCTATATAACGAATATTAGCTTCTAATGAAGCTTTTGCTAAACCCATTACATTATAGTGTTGTACAAAGCTTTGTGATCCTAAATAGGTTAATACTATTATTGATGATTTATTATGTAATATATTTACACACTCTTTTACCATACTTAATAAAGTATAAGAATTAATATCATGAGAAATTTGAAATTCTAAACGAGATGTATTTAAAAAATTTTTTTTTAATGTATTTTCAGGAGTAAAAGCAATAGAATGAACAAAACCATCAAATTTTTTCCATATTTTAGATATTTTAAAAAATAAGGATTTAATATCTGTATCTTTAGATACATCACATTTTATTATCGGATATTTTGTCATATTTTTTACTAATTTTTCTATTTTATTTTTATTTTTATTTTTTTGATATGTAAAAATTAAATTTGCTTTATGTTTATACATAATACGAGCTATACCATAAGCAATTGATAATCTATTTAAAATACCTGTAACTAATATTTTTTTTCCTAATAATAAATTCATTTTTTCCCCAAAAAAAATTTAATTTTATTATATATATTTTTTTTTGCTAAAAATAATAATAAAATCAAATTTTTTTTTAAAAAATTTGATATTTATCAGCTTTTTAATTTCTTTCACTAGACAAATGTATTATTAATTGATGTACTTTTATATGACACAATTTCAGTGTCTATTTTTATGTAAAGGTAATAATTGATGTCCAAGATTAAGGGTAACGTTAAGTGGTTTAATGAATCTAAGGGTTTTGGTTTCATTACTCCTGAAGATGGTAGTAAAGATGTTTTTGTACATTTTTCTGCTATTCAAAGTAGTGGTTTTAAAACATTAACTGAAGGCCAAAAAGTAGAATTTGAAATTACTAACGGAGCCAAAGGACCTTCTGCTGCTAATGTTGTTGCTGTTTAAGTTTATTTAGTAGTAAGAAAAGGTTTAAAATATTATTTGCCTCTGATAAATTTTTATAAATTTAACTATTTGAAATTATAAAATAAGTTTTATTTATTAATAATAAATAAAAAAATTTTAAATAATTTTAATAGAAAATAAAATTTTCAGGGGCATTATTTGTTTATTAATTTTCAGAAAAATAATTTTCTGCATTATATGAAGAACGAATAAAAGGTCCACATGCTACTTTTTTAAAACCAATTTTTTTTGCTCTAATTTTAATTTCATCAAATTCTTTTAAACTAACGTAATTTGATACAGGAATATGATATTTACTTGGTTGTAAGTATTGTCCTATAGTTAAAATATCAACTCCATTATGTTTTAAATCTTTTATAGTATAAAATAATTCTTCTTTTGTTTCGCCTAAACCGACCATTAATCCTGATTTAGTTATAATTTTAGGAAATAAAGATTTAAATCTATTTAATAAAATTAAGGATTTTTTATATTTTCCTTCAGGTCGTATTTTTTTATATAAACGTTCTACTGTTTCTATATTATGATTAAAGACATCAGGTAAAGAATTACTAAATATTTTTAAAACTTTTTCAGTACAATTTTTAAAATCAGGAACTAGAATTTCTATTCTAATTTTAGAATTTTTTTCACGTATTTTTTTTATACAATTAGTAAATTGTCGTGCCCCACCATCATGTAAATCATCACGAGTAACGGAAGTAATAACAATATATTTTAATTTCATTAAAGAAATAATATTAGCTAATTTAGATGCTTCATATTTATCATATTTTTTTTTTGGTCTTCCGTGTATAACATTACAATATAGACAATTTCTTGTACATAAATTACCCAAAATCATAAAAGTTAATTGTCCTTTATTAAAACATTCTATTAAATTTGGACATGATGCTTCTTCACAAATAGTATGTAATTTATTTTGTTTTAAAAAAGATCTAATTTTTTTTATTTTATTAATATTTTTTATTGAAAATTTAATTTTAATCCAACTAGGTTTTGGTATAATTTTTTGTTTCATATTTTTATATAAAATATATTAAAATAATTAAATACAATATACATTATATGACTATGTTTTAAAAAAAATAAAATATTAATTTTGATATTAATTATTTATTAATAATAAAAATTCATTTATTAAAAATTTTCTAATTTTAAACATTTTTATATTATAAATATAATTTTTTAAATTTATCATTTTTAAATTTTTTAAACCACATGGATTAATATAATTAAAAGGTAATAAATCCATGTTAATATTAAATGATATACCATGTAAAGTACATCCTTTAGAAATTTTTATCCCTATAGATGCTATTTTTTTATTATTTATATATATACCAGAAATATCTTTAAAAGATGAACTAGATGATATATTAAAGTATAATAATATATTTATAACTACTTGTTTTAAAATAAAAATTAAAGATTTAATATTAAGTTTTCTTCTTTTTAAATTGATTAGAATATACATAATTTGTTGTCCTGGAGCATGATAAGTAATTTTACCTCCTCTATCAGTACAAAATATAGGTATATTATGATTATAATTAATAATATCTTTTATATTGGATAATTTTCCTTGAGTAAAAACAGGATAATGTTCAACTAACCATATTTCATCTAAAGTTTCATTAGATCTTGTATAATTAAAATTATACATTTTTTTATAAGTATAATTCCAAAGTTCTATACCAAGATTTCTTATAATAAAATTTTTATTATACATTATTATATATTTATATCTTTTAATTTATATAAATTTTTTATTGTTTAATCCATTTACTTAATAATAATCTTATATAATCTAAAAAACGAAGAAAAAAATTTCCTTTTGGAATATCTTCTAATGCAATTAATGGATAATCTACAATTATATGATTATTAATTAAAAAAGTTATGTGTCCTAATATCTGTTTTTTATATATAGGAGCAAAAATTTTATTATTTTTAATATGATATAAAATTTTGATTTTTTTTTCTTGATTTTTAAAAATTGTTAAATATACATTATTTTTAATCCCAATTCTTACATATGATTGTTTACCGTATAAAATAGGAATAGAAGCTATTTTTTGATATTTTTTAATTGGATTAATTGTACGAAATGTTTCAAAACCCCAATTTAATAATTTTTTACTATTTTTTTTACGATCTTGCTCTGTTTTATCACCTAATATAACAACAATTAATCTCATATTATTTTTTGTTGCAGAAGCTATAATATTATAGCCTGCATCTTTTGTATGTCCTGTTTTAATTCCATCTACATTTAGAGTTCTATCCCATAATAATAAATTACGATTTTTTTGATGAATATGATTAAAAGTAAAACTTTTTTCTTTATAAATAGAATATTCATAAGGAAAATCTTTTATTAGAGACTTACCCAAAATAGCTATATCTTGTGCTGTTGTATATTGTCCTGATTCATCTAATCCATGTACATTCTTAAAAATAGTATTTTTTAATCCTATTTTTTTTGCATAAAAATTCATTAAATTTACAAAATTTTGTTGGTTTCCAGATATATATTCAGCAATAGCAACACAAGCATCATTCCCTGATTGTAATATGATGCCTTTTATTAAATAATTTACAGAAATATGATCCCCTATTTTTAAAAACATTAATGATGAACCATTAAATTCATTATTTCCAGTTGCCCAAGCATTTTTACTAATAGTAACAATATCATCACGATGTAATTTCCCTTTAGCTAAAGCTTTCCCAATTACATAACTAGTCATAATTTTTGCTAAACTAGCTGGTTTTTGAATTTCATTTGAATTTTTTTCAGTTAAAATTATTCCTGTATTATAATCTATTAAAATATAAGATCTAGCATTAATATTTGGTTGTAATTCAACATTAAATATATCTTCATTAGCATATGTAATTGTTGAATATATTATAAATATAATAATTATTGATTTTATTATCGTAAAAATAAACTTATTAAATTTTTTATATATTTTTAGCATATCTATACTCATAGAATTTTAATTTTATTAGGTATTTTTGCATAAAATTTATTAGAATAATATTTTATATAATTTTTTTTTAAAATGTAACTAAATTTTTAGTAAAATATCGAACATAATAAAATTATTTAATTATATAAAATATATATGAATATTAATTTTAAAAAAAAATATAAATTTGCATTAGGAATTGAATATAATGGTGCTAATTATCATGGATGGCAAAAACAGAATATATATTATAAAAAAACAATACAAGGATGTTTAGAAAAAGTTATTTCTAAAATTGCTAATCATAATATAATTGTTTTTTGCGCTGGTAGAACAGATATAGGTGTACATAGTATAGGACAAGTAATCCATTTTGAAACATCTAGTTTTAGAAGTAAAAAGTCTTGGATTTTAGGTATCAATAGTCTTTTACCTAAAGATATAGTTATAAAATGGATAATTTCTGTAAAGAAAGAATTTCATGCTAGATTTAGTGCTTTATCTCGTAGATATATTTATATTATCTATAATAATAGATATAAATCTGCTATATTTAGTGATTTAGTTACTTTATATAAAAAAAATTTAAATATTTCAAAAATGAAAAATGCAATACAATATTTATTAGGAGAACATGATTTTTCATCTTTTCAATCTGGTAAAAAAACAAATAATTCTTCTTTCAGAAGAATTATACATTGTAATATTAAAAAATATGGAAATTATATTTTTATAGATATTAAAGCAGATTCTTTTTTATATCATATGGTAAGAAATATTATAGGTAGTTTAATAGAAATTGGTATTGGACGAAAAAAAGAAAATTGGTTATCAGAATTAATTAAAATTAAAAATAGAACAAAAGCAGCTGTTACAGTAAAACCTAATGGTTTATTTTTAATAGAGGTTGAATATCCAAAACATTTTGGTATTCCCTACTTTAATTATAATTCATATTTAATTTTCAAAAAATTTATTTAATAAAATTATCATCTATATTTTAGATATAAAAAATTTAAAAAAATGTAAAATTTTTAAAAATTAATTTAGATATGTTATCTTATTTTATTTAAAAAAGAAAATATATATTATATGTCAATAATTGATTATTTATTTATATTTATATTAATGTATTTTTCTATAATTAGTTTTTTTAAAGGATTAATAAATGAAATATTAACTATATTTATATGGTTTATATTTTTCTATTTTTTTAAAAAATATTATCATTATATATTTTTTGTAAAAAAAATATATATAAATAATTTTTATTATAAAAAAATTTTTTTATTATTTTTTTATTTTATATTCATCCTAATAATAGGATGTATTATTAATAACTATTTAAATATTAAAGTTCAAAATATTTATATAAATAATATTAATCGAATATTAGGATTATTTTTTGGATTACTTAAAGGATGTTTAATAATATTTATCTTATTATATTCATTAAATTATATAGATAAAAAATTATATAATTATATATTAACAAATAATAAATCCTTACTGTTTATTTTTTTTAATAATATTTTACACAAGTATAAATATTTTTTATAAATTATTTATTATATTTTTATGCCCAGAGCGGGAATTGAACCCGCATAGCAATATAAATGCCGAGGGATTTTAAGTCCCTTGTGTCTACCAATTCCACCATCTGGGCATAAAATTATTTAGGCGCATCCCGGAATTGAACCGAAATAAAAGGATTTGCAATCCTCTGCATAACCATTCTGCCAATGCGCCTAATAAGAATAGGAATAATTATATAATAATTTATTAATTATATATATAATATATTTTAGGATTTTTGTAAAATGTTTTATATGTAATTTTGTTGTTTTTTTATATATAATTATTAATTATATACAATAATATATTATTAGGACGTATAATGTCAGATAAATTAATATTTGTAATTAATTGCGGTAGTTCTTCTTTAAAATTTTCAGTTATAAATCCTATTAAAAAAAGAGTTTTATTATCTGGTTTAGCTGAAAATTATTATGATAATAGTTCTTTCATTACATGGAATTTTAATAACAAAAAACATAAAACTAAATTTTATAATAAAATAACTCATAAATACATATTAAATTATTTAGTAGAAAAAATATTAAAAAAATGTTTACTGTATAATAATATTATAGGTATTGGACATCGTATAGTACATGGTGGTGAAACATTTACTAAATCTACTCTAATTACAGATGTTATACTAAAAAAAATAGAAAAAGCATCTATTTTCGCACCTTTACATAATCCTATTCAAGTAATTGGAGTAAAAGAAATAAAAAAAATTTTGCCACATTTAAAAAATAAACAAGTTGCTGTTTTTGATACTTCTTTTCATCAAACAATACCTATTGAATCATATTTATATGCATTACCTATAAAATTTTATGAAAAATATAAAATACGTCGTTATGGTGCACATGGTACTAGTCATAAATATGTTACTAAAATTGCAGCTAAATTTTTAAATATAAAACTAAATAATTTTAATTGTATTTCATGTCATTTAGGTAATGGTTCATCTATCACCGCAATAAATAATGGTAAAAGCATAGATACTTCTATGGGTTTAACACCTTTAGAAGGATTAGTTATGGGTACTAGATGTGGTAATATTGATCCAGCAATTATTTTTTATATGTATAACGAATTAAATCTTAATATAAATGAAATTTATAATATTCTAACTAGAAAATCAGGTATGTTAGGATTAACTAATATTACTAGTGATTTTAGATATATTGAAGAAAACTATTTTAAAAATAATAATATTAAAATAGCTACTAATGTATTTATACATAGTTTAACTAAATATATAGCATCCTATAGCATATTAATGCAAAATAAAATAAATGCAATAATTTTTACAGGTGGTATTGGAGAAAATAGTGTATTAATTAGAGAAAAAACAATAGAAAAATTAAAAATTTTAAATTTTTCTATTGATAAAAAGTTAAATAATAAAATTAAATATGGTAAAACTGGAATTATAAGTACTAATTTAAGTATACCTATATTAGTTATTCCTACAAATGAAGAATTAATGATATCACAAGATACATTTAAAATTATCTATAATATAAAATAATTTTTTTAATAAATAAAAAGGTACACAATAATGTTTAAAAAAAAAATAATTATATCTATACCAATAGATGTAGATATACATTTTTTTACAAGTATAAATTTAGGACTTCTAAAAATTATAAATAATAATCAATTAAAATGTAATTTTTTTAAACCTATTTCTAAAATAGAAGATTATAATTTTAATTACACTAATAAAATTTTAAATATTTATAATTTTTCTAATATAAAATCTATTGAACCAATAAAAATAAATAATATTAATTTATTAAAAAAAAATATTGAATATAATAATATTATAGATCATATAATTCAAAAATCCTATAAAAACACAAATAATACAGATTTTCTTTTTATAGAAGGAATAGTTCCTATTTATATTAAACAACTAATTTTTAAATTAAACTGTGATTTGGCTAATATATTTAATGCAAAAATAATTTTTGTTACATCAATGTCTTTAATAAATGAAAATTTAGAAAAAATAGAATCTAAAATTAACATTCTTTTTAAGAAAGAAATAAATAATTTTGATATTAAAAATACATATTTATTTATCAGTAATAAATATAGAGATCAAAATTATAATCCTTTTTTTTATAATTTAAATATTTTTAAATATTTTTTTTATATAAAAAAAAATAATTTTATACATAAAAAATTTTTATTTTCT
>NZ_CP046200.1:46595-63085 GCF_012569525.1 Enterobacteriaceae endosymbiont of Donacia piscatrix | reverse complement strand
AAAAAAAGAAATATTATATCAATTCCATGGTTAAAAAATTTTGTGTTTGGTATTAATGTTAAATTAATATGTAATTATTTAAATTGTAATATAATTAATAATACTAAATATAAAAGAATTAAATATATTATTTATTTTGATAAAAAAATATTTATAGATCAACAAAAATTTAATGAATCTTTACTAGTTATTTCTTTTAAAGATTATAAAGTAATAAATATTATATATGAAATATTATCTAAAAATATTTCGTTTAATACAATCTTATTTACAGATTTTATAAAAAATAATAAAGATTATAAATCTAACATAATAAATAAAATAAATAAAATTATTATTAATAATAATATATCGTTATTTTGTATAAAAGATAATTTATATAATGTTTTTTTAAAATTAGAAAATATTTATAAATATGATTTTCCAATAAATGATACTAGTTTAATAACTGATATTATTAATTATACTAAATTATATATTCCTTCTACTATTTTTAATCAAAAAGATTTAAATTATAAATTTTATATTTCTCCATTTATTTTTAAATATAATTTAATAAATAAAGCAAGTAAATTTAAAAAAACAATTTTGTTACCAGAAGGTAATGAAATACGTACTTTAAAAGCAGCATCAATATGTGCTAAAAAAAATATTGCTGATTGTATTTTATTGGGAAAAATAAAAGAAATTATAAATATAGCTAAAAAAGATAACATAAATATTGATCATATTAATATTATAGATCCAGATTCAATAAGAAATAATTATATAGAAAAATTAATGTATATAAGAAAAAATAAATTATTAAACGAGTATGAAGCAATACAATTATTAAAAGATAATATGTTTTTAGCAACTATGATGTTAAAAGAAAATAAAGTTGATGGTATAGTTTCAGGTGCTAACACAACTACAGCAAACACTATTAGACCTGCATTACAAATTATTAAAACTTTATCTAAATATTCTATTATTTCATCTATATTTATTATGTTATTACCTACAAATATATTAATTTTTGGTGATTGTGCAATTAATCCTAATCCTAATTATAAACAATTAGCTGAAATAGCTATACAAACGGTAGAAACTAGTAAATTATTCGATTTTAAACCAAAAGTAGCAATGATTTCATATTCTACAGGTAGATCAGCTAAAGGCATTGAAGTAGAAAAAGTACATAAAGCTACTAAATTAGTAAAAAATAAATTACCAAATCTTTTAATAGATGGTCCTTTACAATATGATGCTGCTATTATAAATAGCGTTGCTAAATATAAAGCTCCCAATTCATTAGTTGCAGGAAAAGCTAATATCATTATTTTTCCTGATCTTAATACAGGTAATACAACATATAAAGCTGTACAGAGAGCTTCTAATATTATTTCTATAGGACCCATCTTACAAGGTATAAAACAACCCGTTAATGATCTTTCAAGAGGTACTTCTATTGAAGATATTATCTATACTATAGCAGTAACAGCTATTCAAGCTACTAAATATATTAAAATATAATTTATTAATTATTTAAATAATATTTATTAATATAATTTAAACTATTATTAAATTCATAAACAATAGGTATACCTGTAGCTATATTTAAGTTAACAATATCTTTATCATTTATATTCTCTATATATTTTATTAATGCTCTTAATGAGTTACCATGAGCAACAATTATGATACGTTCTCCATTTGTAATTTTATTAGATATATAATTATTCCATACATACATTACTCTTTTTAAGGTTGTAGATAAACTTTCTGATAATGGTAATTGATAATCTTCTAATTTAGAATATTTAAAATCAAATCTAGACCATCTATAATCATCCATAGATAATGGAGGAGGAGCTATATTAAAACTACGTCTCCATTGTTTTACTTGTTCTTTACCAAATTTTTTTATAGCTTCATTCTTATTTATTCCTTGTAGTTTCCCGTAATGTCTTTCATTTAATCTCCATGTTTTTTTTACAGGTATCCATAATTGATCTAATTTATTTAATATTAACCATAATGTACATATTGCTCTGTTTAAAACAGATGTATATGCATAATCAAATTTAAAATTATTTTCTTTTAAAATTTTTCCTGCTTGTTTAGCTTCAATTTTTCCTTCTTTAGTTAATTTGATATCATGCCAACCAGTAAATAAATTTTTTTTATTCCATTCACTTTCTCCATGACGTAATAAGACTAATTTAGTATTAGACATATATATTTTCCTTATAAAATAATTTATTTTTTAATATTAAATATCAAAAGAATAACCACAGTTACATTTGTTTTTCATATATGGATTTTTAATGATAAATTTTTCCTCTTCAATATTTTCAATGTAATCAATTACACTTCCTGATAAATATTGTAAACTTATTTCATCTATAATAATATTTATACCTAATATTTTTATTAAAAAATCATTTTTTTGTATTTTTTGATCTAATACAAAATCATATTTAAAACCACTACATCCCCCGCCTATAATAAATACTCTAAAATTCATATTTTTATGATTTAAAGATTTTATTTTTTTTGCAGCTTTATTTGTTAAAGAAATTAGCATAATTATTATATTAATTTTATAGTTTTACATAACTAAATGATATTTAAATAAGATTCATAATTTTACTATAAAGTTTAGATTTATAACGAGATGCTTTATTTTTATGAATTAAATTTTTTTGTGCCTGTTTATCTATTAAAGATTGCATTTTTTTAAAATTTTTTTTAGATAATTCAATATTTTTTTCAAAAATAGCTTTATTAACTTTTTTAATAAAAGTACGCAACATAGAACGATATTTTATATTATGTTTTCTGTTTTTTTCTGATTTTAAAGTTCTTTTTTTAGATGATTTTGTATTAGCCATATAATATTATCCAATAATTATATTATTAACTATAATAGTTTATAAAAATAAAATATTTACATAAAATATTATTATATATAATATTCTTAAATAAATAAAATAGAAATTCTATAATTTATTATCAATTTTAAAATTAAAGGTAATAAGTATGAAAAATAAATTTAAGTTAAATTTACCAAAAACAAAATTTCCAATGAAAGCTAATCTAATTAATAATGAATTAATAATATTAAAACAATGGGAAAAAGATAATTTATATAAAAAAATTTTAAATATAAAAAAAAAAACAAAAAAAAAATTTATTTTACATGATGGTCCTCCTTATGCAAATGGTAATATTCATATTGGACATGCTTTTAATAAAATTTTAAAAGATATTATTTTAAAAGCTAAAAATATGGATGGTTATTATACTCCTTTTATTCCTGGATGGGATTGTCATGGATTACCTATAGAGCAAAAAGTAGAAAAAATTTTAAAATATAAAAATAAAAATATTTCTAAAAAACAATTTAGGATTGAATGTAGGAAATATGCTTTAAAACAAATTTTTAAACAGAAAAAAGATTTTATTAGATTAGGAATTTTAGCTGATTGGTCAAATCCTTATTTAACAATGGATTTTAAAACAGAAGCAAATATTGTACGTACTTTAGGTAAAGTTATCAGTAATAATTTTATATATAAAGGGGAAAAACCAGTATATTGGTGTATAAAATGTATTTCTTCTTTAGCAGAAGCTGAAGTTAATTATATAAAGAAAGAAACATTAACATGTTATGTTAAATTTACTATTATTAGTAATGATTTTTTTATAAAAATTTTAAAATTTAAAATAAAAAAAAATAATAATATTTCTTTTTTAATATGGACTACTACTCCATGGAGTATACCAGCTAATCAAGCAATTGCTATTAATCCAAAAATATATTATCAATTAATTAAAATTAATAAAGATATTTTAATTATAGCAAAAAATTTAGTAAATATTATTATGAATAAAGCAAAGATTATAAATTGGAAAATTTTAGGAGAAATACAAGGTAAAATTTTTAAAAATTTATTAATATATAATCCTTTTAATAATAAAATTTCACATTTAATCATAAATAATTATGTTTCTGAAAAATCAGGTACTGGTATTATTCATATAGCTCCTAATCATGGATTAGATGATTATAATATATGTAATCAACATAATATAAAATTGATGAAAAATATTATAGATAAAAAAGGATTTTTTATAAAAGGAATTCATCCTAAATTAGATAATATTAATGTATTTAATTCAAAAAAAATAATATTAAATATTTTAGAAAAAAAAAAAGCATTATTTTTAATAGATAATTATATACATAAATATCCATATTGTTGGCGTCATAAAATACCAATTATTTATATATCTACTCCACAATGGTTTATTAATATAAATAAAAATAATTTTAAACAATTAATAAAAAAATCAATTAAAAAAGTAAAATGGATACCTAATTGGGGATACAAAAGAATGTCTATTATGTTAGATAAAAGACCTGATTGGTGTATTTCTAGACAAAGAATTTGGGGGATTCCAATTCCTTTATTTATTCATAAAAAAACACAAAAAATACATGATCATTCATTAGAATTTATTGAAAAAATAGCTTGTATAATTGAAAGAAAAGGTATACAAGCATGGTGGGATTTAGATATTAAAAATTTTTTAGGTAATAATTCTATTTTTTATGAAAAAGTAACAGATACATTAGATGTATGGTTTGATTCTGGTTCAACTTATAATTCGGTTATAAATCAGATTAAAGAACTTAAAAATAATAGTATTGATCTATACTTAGAAGGTACAGATCAATATAGAGGATGGTTTATATCATCACTAATTATTTCATTAATTATACACAATCGTCCTCCTTATAAAACAGTTGTTAGTCATGGATTTACTGTAGATAGTCAAGGAAAAAAAATGTCTAAATCTTTAGGTAATATTGTCAAACCTCAAGATATAACTAATAGTTTAGGTAGTGATATTCTTAGATTATGGGTATCATCTACAGATTATTCTAATGAAATTAATATATCTGATGATATCTTAAAAAGAACTACAGAAATTTATAGACGTATTCGTAATACAGTTAGATTTCTATTATCAAATTTATATGATTTTGAACCAAAAAAACATATAATTAAACCTATTAAAATGATAATTTTAGATAAATGGATCATTCATAAAACAAAAATTATACAAAATAAAATTATTAAATATTATAAAACATATAACATACAAAATGTTATTAAAGAAATAATACAATTTTGTTCTATAGATTTAGGTTCTATATATTTTGATATTATTAAGGATAGACAATATACATTTAAAAAATGTAGTATAGGAAGATTAAGTTGTCAAACTGCTTTATATATGATTCTTGAATCTTTAGTAAGATGGATTGCTCCAATATTATCCTTTACAGCTCACGAAATTTGGAATTATATTCCTGGTTCAAGAAGTAAATATATTTTTATAGAAGAATGGTATTCTAATTTATTTTATATTTCATCAAAAGATATTATGAATAATGAATATTGGAATGATATTTTCACCTTTAAAAATGAAATTAATCAAATTATAGAATTTGCGAGAAATAGAAAAATTATTAAAAATTCTTTAGAATTAGATATAATTGTATTTGTAAAAAAAAATATTTATAACAAATTATTGTTATTAGGTTCAGAATTACGTTTTTTATTATTAATATCTAATATTATTGTTTTTTATGAAAAAACAATGATTAAAAATAAATTAATACAAAAATTTAAAATTATGAAATCAAAATATATGAAGTGCCAACGTTGTTGGCATCATACAAAATATATAGTAAATAATATTTGTGATCGTTGTCAATTAAATATGACAGGAAATGGAGAAAAACGTTTATTTATTTAAAATTTTTTTTAAAAAAATAAAATATATAATAAATATATATATTTTATTATTTATAATTATAGATTTTTTTAGTAAAATTTTAATTATAAAAAATATAAAATTATATGAATATTTCTATATAAATAATTATATAAATTTTATTTATATACGTAATTATGGTGTATTTTTTGGATTTTTAAAAAAAAATACAATAGTTATTTATTTTTTAATAATTATAAGTATTTTAATCTTATTTTATATTAAATTTTTATTAAAAGATAAAAATATTCAATTATCATATAACTTAATAATAAGTGGAATATTAAGTAATTTAGTTAATAGAATGTACTATGGTTTTGTAATAGATTTTATAGATATACATATTTTTAATTACCGATGTCCTGTTTTTAATTTTGCAGATATTTTAATTTTTATTGGTTTTATTTTAATTTTAAAAAATAATATGTTTTTTTTATATTAAAATAATATATTTTATAGGATTGTTTTATATGAATAAAAATCAAATTCGTTTAGCTGTAGCAGGTATTAACGGTCGTATGGGTAAAAATATTTTAAAAATATTAAATACACAAATAAGAAAAAATGTTTTGTTAAATGGAGCCATAGAAACAAAATCTTCTTTAAAAAAGAGAAATAAAATTTTTTATAAATCTAATTTTTTAAAAATTAAATCTAATTTAATAGATATTATAGATTATTTTGATATTTTAATAGATTTTACTAATCCAAAATCAACAATAGAACATCTCCATATATGTAAATCATATAATAAAAAAATTGTAATTGGTACTACAGGTTTTAGTATACAACAAAAATTAATAATTGAAAAAATATCAAAAAATATAGCCATTATTTTATCTTCTAATTTTAGTTTAGGTATTAATATTTTACTGAAAATTTTAGAAAACATTACAGAAATTTTTTGTAAAAACAAATTAGAAAATAAAATAGATATAGATATCATAGAAAAACATCATAAAAATAAAATAGATACTCCCTCTGGGACAGCTCTATCATTAAAAAATGTTATAATTCAAATTTACAAAAAATATAATTTTATGAAAGAAGTTAAATGTCATTCTATTAGAGCTGCTGATTTATATGGAGAACATAACGTTTTATTTTCTTTTTTTGGAGAACAAATTGAATTAATTCATAAAGTTTCTAATAGACATTCATTTGCAGAAGGTTCAATTAAAGCGGCTATTTGGTTATATACAAAAAAAACTGGTATATATACTATGAATCATGTATTAGAAATATAAATAACAAAATTTCGTAAAAAGATTAAAATTTTTTTTTAAAAAAAGATTTTTAATTTTAAATTAAATATATTAGATTTTAATAAAATCTATGTGATATATTTTATTAATTTTAAAAGGATGATATTGAATATCCATAATTTTTACTTTTAATAAAGTATTTTTTTTATTTGTTAAAGTTAATAAAATTTTTTTTTTACAAAAATTTTGTAAATTCATATGAAATATATCATTATTATTTATAATGATAGATAATGTTTTGATTTTTTTACCATAAATAACAGCTGGGATTTTATTATTTATTCTTAAACGTCTACTAAATTTTTTCCCTGTTTCCATTCTTTTAAAAAATTGTATTTTATACATATTTTATATCTCAAATTAAATTAACTAATATAATTTTTTAGCAATATTTAATAAATCTTTTTTAAAAATTTTTTTCATATTTAAAATAGCATCTATAATATCATAATGTACCATTTTATCATTTTGAGTACCTATACATTTTCCACTGTATCCTTTATATAATAATTCAACCGAATAAGCACCCATTCTAGATCCTAAAATACGATCGTATGCTACAGGAGATCCCCCCCTTTGGAGATAACCTAAAACTGTAGTTCTTGTTTCACGTTTAATTTTATTTTGAATAAAAATAGCTAATTTATTAATATCACAAATAAATTCTGTAATCAATACTATTGCATGTTTTTTCCCTTTATCTATACCTAATTTAATTTCTTTAACTAAATCATCTTGATTATAATCAATTTCAGGTAAAACAATAAATTCACATCCTCCTGCTATAGCAGCAGCTAAAGTTAAATCCCCACAATGTCTTCCCATAACTTCTATTATAGAAATTCTTTGATGAGAAGTGGAAGTATCTCTTAATTTATCTATTGATTGTACTATAGTTTCTAAAGCTGTAAAATAACCAATACTATAATCAGTACCAACTACATCATTATCTATTGTTCCCGGAATTCCTATGCAAGGAAAACCCATTTCTGTTAATAATTTAGCTCCCATATATGTACCATCTCCACCTATTACAACTAATGCATTAATACCATTTTTTTTCATATTATTTATAGCAATAGAACGTATTTTTTTATTTTTAAATTGAGGAAAACGTGCAGATCCTAAAAAAGTACCTCCCTTATTAATAATATCAGATACACTATATCTATTTAGTTTAATAATATCATTATTATATAATCCTATATAACCATTATATATTCCAAATACTTCAATATTATAACTAATAGCGGTTCTAACAACACCTCTTATAGCAGCATTCATGCCAGGAGCATCTCCCCCACTTGTAAGAACACCAATCTTTTGAATCATAAAATACCTCAAAATATATAATACTATTAATAGTTAATTTTTAAAAAAACCTTTATATTTATCAGATACAATAGAATATGGATCTTGATGTATAATTATATCTGAATAAGGAAATTCTTTATTTAAAGCTTTTTCTATCTTTTTTGCAATTAAATGTGATTCTAATAATGGTAAATTATCTTCTAATACTAAATGAAGTTGTATAAAACGAGTAGGACCGGATTTTCTTGTTTTTAATTGATGTGCTCCTTTAACTTTAGGCCAGGATGTTATTAAATCTACTATAATCTTTTTTTCTTTATCTGGTAAAGATCTATCTAGTAGAGATTGTATTGCTTTATATCCTACTTTAAAAGAATTATAAAAAATAAATATACTTATAATTAATGCTATAAAAGCATCTGCTTGTTTTATATTAAAAATATTTAAAATTAAAGCTAATAAAATTGCACTATTAATTAAAATATCAGATTCATAATGTATCATATCAGCATGAGTTGCTTGACTATTTGTTTTTGCTATAACTTTTTTTTGAAAAATAACTAATATTAAAGTTAAAAAAAACGAAATAATAATAACTAATATCCCTATTATTGGATAACCTATTTTAGTAGGATGAGATATATAATATAAACTATTTAAAAATAAGAATATTGCTGTTCCACAAATGAAAATACTTTGAGCTAAAGCAGATAATGACTCAGCTTTACCATGACCAAAAGCATGTTCTGAATCTGCTGGTTGTAGAGAATAATATATAATTAATAAATTAATTGTTGAAGATGTGATATCAATTAATGAATCTATAGATGCAGCTAACATACTTATAGATTTAGTTTTCCACCAAGCTAATAATTTTAATAATAAAAGTATTATAGATAATAAAATTGCTAAATTTGTAGCTTTAGTAATTAATTTACTATATTCATTTTTTTCTTTTTTTAAACAAATTTTATTATATATATTATTTATATTCACAATTAATCCCTATTATTTTCTATAAGAAAATAAAATAATTTTATTTTAAATTTTATTAATAATAAATTATTTTAACATTTTTTTTTTCTATAAAAAAATAAGTTAAGTTTTAATTTATATCTTTTTATTTATAATAATATATAATAATTATGTTAAAATGAAAAATTTGATAAATTTAAAATATGAAAAAATTTAGTGAAAAAACTTTTCAAGGTATGATTTTAATTTTACAAAATTATTGGGCAAAACAAGGTTGTAGTATTATTCAACCAATTGATATTGAAGTAGGAGCAGCAACATCTCATCCAATGACGTGTTTATATGCCATCGGTAGTAAACCAATAAAAATAGCTTATATTCAATTATCTAGAAGACCTTCAGATAGTAGATATGCTAATAATTCTAATAGATTACAACAATATTATCAATTTCAAGTAATAATGAAACCCCCACCTTATAATTTTCAATCTTTATATTTTAAATCTCTAGAAAAATTAAAATTAGATTTAGAAAATAATGACATTCTTTTTATAGATGATAATTGGGAAAATCCCTCTTTAGGAGCTTATGGAATTGGTTGGGAAATATGGTTAAATGGAATAGAAATTACTCAATTTACATATTTTCAACAAATGGGAGGAATTAATTGTAATCCAATTACAGGAGAGATTACTTATGGTTTAGAAAGATTAGCTATGCATATACAAAATGTAGATAATATATTCCATATTATATGGAATAAAAATAAAAATGGATATACTACTTATGGTGATTTTTTTTATAAAAATGAACTTGAACAATCTATTTATAATTTTGAATATGCAGATATTCATTTTATGAATTTATGTTTTCAACAATATGAAAAAGAAATTATATTTCTTTTAAAACTTAAACAACCATTAATTTTTCCCGCATATGAAAAACTTTTAAAAGCTTCTCGTTGTTTTAACTTATTAGAAGCACGTAAATCTTTATCTCATACAGAACGACAAAGATATATTTTAAAATTACGTAATATGACTAAATTAATTATAATGAAATATTGTAATTTTATAAATTAAAAATCTTAATAATTAGGTAATATAATTTTATGAAGAATAATATTTTATTATTAGAAATAGGTATAGAAGAAATACCTGCTAATTTTTTATTAAAATTATCTAAAATAATTTTAATAAATTTTAAAAATGAATTAAAAAAAAATTGTTTTACATATAAAACAATAAAATGTTTTTTTACTTGTAGACGTATTGCAATACAAGTACATTTATTAAATGTAATACAAACTGATTCTCAATATATAATTAAGGGACCTTTTATAACTAAAAAAGAAGAAATTTTTATAAATAAACAAGTTAAATTTTGGATGAAAAAATATAATATTATAAATAAAAATGATTTAATATATAAAAATAATTATATTTTTTATAAGAAAAAAATTCAAGGATTACATATTAAAAATCTATTATCTGATATGTTAATAAATTCTTTAAAAAAGATAGTTTCTTTTTCTCATTTTATGTATTGGGAAAAAAATATATTTAAATTTATTAGACCTATAAGAAATTTAGTATTTGTTCTTGGAAGAAAAAATATTAAACAAAAATTATTAAATATTCAATCTAATAATATTATTCAAGGACATAGATTTATGTGTAAAAAAACAATTATTTTAAAACATGCAAAGGAATATGAAAATTTATTATTAAAAAAAGGAAAAATTATTGTTAGTTTTATAAAACGTAAAAATATTATTATTAATAATATAAAAAATATTTTAAATAACTTAAATGCAATTATAAAAATTAATAATTATTTTTTAGAAGAATTAACTTCTATGGTTGAATGGCCTATACTTTTAGTAGGAAAATTTCATAAAAAATTTTTAGTATTACCATCAAAAATATTAGAACATGTAATGATAAAATATCAAAAATATATTCCTTTATATGATAAAAAAAATAATTTATTAACTTCTTTCATTATATTAATTAATATTAAAACAAAAAATAATAGAATGATTATTCATAATCATGAAAAAGTACTTAATTCAAAATTTGAAGATATTCAATTTTTTTTAAAAAATGATTTAAAAATAAAATTTGAAAAATTTTTAGAAAAATTAAAGAATGTTATTTTCCAAAAAAAATTAGGTAATTTATTTGAAAAAACTATACGTATTGAAATAATATCTAAATATATTGCTAAAAAAAATAAAAATGTTAATTATTTAGATTGTATTAGAGCAAGTAAATTATCTAAATGTGATTTAGTAACACAAATGGCTTATGAATTTCCAGAATTACAAGGTATTATTGGTATGTATTATGCTAAGTATAATAAAGAAAATATAAATGTTATTACAGCAATTAAAGAACAATATCAATATATCAAAAATAATGCAATACCTAAAAATATTGTTTCTTGTATTTTATTTATTGCAGATAAAATAGATACTTTAGTAGGAATATTCAGTATATCTTTAATTCCTAAAGGTAATAAAGATCCTTATGCTTTAAAACACATTACTTTATGCATTATAAGTATTATTATAAATAATAAATTACATATTAATTTAATTAAATTAATTAATTTTAGTTTATCTCTATATAAAAGAGAAAATAATTTAGATAAAGAAAAAATTGTAACTAATATAATTTCTTTTATATATAGTAGATGTAAAAATTGGTATATTTCTTTAGGTTATAAAAAAAATATTATTAATTCTATTTTAGATAATCAAATTGATAATTTAATTATTTTAGATTCTAAGATAAGATCATTAGATAAGTTTTTAAAAATTGAAAAAAAACAAAGTAAACTTTTAATTTTAACTAATAAAAGAATTAACAAAATTTTATTAAAAAATGATATAAATATTAATATTCATGAAAATATTAATATTTCTTTGTTAAAATATAAAGAAGAATTTATATTATTTAATCATATAAATAAATTATCTAAAATTATTAAATATCAAATAAAAAACAATGAATTTTATAAAATATTGTTAATACTATCAGAATTATATTATCCTATAAATAATTTTTTTAAAAAAATAATAATTAATCACAAAAATAATAAAATTAAAAAAAATAGAATTTTAATTCTTAGTAAAATACAAAAATTTTTATCTGAAATAACTAATTTAAATAAATTATATTAATTTTAATTTTTTTAATGTTATTTCTATAATTTTTTGATTATATTTTTTAAGTGGAGTTAGAGGAAGTCTCATGTTATCACTAGTAATTAATCCTAATCTTTTAGCTGCCCATTTTACTGGTATCGGATTAGATTCAATAAATAATTGATTATGTAATATATTTAAATATTGATTTATTTTTTTTGCTTTAATAATTTTATTGTTTTTCATATAATTACAAAATTTTTTCATTTCTACTGCTGCAATATTAGCTGTAACAGATATAACTCCATCACCACCTAATAACATAAATTCGAAAGAAGTTTTATCATCTCCACTAATTAAAAAAAAATTTTTATTAATTAAATTTCTAATTTTATTTACACGAGATAAATCACCAGTAGCTTCTTTAAGGCCTATTATATTATTAATTTTAGATAATTCATATATAGTTTCTGGTAATAAATCACATCCAGTACGTGATGGAACATTATATAGTATCTGAGGCAATTTTGTATTATTTGCAATTTCTTTAAAATGTTGATATAACCCTTCTTGAGTAGGACAATTATAATATGGAGTAACATTTAAACAACCAATAATTCCTGAATTTTCAAGATTAGATATTATAGATATACTTTTAGATGTTGAATTAAATCCAGTACCTGCTATAATAGGTATTTTTTTTTTTGCGAAATCTAATGCATACATTATCGTACTTATACGTTCATTATAAGTACATGTAGAAGATTCACCAGTAGTTCCCATGATAACAATAGCTTTTGTACCACTTTTAATATGGTAATTAATAAGTTTTTTTAAACTTTTTTTACAAATATTACCTTTAATATCCATTGGAGTTATAAGCGCTACAATACTTCCAGTAAACATTAGATTATAATCCATATTATTTATATTTAAGATTTAACAATAATATCAAATTTAAAATAAATAAACAAATTATTATAAATATAACTATTTAAATAATCTTTAAAAGAGATCATAATACTTAATTAAAATTAAAATTTTTTATCTTAAAAGATTGTAAGATATAATCTATTTTTTTTTGTATATCTACAATAGATAGTGTATTATTAATTTTTTTATATAAAATTTTATTCTTAAAAAATTCTTTTTTATAGTATTTAATTAATGGTTTAGTTTGTTTAGAATATTCTTTTAAGCGATTATTAATTGTCATAATATTATCATCTATTCTAGTTATTAATTTTTCTCCAGTAATATCATCTCTATTTTTTATCTTTGGAGGATTAAAAATAACATGATAAGTTCTTCCAGAAGGTGAATGTATTCTTCTACCTATAATTCTTTGAATAATTTCAGTACTTGGGATATATAATTCCAAAACTATATTTATGTTAATTTTTTCTTTTTTTAAAATATGTGCTTGTAAAATATTTCTAGGAAATCCATCAAGTAAAAAACCTTTATTACAATCTATATTATGTAATTTTTTTTTAATAATTTGGAAAACAATATGATCAGGAATCATAATTCCTTTATTAATAAATTTGTTTAATTTATTGGTTAATGATAAATTTTTATGATTTAATAAAAAATTTCTTATTATATTTCCCATAGAAATATTAATTAAATTATATTTTTCAGATATAAATCTTGCATAAGTACCTTTACCTCCTCCTGGAGGTCCTAATAAAATTATACGCATTGAATAAATTTCTCATTTTAAAAAAATTTAAAATATGTTTTTTCAAACATATAAATTTTTTTAGAATATTTCATAGTTAAATCTATTTGATCTAAATTATTTGTAATGAAATTAATTATATCTTTTTTTATTTTAAAAGTAAAAGATTGATTATTTATAGTAATTTTTTTATATATTAAATTTATATAACAAATAATTCCAGGAAATTGTTTAACTATTGAAAATAATTTTTCAATAATACTTTTTTCTAAAGTAATTAATAATAATTTATTATTAATTGCATTATTATAAAATATATCTGCATAACTAGAAGAAATAATGGTATGAAAACCAAAATCTAATAATGCCCATGGAGCGTGTTCTCGTGAGGAACCGCAACCAAAATTTTCTTTAGTTAATAAAATTTGAGCATTTTTAAATTCTTTTTTATTTAAAATAAAATTAGGATTAATTATTTTATTTTTTTCATCTAAATATCTCCAGTTATAAAATAAATTTTTACCAAACCCTATTTTATTATTTTTTTGTAAAAATTGTTTTGGTATAATAACATCTGTATCAATATTTGAAATATTCAAAGGTGCTATAATACCATTATAATGAATTTTTTTTTTCATAATAACTTTATAAAGTATTAATATTAATAAAATAACCATATATAGCTGTTATTGCAGCCAAAATAGGACTGACTAAATGAGTTCGACTATTACGTCCTTGACGCCCCTCAAAGTTTCTATTACTAGTAGATGCACATCGTTCATTAGGAGCTAATTTATCATCATTCATAGCTAAACACATAGAACAACCTGGATATCTCCATTCAAAACCAGCAGTTTTAAAAATATTATCTAACCCTTCTTTTTCTGCTTGTTTTTTTACCATGTTAGAACCTGGTACAACTATAGCTATAACATGAGAAGCAACTTTTTTACCTATAATAATTTTTGCAGCGGATCTTAAATCTTCGATTCTAGAATTTGTACAAGAACCAATGAAAACTTTATTAATTTTTATATTAATTAATTTTGTTCCTTCATATAAATCCATATATTTTAATGATCTGATAGCTAATTTTTTTTTATTTATATCTTTATAAGAATTAATTAAAGGAATATATTCATTTATACCTATAATTTGTTCTGGATTAGTTCCCCAAGAAATTTGGGGTGTTAATTTTGAAATATTTACGTTAATAATTTTATCAAATTTAGCATCATAATCACTATATAATGTTTTCCAATATTTTTTTGCTTCCCTCCATAATTTTTTTTTAGGAGTGAATTTTTTGTTTTTTAAGTATTGAAAAGTAATTTTATCTGGTGCTATTAATCCTGTTTTAGCTCCCATTTCAATAGACATATTACAAATTGTCATTCTAGATTCCATACTTAATTGTTTTATAATATTTCCACTATATTCAATAACATATCCATTACCCCCACTAATACCAATTTTCCTTATAATTGACAAAATTATATCTTTTGCTGTAATATTTTTAGGTATTTTACCAGTAATATTTATCAACATCTTTTTAAAGATATTTTGTTTTAAAGTTTGAGTAGCTAATACATGTTCTACTTCAGAAGTACCTATCCCAAAAGCTAGTGAACCAAATGCTCCATGTGTCGAAGTATGTGAATCTCCACATACAATGGTCATTCCTGGTAATGTAATACCTTGTTCTGGACCTATAACATGTACTATTCCTTGTAAAGGATGATATAAATCATATAATGTTATATTAAAATCATTACAATTTTTAATAAGTGTTTCCATTTGTTTTTTTGCTATATATCCAGATGCATTAATATTTTTAATTTTTGTAGATACATTATGATCCATTGTCGCAAATGTCTTATCTGATCTATAAACTTTTCTATTTTTATTTCTTAAACTTTCAAATGCTTGAGGAGAAGTTACTTCATGAATAAAATGTCTATCAATATATAATAAATTAGTATTATTTTTTATATTACAAATAATATGTTTATTATATATTTTTTCATATAATGTTTTTCCCATATCATTACCATTTATCTATAGAATAGATTCTATAATTAATGTTCCCATATCATCAGTTGTAATTATCTTTTCTTTTGAACTATTTATAGATAAATCTTTAGTTCTATAACCTAAATTTAAAACTTTTTTAATAGCATTTTCAATTTTTGTAGATATTTTTTTTTCTTTTAAAGAATATTCAATTAACATTGCTAATGATAAAATTTGTGCAATTGGATTAGCTATA
>NZ_CP046200.1:45387-46496 GCF_012569525.1 Enterobacteriaceae endosymbiont of Donacia piscatrix | reverse complement strand
ATAGATATTTTTTTTTCTTTTAAAGAATATTCAATTAACATTGCTAATGATAAAATTTGTGCAATTGGATTAGCTATATTTTCCCCTGCAATATCAGGAGCTGATCCTCCAGCTGGTTCATACAAACCAAAATAATTTTGATTAAAGCTAGCTGAAGGTAAATTACCAATAGATCCAGTAATAATTGCACACTGATCAGATATTATATCTCCAAATAGATTTGGACATAATATAACATCAAATTGTGAAGGATTTTTAATTAATTGCATAACAGCATTATCAATATACATGTGTGTTAGTTTAACTGATTTATATTTTTGAGATATTTCTATTAAAATTTCTCTCCATAATATGGATGTTTGTAAAACATTTGCTTTATCAATAGAACATATTTTTTTATTTCTTTTTAATGCTATATTAAAAGCAATATGTGCAATTCTTTCTATTTCAAATCTTGAATAAATTTCAGTATCAAATGCATATTCATTTATTCCTTTACCTTTTCTTCCATTTAAACCAAAATATATACCACCAATTAATTCTCTAATACAAATAATATTAAATCCCTTATTTAAAATTCTTTCTTTTAAAGGACTTAAAATGCTTAAATTTTTATAAAAAAAAGAAGGACGTAAATTAACAAATAAATTAAAATGTTTTCTTAATTTTAATAAAGAACCTTTTTCAGGTCTTTTATGTAAAGGTAAATGATCCCATTCAGGTCCCCCCACTGATCCTAATAATATAGCATCAGATTTTTCACAACCTTCTAATGTAATTTTAGGTAAAGGATTACCATATTTTTTAATAGCAATTCCTCCTATATAATAGGTATTAATAATTATCTTTTTTTTTACATATTTTTGAATTTGTTCTAATATTTTAATTGCTTGTTTCATTACTTCAGGACCAATACCATCTCCTGGTAATATAGCTATTTTAAATATATTTGACATAATTATCTCTTTTTTTTTAAGATTTATTAACTTGTAAAATATTTTTTTGTATTTGATTAGATCTCCATATACTATTAAGACAATTGATAATTGCTATAACTGAAGCTTTCATAATATCTTTAGAAAAACCTACTCCATTAAATATTTTTTTTT
>NZ_CP046200.1:40365-45288 GCF_012569525.1 Enterobacteriaceae endosymbiont of Donacia piscatrix | reverse complement strand
TATATTTTATTTTAATATTAACTTGACCTGTTGATTTTTTAATATGACTTTTAGCTATTAAAATATAATTAATTAGTTTTATATTATAATTTGTTATTTTGACTATAGTTTTATAGATTGCATTAACAGCCTCTAATCCTGTTGCTGATTCTAATTTACTTATTTTTCCACATTTTAATTTTATTGTAGCAATAGATATATTAGAATTTGATTCTACATTAAAATATTTTAATGAAAAGTATTCTGTATTATTATCTTTTTTACTATTAAAAGCTAATGATTCTAAATCATAATCAAATATTTGGCCTTTTTTATCAGCTAATTTAATAAAATTTTTATATAATAAATTAATATTATAAGTATTTTCTTTATATCCCATTAAATCCATATGATATTTTACTGCAGCTCTTCCTGATTTAGAAGTAAGATTAAATTCTGTTTTGTTTAAACCAATATTTTTAGGATTTAATATTTCATAAGTATTTCTATTTTTTATCATTCCATCTTGATGAATTCCAGAAGAATGAGAAAATGCATTACTTCCTACAATAGCTTTATTGATTGATATAGGAATATTACATATTTTACTTACTAATTTACTGGTATAATAAATATTATGGGTGTTTATATTTGTATTAAAATTTATACTTTTTTTTCTTGTATATAATGCCATAATTATTTCTTCTAAAGCACAATTACCAGCTCGTTCTCCTATACCATTAATTGTTCCTTCTATTTGTCTTGCTCCAGCACTTATTGCTGTAATAGCATTACCTACAGCCATACCTAAATCATTATGTGTATGTACCGAAATAATACATTTATTTATATTATCTACTTTATTTTTTAAATTAGAAATTATATTATAATATTCTTGAGGAAATGTATAACCTACTGTATCTGGAATATTAATTGTAGTAGCTCCTGCATTTATTGCTGTTTTTACAATGTAACATAAATTATTAATGGGTGTGCGGCTACTATCTTCACAAGAAAATTCAATATCATCAGTATATTGGCGTGCATATTTAATCATAAATGATATTTTTTCTATTACTTTATTTAAAGTAGTTTTTAACTTTGTAATTATATGTATAGGTGAAGTTGCTAAAAAAATATGGATTCTAAAATTTTTTGTTTTTTTAAGTGATTCATATACCATATCTATATCTTTTTTTTTACACCTTGCTAAACCACATAGCTTACTATTTTTTATAATTTTTGATAATTCTTTAGAAGTTTTATAATCTATTGGAGATGAAATAGGAAATCCAACTTCGATAATATCAATACCCATTTTTTCTAAAGCTAATGCTATTTCTATTTTTTCTTTAGTATTTAAATTAAATTTTAAAGATTGTTCACCATCACGTAATGTAGTATCTAAAAGAATAATTTGTTTTTTCATATAAATATCATCTCTTTAAACAAAATTTTTTCATAAAATTTTGTTTATTAATAATTAAAAATTTTTATATAAAAATGTATTTTATATAAATAAAATAATATATTCTAAGTATAGAAAAAATACTTGTTTTATTAAATTTATTTTAAATAAATAATTAATTTTTATAATTATTTATTTAATTTTATATTTTAAATATTTATAATATAAATTAAATGTAATTAATATTATAAATTAAAATTATTAAAATATTTTATTATTAAATAATAAATTTAAGGTTATTATGTATTTAATAGATAAATTTTATATGATGCGCGCAATTAAATTAGCTAAATTAGGTGTTTTTACTACAACTCCTAATCCTAATGTAGGATGTATTATTGTTAACAATAAAAAAATTATTGGTCAAGGATATCATTTTAAAACAGGTGAACCTCATGCGGAAATTAATGCATTAAAAATGGCAGGAAATAATGCTAAAGGATCAACAATGTATATTACATTAGAACCTTGTAATTATACAAATTTAACACCATCATGTTGTAATGCATTAATTAATGCTCAAATTAAACGTCTTGTAGTAGCAACAAAAGATCCTAACCCTAAAATAAATGGTAAAGGATTGAAATTCTTATATAGTAAAGGTATTAAAATTACAAAAAATATTTTATCAAAAGAAGCACAAGTTATAAATTCAGGTTTTTTTAAAAGAATGTATACAGGTGTACCTTGGATACAATTAAAATTAGCAATATCATTAGATGGGAAAATCGCATTATTAAATGGAAATAGTAAATGGATATCATCAAAAATTTCTAGAAAAGATGTTCATAAATTAAGAGCTAAAAGTACAGCAATTTTAAGTACAAGTAAAACTATAATTAGAGATAATTCTACTTTATTAGTTAAATGGAATAAATTAGATTATAATGTAAAAAAAATTTATCCTAAAAAATTATTAAGACAACCTATTAGGATTATTCTGGATCGGTTAAATAAAATTAAACCTACTGATAAAATAATTTTATCTCCTGGAAAAATATTATTAGTTAAGTCAAAATATACTTTTGATAATTGGCCAAATTATGTAGAACAAATTATTGTTCCTGAAATTAATGGATATTTTGATTTAAAATATTTATTTAAAATTTTAGGAAGTAAAAAAATAAATTCTTTACTTATAGAAGCTGGAAGTACATTATCAGGATTTTTAATTACTTATAATTTAATAGATGAATTAATTATATATCTTACACCTAAATTATTAGGTAATGTAGCATTAAATTTGTGTAATATTAATTCATTTATGAATATTATTAATGTTCCTCACTTTTATTTTAAATACATAAAAAAAATAGGACCAGATTTAAAATTAATATTAAAACCTATTAAATAATTTTTTAGAGGATATAATTATATTATGAAAATTATCGATGAAAATGTTATAGTACCTAATGCATTTATTGCTATTGTTATATCTAGATTTAATACATTTATAAATAAACATTTATTATATGCAACGATTGATACTTTACAAAGAGTAGGTATGGTGCAAGAAAAAAATATAACAATTTGTTGGGTTCCTGGAAGTTATGAAATAGCATCAGTAATACAATTATTAATACAAAAAAATGTGTATGATGGTATAATAGCTATAGGAAGTATTATAAAAGGGGAAACATCTCACTTTAAATATTTATCTCAAGAAGTTTGTTCACAAATATCTAATTTATCAGTAAAAAATAATATTCCAATTTCTTTTAGTATCTTAACAACTGATAATATTGAACAAGCTATCGAAAGATCTGGTATTAAAGTTGTTAATAAAGGTACAGAAGCAGCTATAACTTTATTAGAAATGATTAATATATTTAAATCAATAAAATTATTACATACAAAAAATAAAAAAGGAAGTTAAGTGAAATTTACTTATAGATATCAATCTAGAAAATATGCTTTACAAGCTATTTATTCTTGGCAATTATCTAATAATGATTTTAGTGATATCCAATATTATTTTTTAAATGAATCAATAAAAAATATAAAATATATAGATATTGATTATTTTAATGATTTAATAAATGGTGTAATAGTAAATAGTAATTATTTAGATAATATGATGAAACCATTTTTATCACGAAAATTATTTGAATTGGGACAAATTGAAAAAGCAATATTACGTATTTCAATATATGAATTAATAAATCGTTTAGATGTACCATATAAAGTTGTAATAAATGAAAGTATTCATTTAGCAAAAAGTTTTGGAGGAGTAGAAAATAGTTATAAATTTATTAATGGTGTTTTAGATAAAATGGCAAATAAGTTAAGAATATAATTGAATATTTTATAAAAGTTGCTAAACATATTTATGTTATTAATAAAAGTTTATTTTTATAATGATTTAATAATTAATTATAATTCCTGTTCAATTTTTATTGATATTTTTTCACCTAGAAGAATTTTAATTAATTTTAAATTAAATTTAATTGCATATTTAACACTTTGTGCTGTTAATAATTTATATCTTTTATCCCAATAAACTGGATATTTTTTCCATTGTTGATATGGAATTAAATTTTTTAATCCTAAATATCCGGTCATTTTTGCATTTGGAAAAATATTATTTGAAGATATAACCATAGATGGAGATGCGCATATTGCCCCTATTATTTTATTATTTTTTTTAAAAAATTTTAAATATTTTAATAAAATTTTATTTTTTTGAAAATGTTTTGATGCTTGTAATCCTCCAGGAAGGATAACTGCAGATTTATTATTAATATTAATATTTTTTAAATCATTTAGAAAAATATTACTAATAATTTTAGTACCATGCGCACATTTAATTTCACGTTTGTTATTTATACTTACTAATGTAGTTTTTATATTACTTCTATTTAAAATATCTATAGAAGATATTGTTTCTATATCTTCAACACCATTTGTAATAAATATTAAAACAGATAAATTTTTTTTCATTATATTTACCTTATTATTTTATTTTAAAAAATTCGATTTTATTTATTAATATACAGGAAAATCATTACATAATTTAATTATATTACTTTTTATATATTTAAAATATAAATTTGTATTATTTAATATATTTATAATATACGTTGTTAATATTGTTATTTCTTTTTCTTTAAAACCTCTTTTTGTAACAGCTGAAGTACCTATTCTTATACCAGATGTGATTGAAGGAGGTGCTATATCATCAGGAATACTATTTTTATTAACAATAATATTATAATTTTCTAATAAAATTTGAGCTTCTAATCCTGTTATATTTTTATTAGTTAAATTAAGAATAAACATATGAATATCGGTACCATTAGATACAATTTTATAATTATTTTTTTTAAATATTTTTACCATTAGTTTTGAATTAATTAAAACTTGTTTTTGATATATATTAAAATTATTATTTAATGCTTCTTTAAAAGCTAAAGCTTTAGCAGCAATAATATGCATTAAAGGTCCTCCTTGACTTCCAGGAAAAACTGCTTTATCAA
>NZ_CP046200.1:38266-40268 GCF_012569525.1 Enterobacteriaceae endosymbiont of Donacia piscatrix | reverse complement strand
ATTTTTTTTTTTTAAAAAAAAATTTTTTATAATATTTTTACATTCTTTTTCTAAAATACCAGAATTAATTTTTAATGTATAATTAATATTATACGTACTTAATAAATCTATAAATGATCCTGTATTATTATATTTTTTATTATAAGTACTAAAAACTAAACGAGAAATTCGACTAGTAATTATAGCTCCTGAACACATTAAACATGGTTCTAATGTTACATACATAGTTGTATTTAATAATCTATAATTTTTTAAATATTTTGCTGCTTTTCTTAAAGCTATAATTTCTGCATGTCCTGTAGGATCATTATTTTTTATTGAATTATTGATTCCATAAGAAATAATTTTATTATTTTTTATAATAATAGCTCCTACTGGTACTTCTTCAGAATATTCTGCTAATTTAGCAAAATTTAGAGCACATTTCATCCAATAAATATCATTATTCATTTAATATATACATTGTTTTGTTTAATTACATTAAATATTATATTAATATATTATTAATATTATAAGGATAATCATACTTATTTTTTAAATAATGTTAAGATATTTTATTATTAAACATAGGATTATAAATTTTTAAATTTTATTAATATTTAATATATTTAAATTTTTTTTACATTTTGTAATAAAATTTAAATTTTACGAAAATTAATATTTATAATAAGAGATATTCATAGTGATAAAATTAATAACATCTGTTCATGGTATGCATGATTGTTTATTTCCTAATACCATATTATGGAAAAATGTTGAAAATATAATTCAAGATACTTTAAATAATTATGGTTATCAAGAAATTAAATTACCAATTTTAGAAAAAAGTGAGTTATTTAAAAAAACTATTGGAGAATATACAGATATTATAGAAAAAGAAATGTATACTTTATTCGATAAAAATAATAATTCTTTAACTTTACGTCCGGAAGGAACTGCAGGATTTATCAGAGCTATAATAGAACATAATATATTTTATAATAATAGAAGATTTTGGTATAATGGACCTATGTTTCGTTATGAAAGACCTCAAAAAGGTAGATACAGACAATTTAATCAAATTGGTATTGAAATACTTGGATTAGCATCTCCATATATTGATGCTGAAGTTATTATAGTTGTAAACAACATATGGAAAAAATTAAATATTATAAATAATGTTTTTTTAGAGATTAATTCTATTGGATCATTAACCGATCGACAAAAATACATAAAACAATTAATATTATTTTGGGAAAAAAATTATCTTTATTTAGATTTAAATGATAGAAAAAAAATATATACAAATCCTTTAAGGATTTTAGATAATTATAAGTATAAAAATATTAAATTATTAAAATATGCACCTAAATTACAAGATTTTTTAAATAAAGAAAGTATAAATAAATTTAATGAATTTTGTGATATTTTAAATTTTATGAATATAAAATTTAATATCAATAATTATTTAGTAAGAGGATTAGATTATTATAATGATATTGTTTTTGAATGGAAAAGTTATGATATAGGTAGTAAAAATATTTCTAAAACTATTTGTGGTGGAGGAAGATATGATAAATTAATTAATAATATGAGTAATGGTAAAAATATTAATGGTTTAGGATGTGCTATAGGAATGGAGCGTTTATTATTATTAGTACAAATTAATAAATCATTAAAATCAAATATTAATTATTTAATTGATGTTTTTTTAATTCCAATGGAATCTGATAATAGTTTAAAAAAAATTTTAATAATTGGAGAGTTAATTAGAAAAAAATTTCCTAAACTTAGAATTATTACTAGTTATCTTTTTCAAAAAATTAAAAAACAAATTATTCAAGCAAATAAATATAAAGCACGTTTTATATTAATAATAGGTCCAAATGAAATAAAAAATAATTTAATTATTTTAAAAGATTTATATTTTAGAAAACAAATAGTTATATCAGAAAATCAATTAATATTAAATTTAGAAAAATACTTTAGTAAATATTTATTTTAAATAAATTAATTATTAATA
>NZ_CP046200.1:26493-38169 GCF_012569525.1 Enterobacteriaceae endosymbiont of Donacia piscatrix | reverse complement strand
TGTCGTGTTTTTTTTTTTAAAAAGAAAAAATAATTTTTAATATTTTAAATTATTTTCTATATAAGAAATTAAGTAGTAAATATTAAAAATAAAATTATAATATTTAAAAAAATATTTAAATTTTTATTTATTTTAATATAAATTAATATTATTTATTTTAAATAAAGTTAATTTTGATAATAAAATTATTATTAATAATAATTTTATTATCAAAATTAAAATTAATATAATGTATAAATTATAATTAATTTAAATATAAAATAATTTTTTTAACAATGAAAAAAATATTTATATAAAATATAATATATTATATTTATTCGAAGTTTTAATTATAATGATAAATACAAAAAATAAGATTATATGTCAATATCCTGTTATTACTATTTTAGGTGATAATAATACAGGTAAATCTTCTTTATATAATATATTAATAGAAAAATATGATTCATTAGAAAATCATATACCAAATTTTACAGTAGATAAAAAATATGGTAAAGCTAAAATTAAAAATATAAAATATATTTGTGTAGATACAATTAGTTATAATAAAATTCAGGAAAATAATTCTTTAGTAAAGAAACAAATTTTATCATCTATTATAGAATCAAATTTAATTTTATTATTAATAAGAGAAAATAGATTAAATCTTATAGATTATAAAATAATAAATTATATCAGAAAATATAATAAACAAGTAATTATTATATTAAATAATACAAAAAAAATATTTTTAGATAATGAATTTTATTCTTTAGGTTTTAAATTTTATTTAATAAATATTAAAAATTATAAAAATATTTTAAAATTAAAAAAAATATTATATAAATATATAAATCAAATATATGATAATAAGAAAAATAATAATAATGTTTTATATAAAAAAATTTATACAATAAATAAAAATAATATCAAAATAGCAATTATAGGTATGCCTAATGTAGGAAAATCAACTTTAATTAATAAATTTCTTAATGAAAAAAGAATAATTGTTGATAATAAACCAGGAACAACTAGAGAAAGTATTTATGTACCATTAAACATTTTAAATAACTATAATAAAAATATAATTTTAATTGATACTGCTGGTATAAAAAAAAAAACCAAGATTAAAAACAAAATAGAAAAATTTTCAATTTTAGAATCTTATAAAACTATTCATAAATCAGATATTATTTTATATATAATAAATGGAGAAAAAAAAATTTTTTGTAGACAAGATATACAATTAATACAATATGTTATATCAAAAAAAAAAATCATGATCATTATTATTAATAAAATAGATCTTTTAACAAAAAAAAATATTTTATATTTAAAAAATTTAATAAAAATAAAATTCAAATTTTTTCCTGTAATTACTATTTCAGCTAAATTTATTTCAAATTTAAATAATATTTTACAATTAATTTATAAAACATATAATATGTCGACAAAAATATATCGTACTTCTAAACTTATGAAAATATTAAATTTAGCAACTAATTTAGTTTTACCTCCATTATACAATGGAAAAAGAATAAAATTAAAATATATACATCAAGTAAAAAACCATCCATTATTATTTATAATATATGGCAATCGATTAAAAAAATTAAGTTATAATTATAAACGTTACTTATTAAAATTTATTTATAATAAACTTCAATGTTTCGGTAATATTATAAATATAAAATTTAAAGAAAATAAAAATCCATATAATTAAATAATTTTAAGATCTATAACTATTAAAATAATATAAATTATTATTTATATACAATGAAAAAAAAAATTCTGTACTTTACATTTAAAGTAGCTCCTATGTTAGGAAAAACAAATAAATATTGTAGATATTTTTATCGAAAATTAACTAAAAAATCATTTTTATATACTGAAATAATACATTCTAATGCAGTTAAAAATAATAAAAATTTTTTATTAGAAAATAAAAATGCGTATAGGTATTAATTATAATAATAATTATTTATTTTTACATAAATTTATTAATTTACTTATAGTAAGTGAGTGTAAAAGATTTATTATTCATGCTAGAAAAACATTATTATATAATAATATTAATGTTAAAAAAAATTTAATAATTCCTAAATTAAATTATAAAATTATTTATCAAATAAAAAAAAATTTTCCAGATATAAAAATATCAATTAATGGAGGTATTAAAACTTTATTAGATATAAAAAAACATTTAAAATATGTTGATTGAGTTATGATCGGGAGAGAAGTTTTTAAAAATCCTAAAATATTAATAAATATAGATCAATATGTTTATAACTATACATCATTTTTACAAAATCATTTAGTAAAAGTAAAATCTATGTTTCCATATATAGAAAAAAAATTAAAAAAAGGTAATTATTTGATAACTATTATAACTCTTTTATTGAATATTTTTTATGGTATTAATGGATCAAATAAATTTAAAAAATTTATTTTTAATAAAAAAAATTCTATAAAAATTAATAATATAAAAATTTTAAATAAAGCTTCATCTTACATAAAAATAAAATAATATATTTATTATTTAAATAAATTAAAAATTATATTTGTATATGGTAAAAAAATAATTGAATGAAACAATTTAAAAAAGATCTTCAAATTGAAAGAATAAAAATTCCTCCACATTCTTTAGAAGCAGAACAATCAATATTAGGAGGATTAATGTTAGATAATAATCGATGGGATAACATTATAGAAAAAATAATAGTAGATGATTTTTTTATTTTATCACATAAAATAATTTTTAATGAAATGAATTATTTAATAGAATTAGGTAAACCTATTGATTTAATAACACTTTCAGAATCTTTAGAAAGTAAAAATAAATTAAGTCAAGTAGGAGGATTTGCATATCTTGCTGAATTATCAAAAAATATTCCTAGTATTTCTAATATATCTGCATATGCTGATATTGTTCATGAACGTGCTATTATTAGAGAAATGATATCTGTTGCAAATGAAATAGCAGAAGCAGGATATTATCCTAATGGAAGAAATAGTGATTATTTATTAAATCTAGCAGAATCACGTGTATTTAAAATAGCAGAAAAACGTTTAAATAAAGATGCTAAACCAAAAAATTTAGAAGAAATATTAGAAATGACTATTTCAAAAATTGAATCATTTTATAATATGCCTAAAAATGGTATTACAGGTATAGATACTGGTTATCATGAATTAAATAAAAAAACAGCTGGATTACAAAAATCTGATCTCATAATAATAGCTGCACGTCCTGCTATGGGAAAAACTACATTAGCAATGAATATTTGTGAATATACAGCAATATCTCAAGATAAACCTGTATTAATATTTAGTTTAGAAATGCCTTGTGAACAAATTATGATCCGTATGTTAGCATCTCTTTCTCGTGTATATCAAAGTAAAATTAGAACAGGACAACTAAATGATAATGATTGGAAAAAAATATCAGCTACTATGGAAATTTTATTAAAAAAAAAAAATATATATATTGATGATTCTTCTGAATTAACTCCTACAGAAATTAAGTCACGTTCTAGAAAAATCTTTAAAGAACATAATGGATTATGTTTAATTATGATAGATTATTTACAATTAATTAGAGTACCATCTTTATCTTTTAACAGAACTTTAGAAATTTCAGAAATTTCTCGTTCTTTAAAAGCTTTAGCAAAAGAATTACATGTACCTGTAATTGCTTTATCTCAATTAAATAGATCTTTAGAACAAAGATCTGATAAACGTCCGATGAATTCTGATTTAAGAGAATCAGGTTCTATAGAACAAGATGCAGATCTTATTATGTTTATCTACAGAGATGAGGTATATAATGAAAATACTAGTTTACATGGTATTGCTGAAATTATTATAGGTAAACAAAGAAATGGACCTATTGGAACTATAAAATTAATTTTTAATAATCAAATTACACGTTTTGATAATTATTCTAATTATTATAATAATGAAAATATTTAAATTTTAAAAATATTTTTATTAATTTTTATATAAATTATATTTATTATAAAAAAATATAATATAAATTTTTTTATTATGAGAAAATAAATGTTAAAAATTTTCAATACATTAAGTAAAAAAAAAGAATTATTTTTTCCTATTGATAAAAAACAAGTTAAAATTTATGTGTGTGGGATAACTACATATGATGTATGTCATATTGGTCATGGAAGAACTTTTATTATATTTGATGTTATTATAAGATATTTAAAATTTTTAGGTTATAATATTAAATATATAAGAAATATTACTGATATTAATGATAAAATTATAAATATAGCAAAAAAAAAAAACCAAAATATAAAATATTTTACAAAAAATATTATTAATAATATTTCTAAAGATTTTAATAATTTAAATATATTATCACCTAATTTTGAACCTAAGGTTACTGATCACATTACAGATATTATTCAAATAATAACAAAATTATTATCAAATAATACTGCATATATTGCTAAAAATGGCGATATTATGTTTTCTATTAGAAAATATTTAAATTATGGAATATTATCTAAACAAAAAATAAATTTGTTAAAATCAACTTTAAGAATTAAAAATATTAATTTTAAAAAAAATTATAAAGATTTTATTTTATGGAAATTAACTTCTAAATTAGAAATAGGATGGATGTCTCCTTGGGGTTATGGCCGTCCTGGTTGGCATATAGAATGTTCGACTTTAAGTCGTAAATATTTAGGAAAATATTTTGATATACATGGAGGAGGAAATGATTTAATTTTTCCTCATCATGAAAATGAATTAGCACAATCTTCTTGTATAGATAAAAAATTTCATGTTAATTATTGGATACATACAGGAATGATTATTATTAATAATAAAAAGATGTCTAAATCTTTAAAAAATACTTTAAAAATAAAAGATCTTTTATTAAAATATAATGAAGAGGTTATAAGATATTTTTTAACTGCTACTCATTATCGTAGTCCCATCATATATAATGAAAATAAATTAATACAAGCACGATTAGTTTTACAAAAATTATATATTTCTTTATTTCATCAAAATTATATTTATAAAATTAAAAATTTAAAAAATAATTTTTTTTTATTAGAACAACAATTTTATAATGCTATGAATGATGATTTTAATACCCCTAAAGCATATAGTATTTTATTTAAAATTTCACGAAAAATAAATATTGCTTATCAACAAAAAAAATATTTAATTACTAATTATTTAATTTCAAAATTAAAAAAATTAGGTAATATTTTAGGAATTTTATTTTATGATCCTAAAATTTACTTACAAAAAAATACAAATTTACATAATTTTTGTAATATAAATGAAATTAAACGATTAATTAAAATACGTAATATTGCGCGTCATAACCAATTATGGGGAAAAGCAGATTTAATTAGAAAAAAATTAGAAGATAAAAATATTTCTTTAGAAGATACAACTAATGGAACCATATGGAAAAAAAAAATTTAAAATTTTTTATTAATAAAATAATAAATACTTTATATAAAATTTCAAAACTTTTTTTTTATAAAAAAAAAATAATAAAATTACGTAATATAATTAATAATTATAATTATAAATATTATACATTAAATAATTCTGATATTTTGGATTATCAATATGATAAATTAATTAATAAATTAAAAAAATTAGAAAATTCATATCCTTATTTAAAAAATAAATATTCACCTACCCAATTAGTAGGTGCTAATTTAATATCAACATATCAAAAAATAAAACATAAAATGTTGATGTTATCATTAAATAATGTTTTTAACGAAAATGATTTACTAAAAAAATTTTTTTATCCTATAAAAAAAATCAATAATAAATTTGAATTTTGTTGTGAATTAAAATTTGATGGAATAGCCGTTAATTTACTATATAAAAATGGAATTTTATTTAGTGCTTCAACAAGAGGAAATGGATTAATAGGAGAAAATATTACTAAAAATGTATTACAAATTAAAGATATCCCCCACCTTCTAAAAGGTGAAAATTTTCCTAAATATCTAGAAATTAGAGGAGAAATATTTATTACAAAAAAAAAATTTCAAATATTAAATCAAAAAAAAATTATTAAATCTAAAATATTTAGTAACACAAGAAGTGCCACTTATGGTCTTATAAAATCAAATAAAAAGTATAATAAAAAATATCTACATTTACTAAATTTTTTTAGTTATGGCATTGGATTTATAAATAAAAATTTTTTTTTAAGTCAAAAAGAAATATTAAATAATTTAAAAATTTATGGTATTCCTACATCACAACATACTAAAGTTTTTTTTTCTTATCATAAAATAATTAATTATTATAAATATTTTCAAAAAATTAGAAATTTATTACCTTATAATATTGATGGTATTGTTATTAAAGTAAATAATATTCAACAACAAAATATTATTGGATATACTAATCATGCTCCTAAATGGTCTATTGCATATAAATTTCCTTCACAAGAAAAAATAACATTATTAAAAAAAATAATTTTTCAAATAGGACGTACAGGAATCTTTACTCCAATTGCTAAATTTAATACTGTTAATATTACTGGAGTTAACATTAATTTTGCAACATTATATAATATTAATGAAATTAAAAAATTAGATTTAAAAATAGGAGATACGATTGTTATACAAAGATGTGGAGATGTAATTCCTAAAATTACTCATGTGATTAAAAAAAACAGATCTTCAAAAAAAATGAAAAAAATTTCTATACCTAAAATATGTCCTAGTTGTTATTCAACACTTAAAATAAAAAAATATTATTTATATTGTCCAGCAGGATTATCTTGTAAATCTCAATTAAAAGCATATTTAAAACATTTTATTTCTAGAGATGCTTTAAATATTAATTTTATAGGAAATCAATTAATTAATAAACTTGTAGAACAAAATTTAATAAAAAATGTTATAGATTTATTAAATATTGACATTAATATTTTATCCAAAATAGATAATTTAGGTGTTAAATCTATTAAAAAAATTTTTAAATCTCTACAAAAAAAACAAAATATTACATTTAATAAATTTTTATTTTCTTTAGGTATGCCAGGAATCGGAAAAATAACTTCATATAATATATCATTGTCTTTCGAAACATTATATAAATTTTTACATACTGATATAGTTAAATTATCTAATATTATCGGTATAGGAAAAAAAAATGCAATAAATATTTTAAATTTTATTAAAAATAAAAAAAATATTTATATAATTTCTAAATTATTAGAAAAAATAAATATTATTTATCCTAAGAATATTTTTAAAAAAAATTTTTTTTATAAAAAAAATATTTCTATTACTGGAACATTTTTTTCTATTAAAAGAACGTCTATTTTAGATAAATTAACTATTTTAGGTGCTAAAATAAATGAAAATATTAGTAAAAAAACTGATATATTAATTTTAGGAAAATATCCTGGTTCTAAATTATTAAAAGCACACAAACTAAATACTAAAATTATTAATGAAAATCAAATAATTTCTTTATTAAAAGAAAATAAAAATAAATTTTTTAAAAAAAATTTAAATTTGTGAATTATAAAAATTAATGATATTATTATTAGTAATATTATTCTTAATAAGATTTTGCAATAATTCAGTTATATGAAAAATTTAAAAGATATTATAGAAGATTATTTTATTAAATATAAAAAAGATGATAATTTTTTATATAAAAGAGAAGTTATTAATAATATTAATAAAGTAATCAAATTCTTAGATAAAGGTATAATTAGAGTAGCTGAAAATGTTAAAGGAGAATGGGTAATTAATAAATGGATCAAAAAAGCTATATTATTATATTTTAAAATTAGTAAAAATTTTTTATTAAAAGGTTCATATAATAATTTTTATGATAAAATACCTTTAAAATTTAATTACAATAGTCAAAAAGATACTTTTGAAAACATAAAATGCAGAGTTATACCTCCTACTGTTGTAAGATATGGTTCTTTTATTTCTAAAAACGCAGTTTTAATGCCATCTTTTATTAATATAGGCGCTTTTATTGGTAAAAAAACTATGATAGATACTTGGTCTACTATAGGATCTTGTGCCCAAATAGGAAATAATGTACATATTTCTGGTGGAGTAGGTATAGGTGGCGTTTTAGAACCTATACAATCTAAACCTACTATTATAGAAAATAATTGTTTTATTGGGGCTAGATCTGAAATAGTAGAAGGAGTTATTGTAAAAAAAGGATCAGTAATTTCGATGGGAGTATATATTGGACAAAGTACTAAAATTTATGATAGGGAAAATGGATTAATTCATTATGGTATAGTTCCTAGTTATTCAGTTGTTGTACCAGGTACTTTACCATCTAAAAATAAAAAATATAATTTATATTGTGCTATAATAGTTAAAAAAGTTAATAAAAAAACTTTAAGTAAAGTTGAAATAAATGATATTTTACGCACCTCATTATAAGTAAAAATGAATAGTGTGATTTTTTTAAAAATTAAAATAACATAATTTTTTCAAAAAAACATTAAATTTTTGTTAAAACAATAAAAATTTTTACTGCATCCGGGAGGATTTGAACCCCCGACCACTCGGTTCGTAGCCGAGTACTCTATCCACTGAGTTACGGATGCTTTTTCCTCGGTGAGAGAGAGATTCGAACCCTCGATGTAGAATACTACATACACCCTTAGCAGGGGTGCGCCTTAAACCACTCGGCCATCTCACCATTATATACAAATATAATTATATCTGCTAGAAAAATTTTGTCAAATTATTTTATTAAATTTGTTTTTTGATTTTTTTCTGCTTGTATACGTTGATATATTTCTTCACGATGAACAGCAATTTCTCTGGGAGCATTAACACCTATTCGAACTTGATTTCCTTTTATTCCTAATACTGTTACTATGACTTCGTCACCAATCATAAGTGTTTCGCCTACTCGACGAGTAAGAATTAACATTCTTTTCTCCTTAAAAGAAATAAAATATAAAATATGTATTATTATATTTAAATTTTATTTAAATTATTAATTTAATTCATTTATTTTATTTAAAATAAATGTTCTTATTTTAGATAAGATAAAATAATATTGATCTATATTAAGATTAATATTACCTTGAACTATATTAGCACATCCATTTATATTGCAAACATTTTTATCTAAATTTCTTTTCATAAAATCTAAAATATTTATTTTATTATTAATATTTTTTGTAATTTTAATTACAAAAAATATTTTTTTTTCCCATTTAGTTGATAAAATTATTATAACTTTACATAATTTTTTAATTATTTTTTTTAAAATAATATTAAAAAATATTGGATTAAAATTATATATTTTACTAATAATTATATTTATATTTTTTAATAAAATATTATTTTTTAATAAAATATTTTTTTCTTTTAAGAAAAAATATTGTTGTAACTCTTTAAAATTTTGTTTTAATAAACAATTTTTTTTTTTATTTAATAAAATATTTTGTATTAAATATTTTTCATTTGTATTAAATAAATTAGAAATATATTTTATATTTTTATTTTGTTGTTGTATATATTCTAATGCTAGAGTATGTGTAATCGCATGTATACGTTTTATACTATTAGCTATATTTAAAAATTTAGTAATGACAAATAAACCTATTTGACCAGTATTTTTAATATGTGTACCACCACATAATTCTTGCGAAATATTTTTAATATCTACAATTCTTACAAAAGAAGAATATTTATTTTCAAATAATGACATTATATTTTTTTTATTTTTTATTTCTTCTTTTTCTTTTATATATGTTTTTATAGGTATATTTTCTAATATATAACTATTAATTTTTTTTTCAATATATGAAATATCGTCTAATTTTAAAGAATTATTTAATATAAAATCAAATCTTAAATATTTATTAGTTATTAATGATCCTTTTTGTTGTACATATGTACCGAATTTTTTACGTAGTATAGCATGTAATAAATGTGTTGCAGAATGATTCCTACTAATCATCATCCGATTAAATATATCTATTTTAGAATATAAATAATCATTTTTATTTAATGAACCTAAAATCATTTTTCCTACGTGAATAATTATATTTCCTTGTATTTTTGTATCGTATACTTGAAAAATATTTTTTTTATTTTTTTCCAAAAACCCTATATCTCCTCTTTGTCCACCTGATTCTCCATAAAAAGTTGTAATATCTAATATTATCTCACCTTCATCTCCTAAATTAATTTGATTATGGGAAATTTTATTTATATAGATATTTAATATTTTACTATAAGTTATAAAATTTTTATATCCATTAAATTTAGATATATTATTTTCATAATAAATGTTTTTTTTATTAATAAAAAAATTATTCTTTTTTGATTTTTGACGTTGAATTTCCATATATTTGATAAATTCTTTTTTATTTATATTAATATTTTTATTTATACATATATTTTGAATTAAATCTGGAGATAATCCGAAAGTATCATATAAATAAAACATTTGTTTTCCTGTTAAATAGCTATTATTGGACTTTTTAAGTTCTTTATTTAATAATAAAATTCCTGAATTTATAATTTGATTAAATTTTTCTTCTTCATTTTTAATAATATTTGTAATTAGATTAATTTTTTTTTTCAGAAAAAATTTTTCATTATTATTTATATATTTAATATAAATTTTTACTAATTGATAAAAAAATGGTTCTTTTTTACCTAAAATTCTTCCATGATTTATAGCTCTTCTAATAATTTTTCTTAAAATATATCCTCTTTTTTCATTACTAGGAGTAATACCTTCTGTTATTAAATAAATAGTTGATCTAATATGATCGGCTATAACTTTTAAAGAATTATGTTCTAAATCTTGTATCTTAATTATATTAGCTATTTCTTTAATAATTTTTTTAAAAAAATATATTTTATAATTTGAATCAACTCCTTCTAAAATACTAGTAATACGTTCTAATCCCATACCAGTATCTACTGATTTCATCATTAAAGGAATTAATTTTCCATTTAATGTTCTATTAAATTGTATAAAAACAATATTCCATATTTCAATAAAACGATTACCTAAATTACTTTTAATATTACCTTGTAAATGATCACCTAAATCATAAAAAATTTCAGTAGATGGTCCACAAGGACCAGTTTCAGACATTTGCCAAAAATTATCAGAATTATATTTCTGATTATTTTTATCTTTTATTAAAATTAAATTTTTTTTAGATATACCAATAATTTTATGCCAAATATTATAGGTTTCAATATCTTTATAATATACAGTAATAAATATTTTTTTTTGTTTTAAATTAAACCATTTAGAATTAGTTAATAATTCCCATGCATAAAAAATAGCTTCTTTTTTAAAATAATCTCCAAAACTAAAATTACCTAACATTTCAAAAAATGTATGATGTCTGTTTGTAAAACCTACATTTTGAAAATCATTATGTTTACCTCCAATACGTATACATTTTTGTATTGTAACAATTCTTGAATAAGGAGATTTTTTATATCCTAAGAAATATTCTTTGAATTGATTCATACCTGCATTTGTAAATAATAATGATGAATCATTACAAGGAATTAATGAACTTTCTTTAATTTTTTTATGTTGTTTTTTATTAAAAAATTCTAAAAATATTTTACGAATTTCTTCAATTTTATTATCCATATTATAAATTAACCTTAAATATTTTTTAAAATATTATTTATAAAATAAAAGTAT
>NZ_CP046200.1:15881-26397 GCF_012569525.1 Enterobacteriaceae endosymbiont of Donacia piscatrix | reverse complement strand
TATATGTTTATATTATTTTTTTTTAAAAAAAATTTTTCTTAATTTTTTTTCTATTTCTATTGATTTTTTTTTATTGTTTTTAAGAAAATTTATAGAGTTTATTTTTCCTTGACCAATTTTTTCATTTTGATAACTATACCATGAACCACATTTTTCAATTATCTTTTCTTTTACTCCTAAATTTAATAATTCACCATAAATATTGATACCTTCACCATAAATAATTTGAAATTCAGCTACTTTAAAAGGTACAGCAACCTTATTTTTAACAACTTTTACTCTAGTTTCACTACCAATTATATCGTCTCCAATTTTAACATTACCTATTTTACGAATATCTAATCTAATAGAAGCATAAAATTTTAAAGCATTACCTCCAGTTGTTACTTCAGGGTTACCAAACAAAACACCAATTTTCATTCTTATTTGATTAATAAAAATTAATAATGTATTTGTTTGTTTTAAATTACTAGCTAATTTTCTCATAGCTTGACTCATCATTCTTGCTGCTAAACCTATATGTGAATCCCCTATTTCTCCTTCTATTTCAGCTTTTGGAGTTAAAGCAGCTACTGAATCTACTATAATAACATCTATAATACCTGATTTAGCTAATGAATCACATAATTCTAATGCTTGTTCTCCTGTATCTGGTTGAGAACATAATAATTTATTAATATCAACATTTAATTTTTTGGCATAAAAAGGATCTAATGCATGTTCAGCATCAATAAATGCACAAATTTTTTGCATTTTTTGAGCTTCTGCAATAATTTGTAATGTTAAAGTAGTTTTACCAGAAGATTCAGGACCATATATTTCCACTATTCTACCAATAGGTAATCCACCGATACCTAAAGCTCTATCTAAAGAAAGAGATCCTGTAGATATAGATTCTATATCCATAGTTCTATTATCTCCTAACCTCATAATAGAACCTTTACCAAATTGGTTTTCTATTTGTGTAATAGCATTTTCAAGAGCTATTTGTTTTTTTTTTTCTAAATTCATAATATATACCTTATTTAATAATAAATTTAATTATGAATTTTACAAAAAAATTATTTTATTTATAATAAAATAATTCATATTAATTTATATATTAATAATATATTCAAAATGTTTAAAAAAGAAAATTTTTATAAAAATGTAAATTATGTTTTAGATATAAGAGGATTACAATGTCCAAATACAATTATAATGATAAAAAAAAAATTACTCAAAATAAAAAAAAAAGAAACTGTAATTATCATTACTAATGATAAAATCGTTAATATAGATGTCAAAAATTTTTGTTATTTTATGAAATTTAATATTATTAAAAAAAAAATAAACAAAATATCATATTATTTTTTAATACAAAAAAAATAACAATTTTATCTTTTTTAAGAATACTCTATTCTATATAATAGATATGTTACAATACCAAATTTATTTTGTCGATATTTAATCCATTTTTTAGATAAAAATAATTTTTTACTTTTATTTTTATATTGAATAAAAATTTTTGTATTATTTTTTAACCAATTATTTTTTTCTAATAAAATACATGTTTTTTCTAATAAAATATTTTTTTGACAAAATGGGGGATCAATAAAAATTAAATCATATTGTATATTAGATTTTTTTGATAAAACTTTTATAGTATTATTAAAAATTAAAGAAATATTTTTTTTTGTTAAAAAATAGATATTTTTTTTTAATTGCTGAAATATTTTTTTATTATTTTCTATTAAAGTAGCTGAATAAATATTTTTTCTAGAAATAGCTTCAAAACTTAAAATACCAGTTCCTGCATAACAATCTAAACAATTAAAATAATTATCATTCATAATCCAATTAAATAAATTTTCACGAATAAAATTCATTGTAGGTTTTAATATTTTATTATTTACTACTTTTATTTTTTTATTTTTCCATTTTCCTGCAATAATTTTAACAAAATTAAGATTTTTTTTTTTTTTCATAATTTATATAAAATTTTTAAAATATGAATTACTTTTAATTTCAATTTAATTATATTATTATAATGATATAATAAAATTAATTATTTAATAATAAAGATTTTATATATTCTATAGAAAAATGATAAATAAACAAGATTTTAATATAAAAAAAAAACATAGCTTTTTTAGTTTTTTAAAAAAAAATTTAATTAAAACTACTAAAGATCTTAGTAAAAAAATTATTAATCTTTTTAAAAAAAAAAATATTATTGATAGAGAATTATTTAATAAATTAAAAGAAACATTAATAACTTCTGATATAGATATACACACTACAAATAAAATTTGTAATTTAACAAAAGAATATGCACAAAAAAATAAAATTCAAGATTCTTGTAAATTATATGATTATATAAAAAATGAAATGTTTAAAATATTACTTCCAGTAGAAATTCCTTTAATAATTAAAAATAAAAAACCTTTTATAATATTAATAATAGGTATAAATGGAGTAGGTAAGACAACAACAATAGGAAAACTTGCATATTATTTTTATAAACAAAAAAAATCTGTAGTTTTAGTATCTGGAGATACTTTTAGAGCAGGTGCTTATGAACAATTATCTATTTGGAGTAAAAGAAGTCATAGTTTCTTATTAGAAAACAACAAAAAAAAAGATAGTTCAGCTATTATTTTTGATGCGATTTCTTATTCTAAAAAAAAAAATATTGATATTTTAATTGCAGATACATCTGGAAGATTACATAATAATGTAATGTTAATGAAAGAATTAAAAAAAATTACACGTGTAATTAAAAAAAATAATAATATGCTTATTGATGAAGTTATGTTAATTTTAGATGCTAATATTGGACAAAATTCTATTAATCAACTTAAAATATTTCATGATAATATAGGAATAACAGGAATTACAATAACTAAAATTGATAGTACAGCAAAAGGTGGTGTAGTTTTTTCTTTAGCAAATAAGTTTAATATTCCGATAAGATTTTTAGGTTCAGGTGAAAAAATTACTGATTTACATCTATTTAATGCAAAAAATTTTATAAATGCTATTTTTATAAATAATTAATTATTATTTTAAATTAGTTAAAATTATATAAATAATATTTATTCTTTGGAGGATTTAATGTATAAAAATATATTTACCTCTAATTTAAGAACATCTAATATCTTCATAGGAACATTAGATTCTTATATTTATAATACTAATAATTATCCAATATTAACCTCTAAAGAGGAAAAAAAATTATCTAAAAAATTATACTATAAAGGTGATTTAGAAGCTGCTAAAAAATTAATTTTATCACATTTAAGATTTGTTGTACATGTAGCTAAATATTATTCTGGATATGGTTTACAACAAGCAGATCTTATTCAAGAAGGTAATATAGGATTAATGAAAGCTGTACGTAAATTTAATCCAGAAATTGGTGTACGTTTAGTATCATTTGCTATTCATTGGATTAAAGCTGAAATACATGAATATGTTTTACGTAATTGGCGTATAGTTAAAGTAGCGACTACAAAAGCACAAAGAAAATTATTTTTTAATTTACGTAAAGCAAAACAAAGATTAGGTTGGTTTAATCAAAATGAAATTAAAATAGTTGCTAAAAGATTAGGAGTTTCAATTAAAGATGTATGTGAAATGGAAAAACGTATGTCGGCACAAGATGTGAATGATAATCTTAATATTAAAGAAAACATTAAAAATAAAAATATAAATAAAAATATCTTTTTAAAAGATTATAATTCTAATTTTGCTAATATAATTGAAAAAGATAATTGGAATAGATTTCTTTCAAATAAATTATATAAAGCACTTTTAAAACTTGATTATCGTAGTCGTAATATTATTAATCTTAGATGGTTAAATAAAAATAAAAAAAAAATTACATTACAAGAATTAGCGATATACTATGGTATATCGGCAGAACGTATAAGACAATTAGAAAAAAATGCAATGAAGAAGTTACGTTATATTATTGAAAATTTATTTCTAATATAATTTATATTTTTCTTATTAAATTTATGTAATAATAAAATTAATGATAAGTAATATTATTTTTTAGTGGAAGAATAAAAGTGGCTGGTAAAAGAGGTATAAATAAAGTTATTATAGTAGGTTTTTTAGGTAAAGATCCTGAAATACGTTATATGCCGAATGGTAATCCTGTTGTTAATATTATAGTTGCAACCTCAGATTCTTGGAAAGATAAAAATACAGGAGAAAATAAAGAAAAAACTGAATGGCATAAAATAGTAATTTTTGGGAAATTAGCAGAAATTTCTAATGAATATTTAAAAAAAGGATCTCAAATATATATCGAAGGATTTTTACAAACAAGAAAATGGCAAAATCAAAATGGACAAGATAATTATATAACTGAAATTATTGTAAGTGTAGGAGGAACTATGCAAATATTAAATAATTTACGTAATAATAATACGATTTTAAATAAAGAAAAAAAATCTATAGAAAATAAAAATATTTGGAATAAAAAATTAAATAAATCTAATTTAGTAGAAAATAATAATAGTGAATTATCTTCCGTTAATAAGAATGAAAATATTCTTGATTTTGAAGACGATATTCCATTTTAATTTAAAATATTTTTAATTTTATTAAAAATTAAAATTTTACCTATGTTTTATAATAACACATTACTTTTACAATTAAAAAAAAAATTTGCAAAAAATTTACCCCTTATTAAGGGTTATGTTAAAATTTTTAACAAAAAATTAGGAATTTTAGAAACAGATAAAAATAATATATATCATATTTCTGATATGTATTTAAAATATGTAATGGAAGGAGATTATATATTAGCTAGAAATGATATTAATAATTTAATTAAAATTATACCAATAAAATTATTAAAATCTAATATTAATATTTTTCAAGGAAAAATAAAAAAAAAGGATAATGTTATTTATATAATTCCAGAAAAAAAAATTTTATGTAAAAATATTATTAAATGTTCTATAAAAAAAAATTTTTTAAAAGATTTAAAAAATAATGACAAAGTAATAGCTAAAATTATCAAACATCCTTTAAATGGAAGAAAAAATATTTTTATAGCTGAAATAACAGATATTATAACAATAAATAATAAATATTTATTACCATGGTGGAATATTTTATTAAAATATAATTTATCTATTGATTCTCCTAGTAATTCTTTATGTAAAAAAATAAAATTTTTAGAAAAAAAAATATATAGAGAAGATTTAACTAAATTATGTTTTATTACAATAGATAATAAAGATACTAAAGACATAGATGATGCATTGTATATTGAAGAATTATCTAAAAAAAAACTATTAATTTATGTAGCTATAGCTGATCCTACTGCTTATATTGAGCAAAATAGTTTAATAGATCAAATAGCTTCACAAAGAATGTTTACTAATTATTTGCCTGGATTAACAGTATCTTTATTACCAAAAATATTATCAGAGAATTTATGTTCTTTAAATTTTCAAAAAAAAAAACCAGCTTTAATTTGTAAAATGATTATTAATCAAGATGGTTTTTTATCTAAAAAGATATTTTTTTTTACAGGATGGATAAAATCAAATGCAAAATTAAATTATGATGATGTTTCAAATTGGATGGAAAAAATAGGAAAATGGAAACCAAATAATAATAAAATAAAGAAACAAATACTTTTTTTATATAGATTTTATTTATACCGTAAAAAATGGAATATTAAAAATATTACAAATTTTAATAATATTAATTATAAATTTATTTTTGGAAAAAAAGGAAATATATTAGATATAATAATCGAAAAAAAAAGAATAGCTCACAAAATGATTGAGACTATTATGCTTACAGCTAACATATGTGCATCTAATTTTTTATATAAAAATTCAAGTTTTGGAATATACAATATTTATTATGGTTTTAATATAAATAAACTTAATAAAATAATAAAATTATTAAAAGAACATAATATTGAATGTAATAAATCTTATTTAATGACATTGGAAGGATATAAAAATATTTTTCGTAAATTAAATAATTTAAAATTACCACTTGTTTTAAATAGAATTAAAAAGTATCAATTAATTTCTTTATTCAGTATAAAACCTGGACCTCATTTTGCTTTAGGAATAAAAAGATATGCAACATGGACATCTCCTATACGAAAGTTTGGTGATATGATTAACCATCGATTAATTAAATCAATTATTTATAAAAAAAAATTTTTAATAGAAAAACCTTTAAATAATATTCATATTGAAATGAATCAAAAACGTTATTTAAATAAGCAAGTAAAAAAAGATTTATCAAATTTTTTATATTTTCAATATTTTAAAAAAATACCAATACATAATAAAATTTTTATTTCAGAAATTATTGATATATCTTTTTTTTATATAAAAGTAAGATTAATTAAAAATGGTGCATATGCATTTGTTCCTAAAAAATTTTTATGTAATAATATAGATGATATTATTCTTAATAAAGAAAAAGGAATTGTTTTTAATAAAAAAAGAATTCTATATAAAATAACTGATAAAGTTAAAGTAATTATAAAAGAAATTAGTATTAATAGTATTATTGTTAAAATAATTTAAAATTTTTAATTTATCTAAAATAAGGTTTATATGACAGTTAAAGGACATATAATATTTGCTATATCTAGCAGTATTTTAATACAACATTTTATTTTTTCTAATATGATGTATCATGATGATTGGTGGCGTATTATTCCTGCTTCTATTATTACGTGCTTATTACCTGATATTGATAATCCTAAATCTATTTTAGGACGTAAAATTAAAATTATATCATATTTAATTAATAAGCTATTTGGACATAGAGGATTTACACATAGTTTATTATTTATATTAATGTTTGGATTTATGATTTTTTTTATTAATATAAAGTTAATACATGTTTTTGATATGAAAATAGGATTACTTATAGGGTATTGTAGCCATATTATAGCAGATATATTAACTCCATTAGGAGTACCCTTATTTTGGCCATATAAAAAAAAATTTAAATTACCTCTTATCACAAATAAATTTATTAAAGAAGATATTTTTTGTTATTTATATTTAATACTTTCTATATATTTATTGTATCCTATTTGTAATAATATTATAATAAAATTTCTAAATAAAAATAATTTTTAATTTATATTAAATATATGTAAAAAATATTATGTCCCCCCTAAAAAAAAAAATGTTAGTTACATGTGCATTACCATATGCTAATGGGAGTATTCATTTAGGTCATTTGTTAGAACAAATACAAGCAGATATTTGGGTAAAGTATAATCGTATGTGTGGTCATGAAGTATATTTTATTTGTGCTGATGATGCCCATGGAACACCTGTTATGCTAAAAGCTAAACAGTTAAATATTAATCCAGAAAAAATAATTAAAAAAATATATAATGAACATATTTCAGACTTAAAAAATTTTCATATTGATTATGATAATTACTATACTACAAATAGTATTGAAAATTTTTTTTTTGTTAAATTAATTTTTAATCATTTAAAAAAAAAAAATTTTATAAAAAAAAAAATTATTAAACAATTATATGATTATAAATATAATCTTTTTTTACCTGATAGATTTATAAAAGGAACATGTCCTAATTGTAAATCTATTAATCAATATGGTGATCATTGTGAAAATTGTGGTACAACTTATTCTTCTATTAATTTAATTAATCCAATTTCTATTTTATCTAAAAAAAAACCTATATTATGTAATTCTGAACATTATTTTTTTGATTTACCTCAATTTAATAATTTTTTAAAAAAATGGATTAATTCTGATGTATTAGATCATAATATTAGAAATAAAATTCAAGAATGGTTTTTTTTAGGATTAAAACAATGGGATATTACTAGAGACGGACCATATTTTGGTTTTAAAATACCTAAGACTATTAATAAGTATTTTTATGTCTGGTTAGATGCACCTATAGGATATATAAGTACTTTTAAAAATTTATGTGATAAATATTCAAAATTAAATTTTTATCAATGGTGGTGTAAAAAATCTAATACAGAATTATATCATTTTATTGGAAAAGACATAATTTATTTTCATTGTTTATTTTGGCCAGCTATTTTAGAAGGTATAAATTTTAGAAAACCTACTAAATTATTTGTTCATGGTCATGTAACATTAAATGGATTTAAAATGTCTAAATCTAGAGGAAATTTTATTACTGCAAAAAAATGGTTAAAATTTATAGATTCTGATAGTTTACGTTATTATTATGCTTCTAAATTATCATCTAATATTAATGATATTGATTTAAATATTAATGATTTTACATTTAAAATTAATGGAGATATTGTGAATAAAATTATTAATTTAGCTTCAAGAAATGCATATTTTATTAATAATTATTTTAATGATAATTTATCTAGTAAAATTGATATTATATTATATTTAAAATTTGTTAAAAAATCTGAAATTATTCATAATTATTTTTTTAAACGTAAATATAGTCATGTTATTAAACAAATTATAATTTTATCAAATATAGCTAATTCTTATATTGATAAATATAAACCTTGGTTATTAATACAAGATAATTCAAAAAAAAAAAAAGTTCATAATGTTTGTTCTATGGGAATTAATATGTTTCGTGTAATTATGATATATTTAAAACCAATTATGCCTATTTTGTCTAAAAAAACTGAATTTTTTTTAAGAAATAAATTATCTTTTCATAATATTAAAAACCCTTTAATTAATCAAAAGATTAATAAATTTAAACCATTATTTACTAGAATAAATATTAAAAATATAAAGAATATTATAATATAAAAATATAAATATATATTTTGATGTTTTTATTATTATATAATAAAATTTATTTTAGAATTCTAGGTACTCTTTTTGATAATGAACACATTAGTTCATATCCAATAGTGTTTGCTGATTTAGCTACATCATCTATTTTAATATTTTTACCCCATAGCTCTACTGAGCTTCCTATTTTAGCTGTTGGAATATTTAATAAATCTATAACTATCATATCCATAGATATATTACCTAATATTTTTGTTTTAATACCTTGAACTAAAACAAATGTTTTATTATTTATGTTCCTAGGATATCCATCTGCATAACCACATGCTATAATACCAATTTTACGTTTTTTATTTGAATAATATTCACAATTGTAACCAATAATTTGTCCTGGATATATTTTTTGTATAGATATAATTTTACTTTTTAATGTCATTACTGGTTTAATTTTTATTTTTGCGATATCTTTCCATTCTCCAGTTGGAGAAGCTCCATATAAAATAATTCCAGTTCTTACCCAATCATAATGGGTATATTTATGCCATAATACAGCAGCAGAATTAGCAAATGAACATGAAAAATTATGATAATTAATATATTTTTTTATATTATTTATTTGTTTTTCTATAAAATTGGAATTAATTGTTGTTTCTGCAAAATGAGTCATTAAACTAATTTTAGAAATATTAATATTATTTTTAATAATATGTATTATTTTTTTAATTTTTTTTGTAGGGAATCCTAATCTATTCATACCACTATTTATTTTAATATATATATTAATAGGATATTTTGATTTATATTTTATTAATTCATTTAATTGCCATTTACTGTGTAAAGTAATAGTTAATGAATATTTATAAATAAAAAATAATTCTTTTTTATTAAAAAAACCTTCTAATAAAAGAATTGGTTTATTACAGCCATTTTTTCTTAAAAATATAGCTTCATCTAATGTTAAAACAGCAAAACCATCACTATTATAACTAATACATGAATATATATTTTTAATACCATGACCATAAGCATCTGATTTTAAAACAGACCAAACTTTAGATTTAAATGCAATATTTTTAATAATTTTTAAATTATTTTTTAATGCATTAGTATCAATAATTGCTGAAATTGGTCTAACCATATATAATTTATTTTTTTTAAAGTAAAATTTTAATATTTAATATTTTTTATAAAAAATTTATTCTAATATTATTTAATATAATGAATATATATTTTATATAAAAAATAAAAAAATTCAAGAAAATATAAAATTTTATATATTTAACTTTAAATTAATATTTAATTTATAAAAGATTTATTATATAATTAAACTAAAGTTTTAATATATTTTAGGTATATTTTAGGAAGGATCTTAATATGATTACCAGTAAATTTAGTATTGGTCAACAAGTAAGACATAAATTATTAGGTTTTTTAGGAGTTATAATTGATGTTGATCCTGAATATTCTTTAAGTAATCCTAAAATTAATGAAGTTATAGAAAATATAAAATTACGTAATAAACCATGGTATCATGTAGTAATGGAAGATGATACAGGACAGCCTATACATACATATTTAGCAGAAGTACAATTATCAGGAGAACCTTTAGAAAATGAACATCCAGAAAATTCATTATTAGATGAATTGTCTGATTCAATCAAAAAACAATTAATAACACCTAAATTAAGAAATTAATATAAGTAAAATAAAATTATTTTTTACTTACTTATATTATTTTAAATATTCTAAA
>NZ_CP046200.1:13111-15783 GCF_012569525.1 Enterobacteriaceae endosymbiont of Donacia piscatrix | reverse complement strand
GAATTAAGTTTTTTTTTAAAAATTATTAAATTTAATAAAATTTATTGCATTTTTAATGTGATGTGTAGTTTTTTTTTTACCTATTAAATATAATATATTATTAATAGGAGGGGTATTTTCACGTCCAGTAATAGCTAAACGTATAGTCATTGCTATTTCTTTAAAATTAATATTTAACTTAAATAATATTTTTTTTAAAATATAATCTATATTTTTTATAGACCATATTTTTATGGTATTAATATTTTTTAAAAATAAATGTAGAATTATTTTTGTGTTGTTGTTTAAATATTTTTTAATTACTAAATTTTTATTATAATTTGGATTTGTATAAAAAATTTTACATAAGTTACTTATTTCACTTAACGTATTACATCTTTTATAAAAAATTTTATATAAATCTTTTAATTTAGGTCCATTATTAACATTTATATCTTTTTTATCAAAAAATTTTTTTAAGTAATTAATCATATCTTTTTCTGATAATTTATTTAAATAATATCTATTTAACCAATTTAATTTTTTTATAGTAAAAATACTAGAAGATTTATTTAAATTTTTTAAATTAAATAATTTTTTCATTTCTTCTAATGAAAAAATTTCTTTGTTACCATAAGACCAACCTAAACGTAAAATATAATTTAATATTGCATGAGGTAAATATCCATCTTCTTTATATTTTAAAATATCAAAATTATTATCTCTTTTAGAAATTTTTTTCCCTAATGTATCTGTAATTACAGATACATGGGTATAAGAAGGAATTAATGCTTTAATAGCATTAATAATATGTATTTGTTTTGGGGTATTATTTATATGTTCTTCACCTCTAATTACATGAGTAATTTTCATATCCCAATCATCTATAACTACACAAAAATTATATGTAGGAATACCATTTGAACGTTTAATTATAAAATCTTCTAATATATTTTTTTTAAATGTAATTTTACCTCTAATAGTATCTATAAATGTAATATTTTTATTTTTTGGAATGTGTAATTTTACTGTATAAGGTTTATTATTACTGATAATAGTTTTATTGTTTCGACATTTACAATTATATTTAATATTATTTTTAGTAATATTTTGTTGAAATTTATTTTTTTTAAATTCTTCTTTAGAACAATAACATTTATATGCATTACCATTATTTAACATAATATTAATTATATTATTATATCTATTTAATTTTTCACTTTGTAAATATGGTCCTTCATCCCAATCAATTTTTAACCATTTTAATGTTTTAATAATATTTTTAATAAAAATATTATTTGATCTTTTAAAATCAGTATTTTCGATACGTAATATAAATTTACCATTATTTTTTCTAGCAAATAACCATGAATATAAAGCAGTACGGATATTACCTATATGTAAATATCCAGTAGGGCTGGGTGCAAACCTAGTGATAATTTTCATAATGTATAAAATTATTATTTTTTAATCTTATATTATAATATATATTATATATATAATAATTATTATTTTAAAATTTTTAATAAAAATATTGACATCTTAGTAGTAAAAATAATAGCATATAAGTATTATCTTTTGGGTGATTAGCTCAGTTGGTAGAGTATCTCTTTTACAAGGAGAAGGTCGGCGGTTCAATTCCGTCATCACCCATAAATTTTATTAAAATTTATAAAAAAAATCTGGGTCGTTAGCTCAGTTGGTAGAGCAGTTGACTTTTAATCAATTGGTCACAGGTTCAAATCCTGTACGACCCATAATAAGAAATGTTTTATTGAAATTATATTTAAATATTTTATTCGTAATTAATTAAAAAAAAAATATATAATTTTTGTTGTAAAATAATACTGGTATGTATTTAAATTATCTATAAAATAGATAGAAATTTTGTTCTTGTAAAAAAATTTTTTATTAATTAAAGATTAAAAATTAAAATTTAAAATATAGTAATATTAGTTTTTTTATATTTAATTAATATATAAATTTTTAAAATTTTAATAATTTTAGAAAATATAATTATTTAGAAAAAATAATTTTACTAAAAAATAATGTACAAAAAAATATTATTTTAATAAAAAATAGTTTGGTATTTATTATTACTAATAATAATATATTTTTTTATTAAAAATAGAAAATTTGATTATTTATTTTAATTATGAAAAATAATTATATTTTGTTTAACTTTGTTCTTAATAAAAGAATATTTAAATTAAAATTTATAATAATGTATATTAAAATAAAAAATAATTTTTAATATTTTAATAGATTAACTAATATAAAAATTATAGTAGTTCGTAATTTTATTATTAAAATTAATTTATATTATAAATTATTGTAATAAAATAAAAAATTTTAAAATAATAACTAATATTAATAGTAATATTAATTTTATTTATAAAAAAATATAATATGGTAAGAATAAAAATTTTTTTAAAAAGATAAAATTTTTAATAAAGAAAAAATATATTAATTTTTAATTATAAATAATTATTATCACGAAAAAATTAAAAAATAAAAAAAATTTAAAATTATATTTTAATTTTGAATAGAATATCTTTTAATAATTATTAAAAAAATTTTATATTTATTAAAATTATTTATTTGAGTTAAATTTTTAAAAGTATTAAAAATATTAATTTTTTATTTATTTATAATTATATTTTTTCATATAATAAAAAATAATGAAAATAATG
>NZ_CP046200.1:7731-13012 GCF_012569525.1 Enterobacteriaceae endosymbiont of Donacia piscatrix | reverse complement strand
TTTCTGTTTTTTTTATATTTATTGATGTTGAATATTTTCTAAATTTAATAAAAAAGTTAAAATTAATTTTTTAAATTAATTATTAAAAGTCATAAATAAATTTATTATTTTAAAAAAAATATAATTTTATTGAAGTTTTGCGCTCTACAGGATTTGAACCTGTGACCAATAGCTTAGAAGGCTATTGCTCTATCCAACTGAGCTAAGAGCGCAAAAATATTACAAGTAATATATCATATATTATAATATATATTCAAATTAATTAAATTATTTTATTTACTATTTTTTATAATGAGTTATATAAAATGAATGCTAAGATTATCAATGGACATATTATTGCTGAAAAAATATATATGAATATATATAAAAAAATGAAAAATATTTTATTTTTCAAAAAAAGAAAACCTGGGTTAGGAGTAATTTTAGTAGGAAATAATTTAGCATCTAAAATTTACGTAAAAAATAAATTAAAAATGTGTAAAAAATTAGGATTTTTTTATAATAGTTATAATTTATCAAATAAAATTAACGAATGTAAAATAATTAAAATAATTAATTTTTTAAATAGAAATAAATATATTGATGGTATTTTAATACAGTTACCATTACCTAAACAAATTAATTTTATAAAAATAATTGAAACAATAGATCATAAAAAAGATATAGATGGATTTCATCCATATAATATTGGTCGTTTATGTCAAAGAGCTCCATTATTACGACCTTGTACTTCTTTAGGAATATTACAATTATTAAAATATTATAAAATTAAAACTTATGGATTAAATACTGTAATTGTAGGTGCTTCTAACATAGTAGGTCGTCCTATAGCTATGGAATTATTATTAGCTGGGTGTACTATTACCATTACACATCGTTTTACAAAAAATTTACGATATTATATAGAATATGCAGATTTATTAATAGTAGCCGTTGGTAAACCTAATTTTATACCAGGTAATTGGATTAAATTAGGTGCTATTGTAATAGATGTTGGAATTAATAAAATTAATAATAATAAAATTATAGGTGATGTTAATTTTGAACAAGCTAAAAAAAGAGCTTCTTATATTACACCAGTTCCTGGTGGAATAGGTCCAATTACTGTAGCTACTTTAATGAAAAATATTTTATATGCTTATGAAAAAGCATAATTTTTTATTTAAAATTATGCTTTTTATAAAGTTATTTTTTAAGCCGGATTCTGTCTAGAACAGTCATTTATCTAGAATAATAATTACTTATTATTTCAAGCAGCTTACCCAAGTTTATAGTACGGGTTATACAAACTTATATTTAGCCTTGCTCCTGATGGAGTTTACATTGACATATATTATTACTAATATATCGGTATGCTTTTACCATGCCTTTTCACCCTTACCATATTTTATTTTTTATATTATTTATGGCGGTATTTTTTCTGTTGCACTATTCGTAAGTTCACACTTCCCAGTAATTATCTGGCACCATACCCTACGGAGTCCGGACTTTCCTCTTTTATTTTTTAATAAAAGCGACTGTTTTTTATTAACTTTAATAAAATTTATTTTATATTATAAAAATATAAATTACTATTTATTTTTTATATAAAATTTGTATAATAAATTTCTTTTAACAGAATATATATTTGCAGTAATATCTATTGCTTTTTTTATTGGTAATTCTTTTATTAAATTTAATAATGTTTTTATTATTTTTGGAGATAATTCTAAATTTTTTTTAGATAATATTTTATATCCGCTAATAATTAAAATAATTTCTCCTTTTATTTTATTTAAATCTAATTTAAACCATTTTATTAAATTAGATATATTATCTCCATGAATATTTTCCCATTTTTTTGTTAATTCTCTAGCAATTACTAAATATCTATTCTTTCCAAAAATATTTTTTATATCATATAAACATTTTAATAATCTATGAGTTGATTCATAAATAATTATAGTTCTATATTCTGTTTTTAATTCTTGTAATCTTTTAATTCTTTTATTTTTTTTATAAGATAAAAAACCTTCATAACAAAATCTATTTGTTGGTAAACCTGATACAGATAAAGCTGATATAGCTGAACATGGACCTGGTATCGGAATAATTTTTATATTAGTATATTTTTTACGACATAATTTAATAATTCTATATCCAGGATCATTAATTAATGGAGTTCCTGAATCGGATACTAGTGCTGTATTATATCCTTGTTTAATTTTTTCTAAAAAAATTTTTGCATTTTTTTTTTCATTATGTTCATGATATGAATATAATTTTTTTTTAATATTAAAATATTTTAATATTAATCCTGTTTTTCTAGTATCTTCTGCTAAAATAAAATCTACTTTATTTAAAGTAATTAATGCTCTTTTACTAAAATCATCATAATTACCTATAGGTGTTGCAACTACATATAAATTACCTGATTTAGTATTATTTTTTTTCATATGTTACTAATTAATTAAATTATTAACTTTAATTTTTTTATCAAATATATTATTATACATATAATAATTAGTTTTATATATAAATATTGGAGGAATGGCCGAGTGGTTGAAGGCACCGGTCTTGAAAACCGGAAATAGGAAACTATTCGAGAGTTCGAATCTCTCTTCCTCCTAAATAATATTAATTAATATATTAAAATGTATGTAAAAAAAAAATATGATATTTTATGGAATATTAAATTAGCTATTAGTATAGCTAATTTAGAAAAAATTAAATTAAATGATAATCATTGGAAAGTAATATATATATTACGTTATTTATATTTTAAATATAATATACATCCAAATATAAGAATACTTATTAATGAATTAAAAAAAAAACATAAAGATATAGAATGGAATAGTGTTAGTTTATTTAATTTATTTCCTAATGGAGTTATAAAACAAGCTTCTAAAATAGCTGGACTTCCCCAAAATAATATTTGTTTATAAAAAATAATAATTTTATAAGAATTATTATAAAACATTATCATTATAATGATAATGTTTTATTTTTTAAAAAATAAATAATTTTTATACTTGAAATATATTTTTTTAAAATAAAAAAAAATAATGACCCATATACAGCTATTTAAGATACTTTGTAATAATAATTTTATATAATTAAAATTAATATTATTTATATTATAAATAGTTAAATTAATTAAGAAAAAAATACAAGTTATAAGTAATAATTTATAAATTAAGTTTAAACACGAAATTGTTTTATTATTATATAATAGAAAATATGTTACTATACATAATAGTAAACTATGTAATCCCAAAACATAATTTGTAAAAAAATCTATTATTAATCCAATAAAAAAACTAGTGATAACATTAATATCGTATGGATAAAATATAATCCAACAGATTAAAATTGATGTTAACCATTGTATGTGTAAAATAATATTATTACTTTTACTAAATATGATTTGTAAAAATAACGATATTATAAATGTTATATAAATTAATAATTTAAATAAATAATTTTTCATATTTTATTGAGAATTTATTAATAATAATACATATTTTATTTGTTCTATTTGTAAAAATGGTTTTGCATAAATTATGTTAAAATTTTCTTTTTTATTAAAAAATATATGATCAATAACACCTACAGGATACCCTTGGGGATATTGTTCATCTAAACCAGATGTAACTAATATATCTCCTTTTTTAATTATTATATCAGTAGATATATATTCAGATTTTAAAAATTTTGTACATCCATTTCCATTTATTATAAATGTAATATTACTATTTAGTACTTGTACTGGTAAAGAAATATTTTTATTACAAATTAATAAAACTTGACTACTTGTTTTTTTACTAGATATTACTTGTCCTACTACACCTTTTTCATTAAGTACAATTGTACCTGGAGAAATATTATCTTTTAATCCTTTATCAATAAAAATTTCATTTTTACATCTAGGTAATATAATAGGTATTATTTTTGCTAAAATACTAATTTTTTTTTTAAAAAAGGGTAGTTTTAAAATATGTCTTAAATCATTATTTTCTTGTTTAATTTCTTTTAAATTATATAATTGTACATTTTGTTGTAAAATTTTACTAAATAAATATTTATTATTTTTTTGTATAATTTTGTTTTTTAAAAAAAAATTTGATATATTCTTATAAATAAGAAATGGTTTATTTAAAATAAAATATATAGGACTCATAATATGATTAGTATCATATCTTATTTTAACAAAAAAATTAGAATATGTATCAATAATTATAATAATAATTGATATAATAATAAAAATTACTGTTTTCAATTTAAAAATAGGTTTTTTATTAAAAATTAATTTCATAAATATATTATCTTAAAATTATAATTTATTTTATTCTTCACTAAATAGATCACCTTCATGTGTATCAATGATTTCTAATGCTTTTCCTCCACCTCGAGCTACACAAGTTAATGGATCTTCAGCAATAGTAACCGAAATACCTGTTTCTTCTATTAATAATTTATCAAAATTTTTTAATAATGCTCCACCACCTGTTAATATTATTCCTCTTTCTGATATATCAGCTGCTAATTCTGGAGGGCATTTTTCTAAAGCAATCATTATAGCACTTACTATTCCAGCTAAAGGTTCTTGAAGTGCTTCTAAAATTTCATTAGAATTTAATATAAAACTCCTTGGTACTCCTTCAGCTAAATTTCTTCCTCTTACTTCCATTTCTAATATTTCTTCATTATTATTATAAGCAGAACCTATTTTATGTTTAATTTTTTCAGCAGTTACTTCTCCAATTAAGGAACCATAATTACGTCTAACATGATTAATAATGGATTCATCAAATCTATCTCCTCCTATTCTAACAGAAGAAGAATATACCACCCCATTAAGTGATATTACTGCAACTTCAGTAGTTCCCCCTCCTATATCTATTATCATAGACCCTGTGGCTTTAGAAACTGGTAAACCTGCTCCAATTGCGGCAGCCATTGGTTCTTCTATTAAAAAAACTTCTCTTGCACCTGCCCCCTGTGTAGATTCACGAATAGCTCTTCTTTCAACTTGTGTTGCACCTACAGGAACACATACTAATACTCTAGGACTAGGTCTCATAAAACTATTACTATGAACTTTTTTAATAAAATGTTGTAACATTTTTTCAGTAATAAAAAAATCTGCTATAACACCATCTTTCATAGGCCTAATAGCTGTAATATTACCTGGAGTTCTTCCTAGCATTTGTTTTGCATTATATCCAACAGCAGCTACACTTTTAGGGAATCCTGTTTTATCTTGTCTTATAGCTACAACAGAAGGTTCATTTAAAAC
>NZ_CP046200.1:2300-7635 GCF_012569525.1 Enterobacteriaceae endosymbiont of Donacia piscatrix | reverse complement strand
ATTATATCCAACAGCAGCTACACTTTTAGGGAATCCTGTTTTATCTTGTCTTATAGCTACAACAGAAGGTTCATTTAAAACAATACCTTTACCTTTAACATAAATTAAAGTATTTGCTGTTCCTAAATCTATAGATAAATCATTAGAAAACATTCCCCGAATTTTTTTTAACATAATAAAAAAACCCGATTTTATATTTTATCTTTATTTCGATTAAATTAAATTTTTTTTATATATAATGTATGATAACATTTTATTTATAATAAATAAATTGTTTATTATAAATAAAAAAATTAATTTACATTTTAAATTAAAATATAATAAAATTATAAATTAGATAATTTATTTTTAAAAAAATAAAATAGAAAAACATGAGAAAAAAAAAATATCATATTTTAATTTTAAATGGTCCTAATTTAAATCTTTTAGGTACTAGGGAACCTAGTAAATATGGTAATAGATCTTTACAAGATATTATTAAAATATTGTTAACAAAAATTAAAAAAAAAAATTGTAAATTAAGTCATTTTCAATCTAATGCAGAATATAAATTAATTGATTATTTAATAACATATAAAAATAAAATTAATTATATTATTTTCAATCCTGCTGCTTTTACACATACTAGTATTGCTTTACGTGATACTTTATTAGGAATTAATATCCCTTTTATAGAAGTACACATTACTAATATATATAAAAGAGAAATATTTCGTAAAAAATCTTTTTTTTCAGATATTTCTAGTGGAGTTATATCAGGATTAGGTTCATATGGCTATATTTTAGCATTAAAGGCTATTACTAAAAGATTAAAAATATGTATTTAATATACAATAATATAAATAAATTATTAATTATTATTATTTTTTTTAAAAAAAATTAAGGGATTTATTTCTCCATAACTATCTATAATTATTACTTCTGGTTCTAACCAGACATCAAATTTATTTCCTACAGTATTATATATCTTAATAGCAAAGTTTAATATATCTATACCTAAAGAATTATTAAATTTATTTAAAATTATTAATGATTGCTTAGAATGTACTGTAACACCTTTATAAAGATATTTTTTAAAATTACATTGGTTAATTAACCATCCTGCAAATAATTTAATACAATTATCTTGTAAAGTATAAGGCATATTATTATACATTTGTAATAATTTAGATCCTTTTTCTAAAGAAATAGAAGGATTTTTAAAAAAACTACCTGCATTACCATAAATTTTATGGTTAGGGATTTTTTTTCGTCTTATATTGCAAATATAGTTAAAAATTTTTTGAGGAGTAATATTATCGTTTTTTAAATATTTTAAAGAAGAATATCGTAAATTTGGAATCCATTTTTTTGATAAAAATAAACCAACAGAAATCACAATATATTTTTTATAATTTTTATGTTTAAAAATACTATCTCTATATTTAAATTGACAATCTCTATTATTAAATCTTTTAATTTTTTTACTTATAGGATCAATAAAATCAACATATTGACAAAAATCTTTTATACTAGAACCATAAGCTCCAATATTTTGAACTAGTGCAGAACCAACACGTCCAGGTATTAATGCTAAATTTTCTAAACCATAAATTTTATTTTTTAACGTAAATTTAACTAATTTGTGCCAGCTTTCTCCAGAATTTATATGTAAATTCCAATAATTTTTAGATTCTCTAATATATATACCTTTAATTCTATTAATAATGACTAATCCATAAAAATTATTTAAAAATAAAACATTACTTCCTTCTCCTAATACTAAACAAGGATAATGTTTTTTTTTATATTTTTTCCATAACTGACATAATTTTTGTAAATTTTTAATTATAGATATTTTATATCCATTAATTTTTAAATTAAAAGTATTTAATATCTTTAATGAATTATTCATATATGACATTTTTATGTAAAATTTTAATTTTCGTTCCTGGTATTTACCTACTCTTACATGAGGAAACCTCACACTACCATCGGCACTACAATATTTCACTTCTGAGTTCGGAATGGATTCAGGTGGTACCATTGCGTTATTTATACCAGGACTTTTTCATAAATATTATTCAATAATTTAATAATTAAACGATTCTGGTGTTGTAAGGTTAAGACTCACGGGTGTTTATTAGTACTAGTTAGCTTAACATATTACTATGCTTACACATCTAGCCTATCAACGTCATAGTCTTTAACGTCCCTTAAGAGATTTTTATAAATAATTAATAAAAATCATGGGAAGATTAATCTTAAGGTAAGTTTCGCGCTTATATGCTTTCAGCGCTTATCTTTTCCGTATTTAGCTACCGGGCAATGCCATTGGCATGACAACCCGAACACCATAGATACGTTCACTCCGGTCCTCTCGTACTAGGAGTAAATCCTTTCAATCTTCCAACGCCCACGGCAGATAGGGACCGAACTGTCTCACGACGTTCTAAACCCAGCTCGCGTACCACTTTAAATGGCGAACAGCCATACCCTTGGGACCTACTTCAGCCCCAGGATGTGATGAGCCGACATCGAGGTGCCAAACACCGCCGTCGATACGAACTCTTGGGCGGTATTAGCCTGTTATCCCCGGAGTACCTTTTATTCGTTGAGCGATGGCCTTATCATACAGAACCATCGGATCACTAAGACCTGCTTTCGCATCTGTTCGAATTGTCATTCTTACAGTTAAGCCAGCTTATACCTTTGCACTAACCTCACGATTTCCGACCGTGATTAGCTGACCTTAGTACTCCTCCGTTACTCTTTAGGAGGAGACCGCCCCAGTCAAACTACCTACCAGACATTGTCTCTAATCCGGATTACGGATTTAGGTTAGAATAATAAATATTAAAGGGTGGTATTTCAAGGTTGATTCCATATTAACTAGCGTTAATATTTCATTATCTCCCACCTATCCTACACATTAATATTTATTATTCAATATCAAGCTATAGTAAAGGTTCACGGGGTCTTTCCGTCTTGCCGCGGGTACACTGCATCTTCACAGCAATTTCAATTTCACTGAGTCTCAGGTGGAGACAGTCTGACCATCATTACGCCATTCGTGCAGGTCGGAACTTACCCGACAAGGAATTTCGCTACCTTAGGACCGTTATAGTTACGGCCGCCGTTTACCGGGGCTTCGATCAAGAGCTTCTTATAAAATAATAACCCTATCAATTAACCTTCCGGCACCGGGCAGGCGTCACACCGTATACGTCCACTTACGTGTTTGCACAGTGCTGTGTTTTTAATAAACAGTTGCAGTCAGCCGTTATCTTAGACTGATATTAGCTTAAAAAGTAAATTTTCTTACCAACAATCAGTGTGCCTTCTCCCGAAGTTACGGCACTATTTTGCCTAGTTCCTTCACCTGAGTTCTCTCAAGCGCCTTAGTATTCTCTACCTGACTACCTGTGTCGGTTTATAGTACGATTCAATATTATTTAAGTTTAGAGGATTTTCTTGTAAGTATGGTATCAATTACTTCAATACAATAAAGTATTTCGTCATTACACCTCAATGTTAATAATTACCCGGATTTTCCTAGATAATTCATCTACATGCTTAAACCAAGACAACCATCACTTGGATAATTTAACCTTCTTCGTCCCCCCTTCACAATAATAATGAGTACAGGAATATTAACCTGTTATCCATCAACTACGCTTTTCAGCCTCATCTTAGGAATCGACTTACCCTACCCCGATTATCGTTGGATAGGAAACTTTAGTCTTTCGGCGAATAGGTTTTTCACCTATTTTATCGTTACTCATGTCAGCATTCGCACTTCTGATATCTCCAATAAATTTTACAATTTACCTTCAGCAATTTACAGAACGCTCCCCTACCCAATAAAATAATATTCTTTTTATTGTCGCAGCTTCGGTGTATAATTTAGCCCCGTTACATCTTCCGCGCAGAACGACTAGACCAGTGAGCTATTACGCTTTCTTTAAATGATGGCTGCTTCTAAGCCAACATCCTGGCTGTTTATGCCTTTCCACTTCGTTTCCCACTTAATTATAACTTAGGGACCTTAGCTAGCGATCTGGGTTGTTTCCCTCTTCACAACGGACGTTAGCACCCGTTGTGTGTCTCCCGTGATAACATAAATTCGGTATTCGTAGTTTGCATCGGATTGGTAAATCTGGTAGATTCCCTAACCGAAACAGAGCTCTACCCCCGAATATGAATTACACGAGGCGCTACCTAAATAGCTTTCGGGGAGAACCAGCTATCTCCCGGTTTGATTGGCCTTTCACCCCTAACCACAAGTCATCCGCTAATTTTTCAACATTAGTCGGTTCGGTCCTCCAGTAAGAATTACCAAACCTTCAACCTGCTCATGGTTAGATCACCGGGTTTCGGGTCTATATCTTGCAACTAAAAACGCCCTTTTAAGACTCGGTTTCCCTACGGCTTCCTTATACAGTTAACCTTGCTACAAAATATAACTCGCTGACCCATTATACAAAAGGTACGCAGTCACACTTTTTAAAGTGCTCCTACTGCTTGTACGTATATGATTTCAGGTTCTATTTCACTCCCCTAACCGGGGTTCTTTTCACCTTTCCCTCACGGTACTAGTTCACTATCGGTCAGTCAGTAGTATTTAGCCTTAGAGGATGATCCCCCTATATTCAAACAAGATTACTCGTGTCTCGTTCTACTCGTTGAGATTATAATTATTATATTTTAATATACAGGACTATCACCTTGTGTCGTATAACTTTCCAGTTATTTCTACTAATATAATAAGTAAAATATATCTCGGGCTTTTTCCTGTTCGCTCGCCACTACTAAGGAAATCTCTATTGATTTTTTTTCCTCAGGATACTTAGATGTTTCAGTTCTCCTGGTTTACTTCGTAATTCTATGTATTCAAATTACGATAATATATAATTACATATATTAGGTTTCCCCATTCGGAAATCACCGACTAATAACGCTTTATATCAGCTTATCGATGCTTTTCGCAGATTTACACGTCCTTCATCGCCTCTGACTGCCAAGGCATCCATCATATACGCTTATTTACTTAACCTTACAACCCACAATCGTCTAAATATTTAAATTTATAATTTTATATAATAAAACCTAATTTTAAAAAACAATTGCCCCTTAGGGGATTTGAACCCCTGTTACCGCCGTGAAAGAGCGATGTCCTAACCTCTAGACGAAAGGGACTGATAAAATCTACTTATTATTAATTAAATAAATATCAGAAAATATGTGTGGACATTCTCATTTTAGGATTTTTTATAATAAAGGAGGTGATCCAACCACAGGTTCCCCTACGGTTACCTTGTTACGACTTCACCCCAGTTATGAATCATAAAGTGGT
>NZ_CP046200.1:0-2203 GCF_012569525.1 Enterobacteriaceae endosymbiont of Donacia piscatrix | reverse complement strand
GTAAAGGAGGTGATCCAACCACAGGTTCCCCTACGGTTACCTTGTTACGACTTCACCCCAGTTATGAATCATAAAGTGGTAAGCATCCTCCTTTTTTCAAAGGTTAAATAACTTACTTCTTTTACAACCCACTTCCATGGTGTGACGGGCGGTGTGTACAAGGCCCGGGAACGTATTCACCGTAGCATTCTGATCTACGATTACTAGCGATTCCGACTTCATAGAGTCGAGTTGCAGACTCTAATCCGAACTAAGATATAATTTGTGAGATCCGCTTACTTTTACAAGGATGCTTCTCTTTGTATATACCATTGTAGCACGTGTGTAGCCCTGGTCGTAAGGGCCATGATGACTTGACGTCGTCCTCACCTTCCTCCGGTTTATCACCGGCAGTCTTCTTTGAGTTCCCAGCCTAACTGATGGCAACAAAGAATAAGGGTTGCGCTCGTTGCGGGACTTAACCCAACATTTCACAACACGAGCTGACGACAGCCATGCAGCACCTGTCTCATGGTTCCCGAAGGCACTAAAATATCTCTATTAAATTCCATGGATGTCAAGACCAGGTAAGGTTTTTCGCGTTGCATCGAATTAAACCACATGCTCCACCGCTTGTGCGGGCCCCCGTCAATTCATTTGAGTTTTAACCTTGCGGTCGTACTTCCCAGGCGGTCGACTTAACGCGTTAGCTACGAAAGCTATAAGTCAAGCTTACAACCTTCAAGTCGACATCGTTTACAGCATGGACTACCAGGGTATCTAATCCTGTTTGCTCCCCATGCTTTCGCACCTGAGCGTCAGTATTCGTCCAGGGAGCCGCCTTCGCCACTGGTATTCCTCCAGATATCTACGCATTTCACCGCTACACCTAGAATTCTACCCCCCTCTACGAAACTCAAGTTAATCAGTTTCAAATGCAGTTCCTAAGTTAAGCTTAGGGATTTCACATCTGACTTAATTAACCGCCTACGTGCTCTTTACGCCCAGTAATTCCGATTAACGCTAGCACCCTCCGTATTACCGCGGCTGCTGGCACGGAGTTAGCCGGTGCTTCTTTTACAAGTAACGTCAGTAATAAAATGTATTAAATTTTATTATTTCTTTCTTGTTGAAAGTACTTTACAACCCGAAGGCCTTCTTCATACACGCGGCATAGCTGCATCAGGCTTTCGCCCATTGTGCAATATTCCCCACTGCTGCCTCCCGTAGGAGTCTGGACCGTGTCTCAGTTCCAGTGTGGCTGATTGTCCTCTCAGACCAGCTAGAGATCGTAGCCTAGGTAGGCTTTTACTCTACCTACTAGCTAATCTCGTCTGGGTTCATCTAATGGTATAAGGTTTTATATAAAAATATAAAATCCCCTACTTTGGTCTTTTAAAAGACATTATGAGGTATTAGCTATCGTTTCCAATAGTTATCCCTCTCCATAAGGCAGATCCCCAGATATTACTCACCCGTCCGCCGCTTGCCGACAATAAAAAAAGTAAAACTTTTCTTATCTCGTTGCCGCTCGACTTGCATGTGTTAAGCTTGCCGCCAGCGTTCAATCTGAGCCATGATCAAACTCTTCAATTTTTAAAACATAATACAAAATAAAATTCTCTAAAAATTGAATGTCCACATATATTTTCTGATAAATTTTTAAAAAACAAAAAAAAAATTTTTATTCAAAATTTTTTTATCATATTCAATAATATATTCGAAATTAATTCAAAAGTCAAATTTAAATATATTTAATATTTAATATTTTATATTTTATAATTCCTCTAGGTGTCTTTACTTCAACAATATTATTTTTTTTTCTACTAATTAATGCTCTAGAAAGAGGAGCGTCAATAGAAATTAAATTATTTTTTAGATCTGATTCATCATTTCCTACAATTTTATAAGAAATAATTTTATTAGTTAGTGTATTTATTATAGAAACAGTAGAACCAAAAATAACTTTGTTATTATGTGTAATTTTAGTTATATCTATAACATTTGCATTTGATAATTTATTCTCTATTTCTTTAATACGTCCTTCACAAAAACTCTGTAATTCACGTGCTGACTGATATTCTGCATTTTCTTTTAAATCACCATGTTTTCTAGCTTCTATAATAGCATTAACAATTTTAGGTCTTTCTATATTTTTTAATTTTTTTAATTCTTCACGTAATTTTTTAATACCTTGTAATGTCATAGGAATTTGATTGATCAT